>CANJMO010000011.1 GCA_947475845.1 Caulobacteraceae bacterium | reverse complement strand
CGTACTTCTTCAGCACCATCTTTTCGGTCTTGGTGCGGGCGTTCTTCTTGGTGACGTAGAAGAAGCCGGTATCCGCCGTGGAGTTCAGGCGGATCTTGATGGAAGCCGGTTTAGCCATAATCCAGGTCCTTGCGGGCGAGCGGAGACACCGCTCCAGCCGTAAAATCGAAGAGGGCGGAACATACTCAGGAACGGCCAGAAGTCAACGCGCCCTGCTAGGGGCGTAGCGCCAGCAGCGACAGGCCCAATCCGGCGGCGGCGACCAGGGCGCCGATGAGGGCGCATTTGGGTCCGGTCCTTGGCGTTATCGGCAGCAAGAGCACGGCGGCGACGGTGGCGAAGGGGGCAAGCAGCGCAGGGGTCTCCTGGCCCACCAGGGAGTAGATCAGGCCGGTCCAATAGAACAGCTGGGCGAGGCCGGCCAGGGCGATGGGGGCGGCGATCCACGGCGTTTGGGGCTTCCAGATGGCGACGGCGGCGGCCAAGGCGGCCAGCAGCAGGGGCCAGCAGAGCATGAAGGCGTCGACCGGGGCAGTGAGCTGCAGGGCGATGGCGGCCAGCGCCAGGACCTTGAGAGCGCCCAAGCACAGGCTGGCGGGGTGCAGGCGCTTGTGGGCAAGCCAGAGCCAGATCAGGGTCACGCCGCCCGCCAGCATGCCGGCGCCGGCCAGGGCCTGGGCGGAGTGGCGCAGGAGGGGGGCGAGGCGTTGGCCGTCGGTGACGATGCGCAGCCTGCCGTCGCCGACCAGCAGCGCGGCCTGTACGGCGATCAGGAGCAGGACCAGGGCGAAGGCGGCGGCGACCCCGCCGATGCTGGTCTGGCCGGTCCTGAGAGCGCGCCAGCCAGCCGCGCCGATGACGAGGATGGCGACGGCGAGCAGCAGCCAGCCGCCGACGGGCGGGTAGGCCAGTATCGGGCCGCCCATGAGGTCGGCGTAGACTGTATCGGGGGCGCGGCCGGGCAGGGCGGGGGCGCCGGCGAGGGCCGCCGCCATGGCCAGGACCTGGCCGCCCATGGACTGGACGCTGGCGGGGCTGAGGTTCTGGGGCGTGTCGGTGGGGCGGTGATAGGCGCCGAAGCCGTCGAAGAAGGCGATGTTGATCCCGGCGTAGCCGCGCTTGAGGGCCTCGGTCAGGTCGGTGTCGTTGGGCAGGCGGCGGTAAAGGTCGGGCATCAGGGAGCTGGCGCCCTGGAGGGCGTGGGCCTTGAGCAGGAAGCCGATCATGGCCCCGCCCTGGCGGTGGGTCTCGAACATCACCGCACGGCCGCGGTTGCCGCGCGCCTCGAGGTTGATGACCGCGCCGACATGGGCGCGGGTCGGGTCTGAGGAGAAGAAGGCCTTGGCGCCGTAGAGGCCGGGCTCCTCGCCGTCGGTGAGCAGGACCATGACGTCGCGCTGGTGCGGGCCGGACGCCTTGAGCGCGCGGACGGTTTCCAGGATCGACGCGATGCCCGAGGCGTCGTCGGCCGCGCCGGGGCCGGTGGGGACCGAATCGAAGTGGGCCATGAGCAGGACGGCGGGGGCGGCGCGGTCCTTGCCGGGCAGGACGCCGAGCAGGTTGAACAGCGCGCCGTCCTTGCTGTCGACGGGACGCAGCAGGGGCGCGAGGCCGAGGTCGGCCATGCGGGTGAACAGGTAGTCGCGGACCCGGGCCTGATCGGGCGAGCGGATCGGGTGGGGGCGCTGGGCGACCTTCTGGATGTCGGGGAAGGCGCGCAGGGCGGAGAAGGCCTGGGCGGGCGCGTTGACGGACTGAGGGGCGGGCGGGCGCAGGGCGAGGGATGCGGCCAGGGCGGCCAGCAAGATTACGCCTGCGAGTGTGGCCCAGGCCCTCATGCTATTTGCGCCGCTTCTGCCCCTTGGGGCTGCGGCTGACGCCGCGGGGGAGGCCCCTGGGGCCGGGGCCAGGCTTGGGACCGCCGGGGCGGCCGGCGCCGCGGCCGCGGATGCCGAGACGGGGCAGTTGGGCGTTGGGGTCGCGAGGGGCGGGTTCGCTGAGCATCTCGAACAGCAGGCCCCCGGTGATCGGGGTGGCCTCGATCAGCTTGACGGTGACCGGCGCGCCGAGACGCCAGCGCTGGCCGGTCTTCTCGCCGACCAGGGAGTGGGAGCGGTCGTCGTGGGTGAAATACTCGTCGCCGAGGTTGCGGATCGGCACCAGGCCGTCGGCGCAGGTCTCGGCCAGCTTGATGAACAGGCCGAAGCGGGTGACGCCGGTGATGCGGCCCTCGAAGGAGGCGCCGACGCGTTCCGAGAGGAAGGCGGCGACGTAGCGGTCGGTGGCGTCGCGCTCGGCGGCCATGGCCTTGCGCTCGGCCATGGTGATGTGGTCGGCGGTATCCTTGAGGTTCTTGACGTCCCAGTCCGACAGGCCGTCGTCGCCGAGCTTGAGCGCGCGGATCAGGGCGCGGTGCACGATCAGGTCGGCGTAGCGGCGGATCGGCGAGGTGAAGTGGGCGTAGCGGTCGAGATTCAGCCCGAAGTGGCCGATGTTGTCGGGGCTGTAGTGGGCCTGCATCTGGGTGCGCAGGACGACCTCGTTGACGATCTCGGCGTGGGGTCCGTCGCGGGTTTCGGCCAGCAGCTTGTTGAAGCGGTCGGTGCGCGGGGCCTCGCCCTTGTTCCACGGCATCTGCAGCGTGCCCAGGAAGTCGGCCAGGGCCTGCAGTTTCTCCATGCTGGGGGCGTCGTGCACGCGGTAGATCAGGGGCGAGCCGCGCTGCTCCAGGGTTTCGGCGGCGCAGACGTTGGCCTGGATCATCATCTCCTCGATCAGCTTGTGCGCTTCGAGGGACTTGCGCGGCTCGATGGAGGCGACCTTGCCGTCCTGGTCGATGACGATGCGGCGCTCCAGGCTTTCGATGTTGAGCGGCTGGCGGGTGCGGCGGCCGATCAGCATGCAGCGGTAGGCGGCCCACAGGGGCTCGATGATAGTCTTGAGCAGGGGGCCGGTGACGTCGTCGGGCTCGCCGTCTGCGGCGGCCTGGGCCTGTTCGTAGCTGAGCTTGGCGGCCGAGCGCATCAGGCCGCGAGTGAACTTGTGGCCGGTCTTTCGCCCGTTGCGGTCGAACACCATGCGCACGGCCATGCAGGCGCGGTTCTCGCCCTGGCGCAGGGAGCAGAGGCCATTGGACAGGCGCTCGGGCAGCATCGGCTCGACGCGGTCGGGGAAGTAGGCGGAGTTGGCCTTCTCGCGCGCCTCGCGGTCCAGCGCCGAGTTGGGGCGGACGTAGGCGGCGACGTCGGCGATGGCGACCCAGACGATCCAGCCGCCCTCGTTCTTGGGGTCGGCATCCGGCTCGGCGTAGACGGCGTCGTCGTGGTCGCGGGCGTCCTGCGGGTCGATGGTGACGAAGGGGACGTCGCGCAGGTCCTCGCGGGCGGCGACGGTGGGCGGCTGGGCGGCCTCGGCCTCCTGTTCGGCGGCCTCGGAGAAGCCTGTGGGGATGCTGTGCGAGAAGATGGCGATCAGGGAGGCGGCGCGGGGCTCGTCCTCGCGGCCGACCACCTCCAGCACCTTGCCGCGCCGAGGGCCGTAACGCTGTTCCGACGAGCCGGCCTGGGCCAGGACGAGGTCGCCGTCCTTGTATTGGGCGCCGTCGTGCTCGGACAGGACGAAGCTGTCCTTGGACTTGCGGTCCACGGGCTCGATGCGGGTTTCTCGGCGCTGTTTGCGGATAACGCCGAGGACCTTCTGGCTGCTCTGGCCGAGCTTCTTGATGGTCTTGGCGACGGTCTCGCCGTTCTCCAGCTTGTCGAAGCGCGCCAGGAGGCGGTCGCCGAGGCCGGGCGCGCCGCCGGTGTCTTCCTTGCCGGGGGCCAGACGGACCTTGGGGGCGTCCTCGCCGGCCTTGACCAGCTTGACCCAGAGGTCGCCGTCGATGTCCTTCTCGATCACGTCGACCACGCCGACCGGGGGTAGGGCACCGGCCTTGGCGAAGCCGCGCCGTCCGCGTTTTCCGAGGGTCCCTTCGCCTTCGAGCGAGCGCAGCATCTCGCGCAGGGCCCGGCGGTCGCCGCCCTTGAGCCCGAACTCGGCGGCCAGATCGCCGACATCCGCCTCGCCGCGCTCGCGCAGGACCTTGAGCAGGGTATCGCGGTCGGGCAGGCCGGTGGCGCGGGGGCGCCCGTTCTTGGAGAACTTGTCGCGGGGAGGGCTGGGCAAAGGCGGGTCCTTGAGTCGGTGGAAGACTGTAACGCGGTTGGCGCGGCGTCGGCGCTTCATTCCTAGCCAACGGCCGATCAAAAAGCGGCCTATCGGAGCCGCCGTGAATTTGCATACTGAAGCTTCGACGTTTCGCGGGATGGCTTCATGTCCGGACGCCACTGTCGGCATCAGACCGATGAATAGACAACGCGCCTCCGGTCTTGCCCCCGTCCTGGCGGCGATCGCGTATCCATTCCTGCTGTCCGGGTTTCATTCCGCGGTATCGCCACCGAGCGGCGCGATGACGCCAGCGGCTGTCCTGGCCGCGGCGGCCCTGCTGACGGCGGCGTTCGCGGCGCCGCTTTGGGGTTTGGCGCTGACTCTTCGGCAGACGGGGCCCGCGTCTTCGATGTTCCAACTGCGGGCGCGGCGGCTCGCCTATCTCGTCCTAGGGGCGCCGCCGCTGTTCGTGCTGACGGGCGTAACGGTCGGCCTGCTGCACCCGCCTATGACGGACAAGACCGTTTGGGTGATCGCCTGGCTGGCGGTCGGCGCCTATGTCCTGGCGGGCAGCAACGCCGCGCCTAAGCCGATCGCGGGATCGGTCGCCCGGTGGCGGGTGATCCATGGCGCGACGGCGGCGGCGATCACCGTCTACATCCTGTTCCATCTGGGCAACCATCTGCTCGGTCTGATCGGGCCAGACGCCCACGCCGCGATGATGAAGGCGGGACGGCATGTCTATCGTTCGCCGGTCATCGAGCCGGTGCTGATCGGCCTGGTGCTCTTCCAGGCGGGGACAGGCATGCGGCTGGCCGCGCGTTGGAGCGCCGCCCCGGGGAACGCGCACCGCGCCTTTCAGGCCGCTTCGGGCGCCTATCTGGCGGCGTTCATCATCACCCACATGAACTCGCTGTTCGCGGCGCGGGTGGTGCGCAAGCTGGAGACCGGCTGAGACTGGGCCACGGCGGCGCCGCTGGGCCTGATCCATGATCCCTGGAGCATCCGCCTCCTGCCGCACTATGCGCTAGGCGTGTTCTTCATCCTGGCGCACCTATCTTCCGGGCTGCGCGCGGTCGCCGTGGCGCACGGCGCCGGCGCGGCCGCCGCCAACCGTCTTTGGACAGCTGGGCTGATCGGCAGCGCCCTGGTGAGCGCCGCGATCATGTGCGGCCTGTGCGGAGTTCGTCTCTAGGCCTTCGGCGCAGGCTTCTTCTTGGCGGCGGCTTTCTTCTTCGCCGCCGGTTTCTTGGCTTTGACGACCTTCGCGGTCATCGGCTTGGGGGCGGCGGCCTTGCGGGCGGGTTTCTTCTTGGTGGAGCCGCCCTTGGCTTCGCGTTCGGCGATCAGGGCGACGGCTTCGTCCAGCGTGACGTCCTGCGGATCCTTGCCGCGCGGAACGTTGGCGTTGGTGTCTTCGTGCTTGATGTAGGGACCGAAGCGGCCGGCCAGGATGCGGATCGGCTTGCCGGTGGCGGGATGGTCGCCGAGCTCCTTGAGCGGGGCGGCGGAGGCGCCGCGGGCGCCGCGCGGGCCGCCGGCCAGCTTTTCGGCGATCAGCGTGATGGCGCGGTTGAGGCCGACGTCGAAGGCTTCCTCGATATTCGCCAGGCTGGCGTAGGTCTTGTCGTGCTGGACGTAGGGGCCGTAGCGGCCGAGGCCGGCCAGGATCGGCTTGCCGTCGTCGGGGCTCTTGCCGACTTCGCGCGGCAGAGACAGCAGGCGCAGGGCCTGGTCCAGGTCGATGGAGCCGGGGGGCCAGCCCTTGGGCAGGGATGAGCGGCGCGGCTTCTCGCCTTCACCAAGCTGGACGTAGGGGCCGAAGCGGCCGTCCTTGAGCCAGACTTTTTCCATGGTGGCCGGATCGAGGCCCAGCTCGCGGTCGCCGCCCGCCGCCTCGCCGTCGCCGCCCTCGGGGGTGGCGATCGGGCGGGTGTAGCGGCATTCGGGATAGTTGGAGCAGCCGATGAAGGCGCCGAAGCGGCTGGTCTTGAGGCTGAGCTGGCCGGTGCCGCAGGTCGGGCAGACGCGCGGGTCGCTGCCGTCGGCCTTGGCCGGGAAGATCACCGGGCCGAGGGCCTCGTTGAGGGCGTCCAGCACATTGGTGACACGCAGTTCGCCGATCTCGAGGACGGCGGCGTGGAAGTCCTTCCAGAAGTCGCGCAGCAGGTCCTTGTACGGCATCTCGCCGGCGGAGACCTTGTCGAGCTTCTCCTCCAGGGCCGCGGTGAAATCGTATTCGACGTAGCGGCGGAAGAACTGCTCGAGGAAGGCGGTGACCAGGCGGCCCTTGTCGTCGGGGATGAACCGGTTCTTGTCCATGTGGACGTAGGCGCGGTCGCGCAGGACGGTGAGGATCGAGGCGTAGGTCGAGGGGCGGCCGATGCCGAGCTCTTCCATCTTCTTGACCAGGCTGGCTTCCGAATAGCGCGGCGGCGGTTCGGTGAAGTGCTGGTCGGAGCGGGCGGCGATCACGCGGCCGGCGGCGCCCTCGGCCACGATCGGCAGGCGGCCGGTCTCGTCCTCCTCGTCGCCGGAGTGCTTGGCGACGTCGTCGCGGCCTTCCTCGTAGGCGGCCATGTAGCCGTCGAACAGGATCACCTGGCCGGTGGCGCGAAGCCCGGTTTTGCCGTCGGCGCTGTCGAGATCGATGGTGGTGCGCTCGACGCGGGCCGATTCCATCTGGCTGGCGATCATCCGCTTCCAGATCAGCTCGTAGAGCTTGCCCAGGTCGCCATCGAGGCGCAGGGAGCCCGGGTTGCGGTCGAGGCTGGTGGGGCGGATGGCTTCGTGGGCTTCCTGGGCGTTCTTGGCCTTGGTCTTGTAGTAGCGCGGCTGCTCGGGGACGTAGTCCTTGCCGTAGCGGCCGGCGATGACCTGGCGAGCCTCGACGATGGCTTCCTGGGCGACCTGGGCGCCGTCGGTCCGCATGTAGGTGATCAGGCCGACGGTCTCGCCGCCGATATCGACGCCTTCATAGAGCTTCTGCGCGGCCTGCATGGTGCGCTGGGCCGCGAAGCCGAGCTTGCGCGAGGCTTCCTGCTGCAGGGTCGAGGTGGTGAAGGGCGGGGCCGGGGAACGCTTGGCCGGCTTCTTCTCGACCGACGACACCTTGAACTGGCCGGCCTCCACCGCCGCCTGGGCTGCGTGAGCCAGGGCCTCGGAGTTGAGGTCGAACTTGGTCAGGCGCTTGCCGTCGTGCTTGTGCAGACGGGCCAGGAACGGGTCGGAGCCGGCGGTGACGTCGGCCTCGACGGTCCAGTATTCCTGGGTCTTGAACTGCTCGATCTCGATCTCGCGTTCGACGACCAGGCGCAGGGCGACGGATTGAACGCGGCCGGCCGAGCGCGAGCCCGGCAGCTTGCGCCACAGGACGGGCGAGAGGGTGAAGCCGACCAGATAGTCGAGCGCGCGGCGGGCCAGGTAGGCGTCGACCAGTTCCATGTCGATGGCCCGGGGATTCTTCATCGCCTCGGTGACGGCCGACTTGGTAATGGCGTTGAACACGACCCGTTCGACGGCCGCGCCCTTGATCGCCTTCTTCTTGTTGAGGATTTCCAGGACGTGCCAGGAGATGGCCTCGCCCTCGCGGTCGGGGTCGGTGGCCAGAATCAGGCGGTCGGCGCCCTTCATGGCGTCGGCGATGTCGTTGATCCGCTTGGCCGACTTGGGATCGACTTCCCAGGTCATGGCGAAATCGTCGTCCGGCTGCACCGAGCCGTCCTTGGACGGCAGGTCGCGCACGTGCCCGTAGCTGGCCAGTACGACGTAGTCCGAGCCCAGGTACTTGTTGATGGTCTTGGCCTTGGCCGGGCTCTCGACGACGACGACTTTCATAGGGGGCTGGGCGCTCGACGGTTGATCGCGTCCGCATGACGGCGAAGGCGGGGAAAGTGGGGAGGCCTATAGCCGCCTGTCAATGGGGTGGCCGGCCAGGAGGCAGCCAATGCGCGCGCCCCGCCGCTTTTGCAAGCGCCGTCAGGATGACGCCGAAGAACTGTCACAAAGGTTTACCGGCCTGCCCGGCCGGAGATGCGGCCCGCCGCCGCGCCCTTTCGCACCATCGGCATCCAACCGTCATCAAACTGTTATTGCCCGTGCCTATCAGAGGGCCTGCCCAAGGCGATCTGGGGGATCGCCGCACTGGAGACATCCATGTTCAAGACCTTCGCCATCGCCCTTATCGCCACTGCCGCCGCCGGCCTGGGCGCCCAAGCCATGGCCGCCGACATCTCCGGCGCCGGCGCGACCTTCCCCGCCCCGATCTACGCCCGATGGGCCGAGACCTATAAGGCGGCCACCAAGAACGGGCTGAACTACCAGCCGATCGGTTCGGGCGGCGGCATCAAGCAGATCGAAGCCAAGACCGTCGACTTCGGCGCCTCGGACAAGCCCTTGAAGCCGGCCGACCTGGCCGCCAACGGCCTGATGCAGTTCCCGATGGTGATGGGCGGCGTCGTCCCCGTGATGAACCTGCCGGGCGTGAAGCCGGGCCAGGTGAAGCTGACCGGCCCGGTCCTGGCGCAGATCTTCATCGGCGACATCAAGACCTGGGGCGACCCGCGCATCGCCTCGCTGAACCCCGGCGTGAAGCTGCCCAACCTGCCGATCACGGTGGTGTACCGCTCCGACGGCTCGGGCACCAGCTTCGTGTTCACCACCTTCCTGGCCAACAACAGCCCGGCCTGGGCCCAGCGCGTGGGCGCCAACGACACCGTGGAATGGCCGACGGGCCTGGGCGGCAAGGGCAATGACGGCGTGGCCGCCTTCACCAAGCAGACCATCGGCTCGATCGGCTATGTCGAATACGCCTTCGCCAAGCAGAACAACCTGACCTACGCCAACATGAAGAATAAGGCCGGTCAGTTCGTCGCTCCGACGGCCGCCGCCTTCTCGGCCGCCGCCGTCAGCGCCGACTGGAGCAAGGCGCCGGGCAACTATCTGCTGCTGCTGGACCAGCCGGGCGCGGGCTCGTGGCCGATCACCGCGGCCACCTTCATCCTGATGCAGACCAAGCAGGACAAGCCGGCCAACGGCAAGGAAGCCCTGGCGTTCTTCGACTGGGCCTACAAGAACGGCGACGCCGCCGCGCAGCAGCTCGACTATGTGCCGATGCCCGCGCCTGTGAAGGCGATGATGCGCAAGCAGTGGGCCGCTCAGATCAAGGGCGCCGACGGCAAGGCCGTCTACGCCGCCAAGTAGTTTCCTCCCCAGGAAGATGGGCGGGCGGGGTTTGACCCCGCCCGCCCATCTTCCTGAGACGGTATGTCGTTAATTCCACTGCGCCGACGCGAGGCCCGATGACCCTGACGCTCGACCAGTCCGAGCCTGGCCAAACGACCCGCACGCCCAAGGCCAAGCCTCGGGGCGGGGCGCTGGACCCGTTTTTCGAGGCCCTGTGCGCGGCCAGCGCCACCATGCTGCTGGCGGCGCTGTGCGGGGTGCTGATCTCGCGGACTATCGGCGGCTGGCCGGCGTTCCACAAATTCGGCCTCAAGTTCTTCACCGTCTCCAGCTGGAATCCTGTGACCGAGGTCTACGGCGCGGCGGGGCCAATCGTCGGCACACTGATCACCTCGTTCCTGGCCCTGCTGATCTCGCTGCCGGTGGCGTTCGGCGTGGCGGTGTTCCTGGTAGAGTTCTGCCCCTCGTTCCTGCGGCGCACGATCGGCACGGCGGTGGAGCTGCTCGCCGGCATTCCCTCGATCGTCTACGGCATGTGGGGCCTGTTCGTGCTGGCCCCGTGGTTCGCCCTGCATGTGCAGCTGCCGCTGCTGCTGGCGGCCAAGCCCGGCTCGCTGCTGGAGAAGCTGACCACCGGCATTCCCAACGGGGCCAATATCCTGACCGCCTCGATCATCCTGGCGATCATGATCCTGCCATTCATGGCGGCGGTGCTGCGCGACCTGCTGATGACCATCCCGTCCCAGGTGCGCGAGAGCGCCTATGGCCTGGGCGGCAACACGGTCGAGGTGATCCTGTCGGTCTCGCTGCCCTACATCAAAAGGAGCGCGGTCGGCGCCATCATGCTGGGCCTTGGCCGGGCGCTGGGCGAGACCATGGCGGTGACCTTCATCATCGGCAATTCGCACGCCTTCCCCAAGAACCTGTTCGATAGCGGCTCGACTATCGCTTCGACCATCGCCAACGAGTTCAACGAGGCGACCACCGAGATGCACACCTCGTCGCTGATCGCGCTCGGTTTGGTGCTGTTTATGATCACCTTCGCCGTCCTCGCCATCGCCCGGGCCCTGCTCGGCCGGCCCAAGGTGGCCTGACCATGCGCTCGCAGATGCTCCTGATCCGCCGCAAGGCCTCGAACCTGGTGTTCGTCGGTTTCTGCTGGCTGGCCACCGCCATCGCCCTGGCCGCCCTGTTCGCCATCCTGTTCACCCTGGTCAAGGACGGGGTGGGGGGCATGAACCTGAAGATCTTCACTATGGACACCCCCGCGCCGGGCTCGGACGGCGGGCTGCGCAACGCCATCGTCGGCTCGATCATGATGTGCGGGGTGGCGATGCTGATCGCCATCACCATCGGCGTGCTGGCCGGCACCTGGCTGGCCGAATACGCCGGCGAGAGCCGCTATGGGAAGGTGGTCCGCTTCGTCAACGACGTGCTGCTGTCGGCGCCGTCGATCCTGATCGGCCTGTTCATCTACGAGATGCTGGTCAAGCCGTTCCACGGCTTCTCCGGCTGGGCCGGAGCGGTCGCCCTGGCGTTCCTGGCGACGCCGGTGATCACCCGCACCACCGAGGACGTGCTGAAGCTGCAGCCCTCGGCCCTGCGCGAGGCGGGGGTGGCCCTGGGCTCGCCCCTGGCCTCGACCATCCGCCGGGTGCTGTGGCGGGCCGGGCAGACCGGCATCCTGACCGGGGGGCTGCTGGCCTTCGCCCGGATTTCGGGGGAGACGGCGCCCTTGCTGTTCACCGCCCTGAACAACCAGTTCTTCAGTGCCAATATGTCGAAGCCGATGGCCAATCTGCCCAGCGTGATCTTCAACTACGCGCTCAGCGCCTACGACGATTGGCGGCGGCTGGCCTGGGCGGGCGCCCTGGTCATCGCGGTGGCCGTCCTGTCCGTCAACATCATCGCCCGCACCCTCGCCCGGGAGACCCGCCCTTCATGAACGTCCAGGCCACAGCCGAGACCTACGAGTCCTACGTCGAGCAGATCCAGGGTCCGGCCAAGATCGACATCAAGAAGCTCGACTTCTTCTACGGGAAGAACAAGGCTCTGCACGGTCTGACCACAGGCTTCGCCGAGAAGAAGATCACCGCCCTGATCGGCCCGTCGGGCTGTGGCAAGAGCACCTTGCTTCGCACCATGAACCGCATCTATGGCCTGTATCCCGGTCAGCGGGCCGAGGGCGAGATCATGTTCGACGGGCGCAACATCCTGGGCCCGAACGAGGACTTGGCGGCCCTGCGCGCGCGGATCGGCAT
Source organism: Caulobacteraceae bacterium (assembly GCA_947475845.1). Lineage (GTDB taxonomy): Bacteria > Pseudomonadota > Alphaproteobacteria > Caulobacterales > Caulobacteraceae > BOG-938. The sequence goes on along the minus strand of CANJMO010000011.1, from coordinate 37,104 downwards.
GGTGTTCCAGAAGCCGACCCCGTTCCCGATGTCGATCTACGACAACGTCGCCTATGGCGTGCGGCTGTATGAGCGGCTGGGCCGGCAGGACATGGACGCGCGGGTCGAAGAGAGCCTGCGCCGCGCCGCCCTGTGGGACGAAGTGAAGGACAAGCTGCACACCTCGGGCCTGGGCCTGTCCGGCGGCCAGCAGCAGCGGCTGTGCGTCGCGCGCGGCGTGGCGGTGCGTCCCGAAGTCCTGCTGCTGGACGAGCCCGCCTCGGCGCTGGACCCGATCTCGACCGCCAAGCTGGAAGAGACCCTGATCGAGCTGAAACAGGACCACACCATCGTCATCGTCACCCACAACCTGGGGCAGGCGGCGCGGATCAGCGACTACACCGGCTTCATGTACCTGGGCCGGCTGATCGAGTTCACCACTACCGAGCAGTTGTTCACCAACCCGCGCGGCAAGCGAACCCAAGACTATGTGACGGGGCGGTTCGGGTAGGGACGGCGGTCCGCTTGCAACGCTGAATAGCTGGTGCAATCCTTCCCGCAACGGGGCCGGGGGGGGCATGCCGTTGGTAGCGAGTAACGACATTGGACTGCGTGCGACGCGCAAATTGCCAACGGGCAAGGCGCTTTTCAGGCGGTGGTTCGCGACCGTCACCGACTATGTCGCATTCGCGCTGTTCCTGGCCATCACGGTACACTTCGCAGGTACGTTGAATCCGGGCCTAGCCTTGATCGTCCTGATACCGGTTCTTTTGTATTTCCCCATCGGTGAGGGGGTTTGGGGCCTCACGCTCGGCAAATTGATAACGGGCTTGGTCGTCGTCGATCGGAGAGGCTTGCCGCCGGGTGTGGGAAGGGCCTCGATCCGCACCGCCCTGAGATTTGCAGAGGTAAACCCCATCCTGTTGGGCGCTATCCCCGCGGGGATTTGCATCCTGGCCACTGAGCATGACCAACGGGTCGGTGATTTGGTGGCCCATACCTACGTCGTGGACCGGAAGGAGCTCTGCAAACTCAAGGCGGAGGTTACCGCCGAGGGAGTGAAAGCTTTCGCTTGAGCAGAAGCGAGGACGTCCTCGTTAGCCGCGGTGGCGCATCGGGTGGGCGACGGTTCGGCTAAGCGTCCAGGTCGCTGAAGCGGACGACGCGGTCGCGGCCGGCGGCCTTGGCGGCGTAGGGGGTGCGGTCGGCGCGGCTGAGGCAGTCATCGATGTCGCGGTCGCCCGCGTGAACCTGGGCGACGCCGAAAGAGCCATTGACGGCGATCAGCTTGCCGCCGGCGAGGATCCGGGTCTGGGCGATGGCCTCGCGCAGCTTTTCAGCCATCGCCGCGGCTCCAGCCTCGTCTGTTCCGGGCAGCAGGAGGGCGAACTCCTCGCCGCCGATCCTGGCGAAGACGTCGATCTTGCGCACCAGCGCGCTGCACGACCGGGTCACCCGGACCAGGGCCTGATCGCCGGAGGCGTGACCGTGGCGGTCGTTGATCGCCTTGAAATGATCGATGTCCAGCATCGCCACCGCCGCGAAGGCGCCGAAGCGATTGACGCGTTCGACCTCGAGGTTGGCCGCTTCCTGGAAGAAGCGGCGGTTGGGCAGGCCGGTGAGCGGGTCGGTGGTCGCAAGCCGGATCAGTTCGAACTCCAGCAGTTTGCGCTCGGTGATGACGCCGTGGGAGATCACGGCGCCCCGCAGGCCGGCCAGAGGCGTGACCCGGCCCAGGAACCAGCGGTTCTCGACTGGCGAAGGGCAGGGGTATTCCATCTGGAAGAGCTCGGTTTCACCGTCCAGCACCGAGCGGATGCCGGCGGCGAAGGCGCGGGCTTCTTCGGAGCCGGGCCCGACGGCGGCCTCGCAAATCCGCAGATAGTTGCTGCCGATCCCGGCGTTGGCGGAGACGGGCGGGTTGTCGGTGACGAAGTCGCGCCAGGCGCGGTTGACCGTGACGATCACGCCGTTCTCGTCGATCACGCACAGGTTCGAGGACAGGGCGTCGATGACCGCGTCGGCGAACCCGCTCTGTTCGGGGATCGGAATTTTCATTGGAGTGTCCGCGCCGGATGTCCGACGCCTGCATGAACAATGCGCCAGACGGACTAATGGAGCAAACCTGGTTCTCCGGACCCATGGCGCCCGGTAGCGGGGACCGCTAAGCTGGCTGCAGGGCGCCGGTCAGACAGGCGCGGGAGGAACGACATGCGTGGCTTCTTGCGTATCGCGATGGTGGCGACGGCCGCCAGCCTGCTGCTATTCGGCGCGGCCTCCCGCTCGGACGCCGCCGATCCGCCCGCCGCCAGCGATGAAGTCGTGGCCGGCAAGGCCGCGCAGCTGCGCAACGACGGCATCTCGCAGGTGTTCGGCAATCCCAACGGCGACGTCGTGATCGTCGAGTTCTTCGACTACGTCTGCCCGTTCTGCAAGGCGGTGGAGCCGCGTCTGCAGGACCTGGTCAAGGCCGACAAGAACGTGAAGATCGTGATCAAGGAATTCCCGATCCTGACCCCGCAATCGCTGATCGCTACCAAGGCGGCCTTGGCCGCGGTGCGGCAGGGCAAGTACGAGGCGTTTCACCACGCCCTGATGGCCTATCGCGGGCGGCTGACCGAGCAGGACGTGTTCGACACCGCCAAGACCGTGGGCCTGAACATCGCCAAGCTGAAGAAGGACATGGAAGACCCCAAGATCCAGGAAGCGGTCTACGCCAACCTGAACCTGGCGCGCTCGCTGCGCATCTTCCAGACCCCGACCTTCATCGTGAACAACCACATCCAGACCGAAGCCTCGGCCTCGCTGGACTTCCCCAAGCTGGTTGCCGCGGCGCGGGCGACCAAACCCGCCGGTTAGGCGCGGATCACCTCCCCCGCGAAGCGGCGGGAGGTGGACCGCTCGCCGAGCGCAGCGAAGAGCGCGAGGTGAAGGGGCGAGCGGCGGCCACCACGCTTGCGGCCTGCCCCCTCCACCCCCCGCTTTTCAGCGGGCGGTCCCCCTCCCGCCATCGCTCCGCGATGGGGGAGGTGATGCGCAACGCGATTGACGAAGGCGCCCCGGCGCGCTCATCGTGAGGTCCCAAGAGCAAGACCGCGCGTCAGGCGCGGCCAAGGGAGGTTCCAAGTGCCTCTGCATCGCAAAGCCCTCATCTCAGCGAGCCTCGCCGCCGTGGCGCTCGCCATCGCCGGGCCCGCCTTCGCCGACGGCGACATCTCGGGCATGTGGAGCCTGATGAACTACAAGGCGACGTCCGTGTATCCGGCGGCGCAGCGGATTCCCCAGACCCTGGAGGGCGGGGCGCCCGCCATGCAGCCGTGGGCGCGCGACCTCTACGCCAAGCGCATCGCCGACAGCGACAAGGGCCAGCCGTTCGCGGCGAGCAACCTCAGTTGCCTGCCGATGGGCATGCCGCTGATGATGATGGCGGCCAACTATCCGATCCAGGTGATCCAGACGCCCAAGCAGGTGACCATGCTGTTCGAGGAGACGCGGGTGTTCCGCGTGATCCGGATGAACGAGCCGCATCTGCCGGAGGCGGAGAACTTCGGCTTCCTTGGCGATTCCATCGGCCGTTGGGAGGGCGACACCCTGGTGGTCGACACCACCGGCTTCAACGACAAGACCAGCATCGACCTGACCGGCATGCCGCACACCGAGGCGATGCATCTGGAGGAGCGGTTCCGGCGGCTGGGGGACGGCACGCTGGAGGACCTGATCACGGTCGACGATCCGAAGACCTTCACCAAGCCGTGGACCACGCGGACGCTCTACCGCCCCTCCGGAGAGCGGATCATGGAGTACTTCCTGTGCGAGAATAACCGCAACCCGCCGACGGCGGATGGCAACGCGGGGTTCGTGCGACCGGGGGCTAAACGCTGACCGCCATGCCGCCTGGCAGCAATTCGCAGCGGCCCGCCAACGATAGCTCCACCAGCGCCGCGTAGACGTGAGGCCCCGGCGCGCCGGCGGCGCGGGCGAGGTCGTCCCAGCTGGTGGGGGTGGGGGAGAGGAGGGCCTCGATGGTTTTCAGGAGTTTGAGGTCGGCTTCGGAGGCCTGCGGTCCGCGATAGGGCGGTGGGGCGGGCTCGCGCATGCCGCTGCCGATGCCGTCCAGGCCGGCGATGACGTCGGCGGCGCCTTCGCACAGGGCGGCGCCCTGGCGGATCAGGTCGTTGGTCCCCTTGGCGCGGGCGTCCATGGGCGAGCCGGGGACGGCGAACACCTCGCGGCCCTGTTCGCCGGCGAGCCTGGCGGTGATCAGGGAGCCGGAGCGCAGTTCGGCCTCGACCACCATGACGCCGAGCGAGAGGCCGGAGATCAGGCGGTTGCGGCGGGGGAAGTCCTTGGCCTGGGCGCGGTAGCCGGGCGGGCTTTCGGAGACGATGCAGCCTTGCTCGGCGATGCGTCGATAAAGGTCGGCGTGTTCGGAGGGGTAGATGTCGTCGGGGCCGCCGCCAAGAACGGCGACCGTGCCGGTGGCCAGAGCGCCTTCGTGGGCGGCGCCGTCGATGCCTCGGGCGAGGCCGGAGACGACGGTGTAGCCGGCTTGGCCGAGCTCGTGGCCTAGGGTGCGGGCGAAGCGCTGGCCCGCCGCGCTGGCGATGCGGGCGCCGACGACGGCGACGGCGCGGCCGTGCAGGATGCCGGGGTCGCCACGGGTCCAGATTAGGGGCGGCGGCGGGTCGAGCACGGCCAGCAGGGGCGGGAAGGCGGGCTCGCCGACGCATAGCAGTTTCGCGCCGATGGCGGCGCCCATGGCCAGTTCACGCTCGGCCTCGGCGATGGTGGGGATGCGCGGCGGGGCGGCGCGGCCGGCGCGGTTGGCCAGCTCGGGCAGGGCGGCGATGGCGGTGGCGGCGTCGCCGTAGCTGTCGATCAGGTAGCGGAAGGCGACCGGGCCGACGTTCTCAGCGCGGGACAGGCGCAGCCAGTCGCGGCGCTCCGTGTCGCTGAGCCGCGCGCCGGTCATTTGGCGGTCTTGGTTCTTGGGACGACCTTGGGCGGCTTGTTGGCGCCGATCCTCGGCTCGGTTCCGGCCAGGAGGCGGCGGATGTTCTCGTGGTGGCGGATTAAGACCAGGACCGCGAGGACGGCGGCGAGGATCACGGTCGGCGCGGGGCAGCCGAGGAAGTAGGCGTAGACCGGGGCCAGGGCGGTGGCGACCAGGGCCGAGAGCGAGGAGATCTTGAGGATCTTGGCCACGGCGACCCAGGTGGCGCAGGCCAGCAGGCCGACGACGAAGGACGCGGCCAGGAGGACGCCGAGGAAGGTGGCGACGCCCTTGCCGCCCTTGAATTTGAGCCAGACCGGGAACAGGTGGCCGAGGAAGGCCGCGCCGCCGGCGAGGGCGCACATCAAGGGCTGGCTGGCGACGAGGCCCATCTGGTGGGCCAGCAGGGCGGCGAGGCCGACCGCGCCCGCGCCCTTGCCGCCGTCGCCGATCAGGGTGATGGCCGCAAGGTCCTTGCGGCCGGTGCGCAGGACATTGGTCGCGCCGATATTGCCCGAGCCGACAGTGCGGATGTCGAGCCCGGCCATACGGGTGGCGATGACGCCGAAGGGGATTGAGCCCAGCAAATAGCCGCCGATCACGAGGACGGCGGCGAGCCAAGGCTGGATGGTGCTCAAAACGAAGTCCCCGGCGGTTGCGACCGGGATTTCATCTCATGCTCGCAGGCATGAGGGAAGGCCCCGACGGCAAGCCGCCGGGGCCGATAACCCTTATTTCGCGGCGGCCTTGGCGGCGTCTTCCGCCTTGTCGGCGGCGACGTCGGCCTTGTGCGCGGCGACCTTGGCCTTCTTCACGGCGACCTTCTTGTCGCCCTTGGCCAGCTTGGCGTCTTCGGCGGCGAGGTCGGCGTAGGAGACCATGTGGCTTTGTTCGGCCGCCGCGGACTTGGCGGCGACATCGGCCTTCTTCACGGCGGTCTTGGCGGCCTTCTGAGCCACGTCGGCTTGATCTTCGGCCAGCTTTTTGTCGGCGACGACCGGGTTGGCGGGCTTGCCGTCAGACTTCAGTTGGCCGGTGGTGAGCTGGGCGTAGGCGCCGGTGAAGCCGACCGACGACATAATCAGGGCGGCGGAGGCGGCGAGCAGGATTTTCGAGCGCATGGGATTTCCTCTTGAGAAAAGCTGTGCCCGGGAGCGCCGCCCCGGGCATGACTTCACAACTGTTAAGCTGGGATTTGGTTCAATCGCAGGCTTAGCCGGGCAGCTTTTCACGGAACGGGCCGTGGCAGCCGCCGCAGCCGTTCTTGCCCAGATCGGCCTGAGCCTTGCCGACGTCTTCGGGCGAGCCGGTCTTGATCAGTTCGGCTTCCTTCATGGCGGTGTCGTGAAGGACCTTGGCGATGCCGGCGAAGCGGTCGAAGTCGGACCAGATTTCCGGCTTGGCGTTGCTCTTGCCGGGCAGGTCCTTGGAGCTGGTGCCAGCGGGGAACATCGCGGCGATCTTGGTCGAGCGGGTGATCAGGTCGTTGATGGCGGTGGTGGCCTGTTCCTTGGTGGCCATGCCCTTGGCGTAGTCATTGATCGCCTTGTTGTCGGCGGCCTGGGCCTTCATGAAGTCGATGCGGTCCTTGACCAGGCCTTCCTTCTGGGCGGCGGTCATGGCGGCCTTCTCGGCCTTGCCGGCCTGCTTGTCGGCGACGGCGGCCTTCTTGGTGGCGACCTTGGCCTTTTTCTCAGCGACCTTGGCGCTCTTCTGAGCGACGCCGGCGGAGGCCTTGGCGTCCTTGGCGGCGGCCGTGGCGGCGGCGTTGTCCTGGGCGACGGCGTAAGCGCCGCCGGCGGAAGCCAGGATCAGAGCGGCCGCACTGGCCAGCAAGATATTGGAACGCATGGGAATTCTCCTCGATCGAGCGTTGGCGCGGATATGCATCCGCTCTGGCTTGCCGGATGGCGCCAAGAGCAAAACAGCCAAGCTGCGACTTAGTTCATTCGGAGCCCCCGTTGAGGGGTCTATTCCTCGGCCTGGTGGACGATGCGGCCGCCGGCCATGGTCAGCAGGACCTGGCCCTGCAGGCGGCGGCCGTCGAACGGCGAGTTCTTGGACTTGGAGATCAGCTTGTCGGCGTCCAGGGCGAAGGGGGCGTCGAGATCGCACAGGACGAGGTCGGCCGGGGCGCCGGGCGACAGGCGTCCGCCGGGCAGGCCGAGCAGGGTCGCCGGGGCGTAGGTGACGGTGCGCATCAGGTCGACCAGGGCCACGCGGTCCTCATGGTGCAGGGACAGCAGGCCGGCGAGCAGGGTTTCCAGACCCACCGCGCCCGGCACCGCCTCGGCGAAGGGCAGACGCTTGTCCTCGGCGGGGGCGGGGGCGTGGGCGGAGGTGACGACTTCGACCAGGCCCGACGAGATGGCGTCGATCAGGGCCTGGCGGTCGTCCTCGCAGCGCAGGGGCGGGTCGAGGCGGTAGAAGGTGCGGTAGTCGCCGATATCCAGCTCGTTGAAGCTGAGGTGGTTGATCGAGGCCGAGGCGGTGACCTGCACCCCCTTCTTCTTGCCGCGCTCCAGGCTCTCCAGGGCGTCGGCGCAGGTGATCTGGTCGACCAGCAGGCGGGCGCCGGTGATCTCGGCCAAGGCCAGGTCTCGCTCCAGCATGATCCGCTCGGCGACGACCGGCGCGCCGGCCAAGCCCATGCGCGAGGCGAATTCGCCGCCCGTGGCCACGGTTCCGGCCGACAGATAGGGATCGGCGGGGCGGTGCGCGACCAGGGCGCCGAAGCCCTTGGCGTAGGTCAGGACGCGCTGCATCACCTTGGAGTCGGCGATGACGCGATCGACGTCGGTGAGGTAGCGGGCGCCAGCCTCCAGCATCAGGCCGATCTCGGCCATACGCTCGCCGCCGAGCGACTGGGTGGCGGCGCCGGCGCAATAGACGTGAACCAGCTCGATGTCGCGCGCCCGGCGCAGGATGAAGTCGACGGTGGCCGGATCGTCCACGGCGGGGTCGGTGTCGGGCTGGATGACGATAGAGGTGACGCCCCCGGCGGCGGCGGCGCGGCAGGCGGACTTCAGCGTCTCTTTCTGCTCTGCGCCCGGCTCGCCGGTCTTGACCCGGATGTCGATCAGGCCCGGGGCGAGCATGGCCCCGTTGCAGTCGATCACCCGGATATCGGCGGACAGTTCGCCCAGACCGGGCTTGCGGACCACGTCGGCGATCACGCCGCCCTGGACCACCACCGAGCCGGGGCCGTCGTAGCGGCCTTCGGGATCGACCATGCGGGCGTTGATGAAGGCGATAGCTTGGCCGTTTGCGCCGGAGCGGGCGGTCATGGTTCTGGGTTTGGGCGCCATCAGGCCACGTCCAGTCGGGCGGCGAGGCTGGCGAGGACGGCCATGCGCACGGCCACCCCCATCTCGACCTGGTTCTGGATCAGGCTGACGGTGGGATCGTCGGCCACGTCGGAGTCGATCTCGACCCCGCGGTTCATCGGGCCGGGGTGCATGACCCTGACATGGGGCGCGGCGGCGGCCAGCTTCTCGCGGTCCAGGCCGTAGAAGCGGAAGTACTCGCGGGTGGAGGGGACCAGGGCGCCCTGCATCCGCTCCAGCTGCAGGCGCAGCATCATGACGACGTCGGCGCCGGCGATGCCCTTGCGCATGTCGTGATGGACCTCGACGCCCCAGCGCTCGGCCGAGCCGGGGATCAGGGTCGGCGGGCCGACCAGGCGGACGTTGGCCCCGAGCATCGACAGCATGATCACGTTGGAGCGGGCCACGCGGCTGTGGGCGACGTCGCCGCAGATGGCCACGGTCAGGCCGTCGACATGGCCGAACGCCTGCTTGATCGACAGGGCGTCGAGCAGGGCCTGGGTCGGGTGTTCGTGCTGGCCGTCGCCGGCGTTGATCACGCTGCCGGAGACCTTCTGCGCCAGGAGGGCCGCGGCGCCGGAGGAGGCGTGGCGGACGACCAAGAGGTCGGGGTGCATGGCGTTGAGGGTGACCGCCGTGTCGATCAGGGTCTCGCCCTTGGCCATGGAAGAGGCGCGCGGGTTCATGTTGACCACGTCGGCGCCGAGGCGTTTGCCGGCCAGCTCGAAGGAGCTCTGGGTGCGCGTCGAGTTCTCGAAGAACAGGTTCATCAGCGTCAGACCCTTGAGCAGGTCGAGCTTCTTGGCCTGTTGCCGGTTGAGGGTGACGAAGGTTTCGGCCAGGGCCAGCAGGTCCATCACCTGCAGGCGATTGAGGTCCTGAACGCCGATGAAATGGGGTGCGGGGAAGGCGAAGGTCCGCGCGCGGACGTCGTCGATGCCTACCAGCTTGGTCATGAAGCCACGCTTTTAGGGGGCTTCGCGCACAGAGGGAAGGGGCAGACGCCAGATCGTCCGCCCAGGCCCTTTATCAGAGGTTGATCTGCGCGCCCAGCTCGACCACCCGCGAGGGCGGGATGTGGAAGAAGTCGGCGGCGCGGACGGCGTTGCGCATCAGGAAGATGAACAGCAGGTCCTGAAGGTAGCCTAGGCCGGCGCGGTGGCGCGGGATTAGGGTGCGGCGGCTGAGGAAGAACGAGGTGCGCATGATGTGGAACTTCAGGCCCTTGTTGCGCGCCAGCAGCAGGCCCTTGGCGACATCGGGGGTCTCCATGAAGCCGAAGCTCATGGTCATGGCCTTGAAGCCGCAGTCTAGATCGGCGACCTCGATGCGGTCGGCGTCCGGCACGCGCGGGCGGCGCACGACCTTGACGGTGAGGATCACCACCTGCTCGTGCAGCACCTGATTGTGCTTGAGGTTGTGCAGCATAGCGGCCGAGGCGGTCTTGGGATCGCTGGTGAGGAAGATGGCCGTACCCTTGGCGCGCATCGGCGGACGGGCGATCAGCGAGGGCAGGATGTCGGCCAGGGCGACGTTGCCGGCTTGCTCGGTGCGGGCCAGCTTGGCCGAGCCGCGCATCCAGGTCCACATGATCAGGATCAGAGCGCAGGCGATCATCAGGGGCACATAGCCGCCGTGCATGACCTTGATCAGGTTGGCGCCGAGGAACGCGGTTTCCACCACCAGGAACGGCGCCAGCAGCAGGACCGCCAGCCAGATCTGGCGCTTCTTCAGCCGGTGCACGGCGACCACCGCCAGCAGGGTCGAGGTGATCATCGCGCCGATCACCGAGATTCCGTAGGCCGAGGCCAGGGCGCTGGAGGACTTGAAGGCCAGCACCAGGCCGGCGACGCCGATGGCCAGGATCCAGTTCACCTGGGGCGCGTAGATCTGGCCCTCGTGATGCTCGGAGGTGGGACGCAGGGTCATGCGCGGCAGCAGGCCCAGCTGCACCGCCTGCTGGGTGAGGGAGAAGGCGCCGGAGATCACCGCCTGGCTGGCGATGACGGTGGCGGCGGTGGCCAGGACCACCAGGGGAATCTGGAACCATTCCGGGGCCAGGCGGAAGAACGGGTTGTCGGCCGCGCTGGAACTGGTCAGCACCAGGGCGCCCTGGCCGAGGTAGTTGAGGATCAGGCAGGGATAGACCAGGGCAAGCCAGGTGGCCTGGATCGGCTTGCGGCCGAAGTGGCCCATGTCGGCGTAGAGGGCTTCGGCGCCGGTGACGGTGAGGAACACCGAGCCGAGGATGGCGGGGCCGAGCTTGGGGTGATGGCCGAGAACGGCCAGGCCTTGCAGCGGATTGAGGGCGGCGACGATCTGCGGCGCCTTGAGGATGGCGGACAGGCCCATCACGGCGATGACCCCGAACCAGAGGACGCAGATCGGGCCGAACCAGACGCCGACGCTGGCCGAGCCGCGCTTCTGGACCATGAACAGGCTGATCAGCAAAACGAGGGCGATGGGCACGATGAAGGGCTGGATGCCCTGCGCGCCCTTGATCACCTCCAGCCCCTCGACCGCCGACAGCACGGAGATGGCCGGGGTCAGCATGGCGTCGCCGAAGAACAGGCCGGCGCCGACCATACCGACAATCAGGATCAGCCGGGCGCCGCGCCCGCCGGCGCGTTGGACCAGGGCCATCAGGGACAGGGTCCCGCCTTCGCCGCGATTGTCGAAGCGCATCAGGACCAGGACGTACTTGATGGTGACGATGACCATCAGGGTCCACAGCATCAGCGAGACCACGCCGATGGCGTCGGCGCCCTGCACCGCGCCGCCCGCGCCGCGAAGATGGGCGATGGACTCCTTGAAGGCGTAGAGCGGGCTGGTGCCGATATCGCCCTAGACCACCCCCGCCGAGCCGAGGGCCAGGCCGAGGAAGGCGCCCACGCCCTTGGAGGGAGCGGGGGCGACGGCGGAAGCGCTGGAAGCGATGGCGGACATAGGGATCTCGCAGGTTAAGCGAGGGCGGTTCTGCGCCTGAGGGACATAAAAATCCCATGTGGTTGAGGGGGCACCACGGGTCTCAGGCCTTGCTTCGCGGCGCTGACGGGCCTTCCTAGAGGGGCCGGTAGTGTCGAAGGAGCGCCGTCATGACGGATGTGGATATGGAGCGTTCGGCGCCCTTGTCGGCCTTCGCCCGCTATGGCCTGGCGCTGGCGCTGTTGGCGGCGGCGACCCTGGCGGCGGTGCTGTTCGACCAGCTGACCCATGCGCCGAACCTGTCGCTGGTGTTCGTGCTGCCGGTCGTGATCGCGGGGGCGAGCCTGGGCTGGGGGCCGGCCCTGACGGCGGCGGTGGGCGGGTCGCTGGCGTTCAACTTCTTCCTGATCGCGCCGCGATACACCTTGCGGGTGGCCAGCCCCGAGAACGTGTGGGCGGTGGTGCTGCTGCTGGCCACCGCCGCATTGGTCAGCGCCGTGGCGGGGCAGTCGCGGCGGCGGGCCGAGGTGGCCTGGCAGGCGGCCGATCAGGCGCTGGCGCTGCAGGCCCTGGCCAGGAGCCTGATTGGCGCGGCGCGACGGCCGGATATCGCGGCGGCGGCGGCCGAGGCGCTGGGCCGGATGTTCGGGGCGCCGGCGGCGATCCTGCTGGATACGGGCGAGGGCATGGAGGTCGCCGCGAAAACGCAGGGCGCGGACCTGACCGCCATCGATCTGGAGGCGGCGAGCTGGGCCCTGGCGTCCCGCCTGCCGACCCGGGCGGGGGCCTATCCGGTGGAGCAGGCCGGGTTCGACTTCTGGCCGGTGATGTCGTCGCAGCGGCAGGGCGCGGCCATCGGTGTGCAGCTGGAGCGGGCGCCGGACGGGCGGCCCGAGGCGGCCGAGCGGCTGATCGACATCGTGCGCGGCTATGTGGCGGTGGCGTTGGACCGGGCGCACCTGGACGACCTGGCGCTGCAGAACAGGCTGGAGGTCGAGGGGCAGAAGCTGAAGGGCGACCTGCTGGCGGCGGTGTCGCACGACCTGAAGACGCCGCTATCGACGATACTGTTGACGCTGCAGAGCCTGCAGAAGTTTTCCGGACAGCATGACGCCGCCGCGCGGGCGCAATTGCTGGCGGTGGCCGAGCGGGAGACGGCGCGGCTGAGCGGGATGGTGTCGAACCTGCTGGACATGGGCCGGCTGGACGCCGGCGGGCTCGTGGTGCGGACGCAGCCCGTGACGGCGGCGGATCTGGCGGCGGACGCCCTGCAGCAGGCCGGGGCGTCGCTGGTCGGCCACCCACTGAACCTAGACGGCGCTTCGCCGAGGCTGGTGCTGGCCGATCCGCATCTGGTGGAGATCGCCCTGACCAACCTGCTGGAGAACGCGGGCAAGTACGCGCCGGCCGGATCGCCGATCCATGTGCGCATCGGCGTCGACGCCGACGGCGGCTGGATCGAGGTCGAGGATCAGGGGCCTGGCTTCCCCGAACCGATCGAGCCGCTATTCGGGCGCTTCGTGCGCGGAGTGCAGGGCGACGGATGGGCGCCGGGCACCGGCCTTGGCCTGGCCATAGCGCGGGGGTTCATCGAAGCGCAGGGCGGGACGGTGCAGGCGTCCAACCGCACCGACGGTGACGGCGCGCGGGTGCGCATCCTGCTGCCGTTCGCGCCATGACGCGGGACGCCGATCCGGCCACCATCCTGATGGTGGAAGACGACGCCGGGCTGGCCACGGCGCTGGAGGCGACGCTGAAGGCGGCGGGCTACCGGCCGGTGCGGGCGCGCACGGCGGCGGAGGGGCTGCGCTGGTTCAATCACTATAGCCCCGATCTGGTGCTGCTGGACCTCGGGTTGCCGGACCGCGACGGGCTGAGCCTGATCGGCGACATCCGGGCCAAGGGCTCCACGCCGATCATCGTGCTGTCGGCGCGGGAGGCGGAGGCGGTCAAGGTGCAGGCGCTCGATCTGGGCGCGGACGACTATGTGCAAAAGCCGTTCGGCATCGAGGAGCTGCTGGCGCGGGTGCGGGCCGGGCTGCGGCATGGGGTGCAGACCCGAGGGTCGGCGCCGGTGGTGCAGGCAGGGGAGCTGACCATCGACCTTGGCCTGCGGCTGGTGACGCGGGCGGGCGTGGCTGTGAAGCTGTCGTCCAAGGAGTACGACCTGCTGGCCGAGCTGGCGGTGAACCTCGGGCGCACCCTCAGCCATAAGCAACTGCTGCTGGCCGTGTGGGGCAGCGAGCGAGCCGATATCCAGTACCTGAGGGTCTATGTCGGCCAGCTGCGCCAGAAGCTGGGCGTGGACGCCATCGTCTCGGACGCCGGGGTCGGCTACGCCCTGGCGAGCGGCGGCTGATCGGTGCTAAGCGGCGGCCATGTCCATCCGCATCTGGCTTGAAACCACCCACCACGCCGCCTTTCGCTATGGCGGCTGGGCCTACGCGCGGCAGATCGATGGGGCGGTCAGCGCCACGGCGGGGGGTGAGCGCAGCATCACCTCCGGACGTCTGGAGCTTACCGGCCTGATCGCGGCGCTGAACGGATTGGCGCCGGGGGCTGCGGTGAGTGTTCGCACGTCCAGCCCGGGCCTGCTGGCTATCGGGCGGCTGATCGTCAGCCCTCCGGCGCCCGAGGACGCGCCGACCGAGGATATGGACCTTTGGGCTCAGGTGCTGGCGGCGGCCAAGGGTCGGGCGATGACCTTCCAGGCCGCGCCGCGCGCCGCGCAGACTCCCGCGGCCTTCCTGCTGGCGTGGGCCGAGGTCGGGCAGGACAAGGCCAAGGCGGCGGGGCGGTTCAGCGCGGCTATTCCGAAGAGCAACCTGGCGAAGTTGAACCCCGCCTAGGCGGCGTATCCAAGCCGATCCAGGGCGCCTTGCAGGATGTAGGCGGCGGCCATCTTGTCGACGAGCTCGGCGCGGCGGGCGCGGCTGAGGTCCATCTCGTCGGTCATCATGCGCTGGACGGCGGCGGTGGACAGGCGCTCGTCCCAGAAGGCGATGGGGATGTCGGGGTTGAGGCGCAGCAGGTTGCGGCCGAAGGCGCGCACCGACTGGCAACGAGGGCCTTCGGTTCCGTCCATGTTCACCGGGAGGCCGATGACGATACCCGTGGCGCCGCGTTCCTTCATCCGCTTGAAAAGATGCTCGGCCTCTTCGGTGAACTTGGTCTTGCGGATCAGCTCCAGGGGGCTGGCGATGGCGCGGGAGTGGTCGGAGATGGCCACGCCGATGGTCTTGGAGCCGAGGTCGAGCCCCAACACCGGCGTATAGTCGGGCAGGGCGGACGGCAGGTCTGTGAGCGCGAAGACGGCCACTCAGACGGCCTGTTTCGGATCGGACAGGTTGATCGGGGCCTTGGACACCTGGGCCAGGGTGGTGGCCCACAGGGTCGGCTGCAGGACGGCGGCGGCCAGGTCCTGGCGTTCCTCGGGACAGGTGTAGCGGAACTCCAGGGCCCAATTGCCGACCATGGCGCTGGAGACGCTGGTGAACTTGTGGTCGGCGATGAAGCGGGCGGTGTGGCTGGGCGGCATCGGCGCGCGGTTCAGCAGCGACAGGATCGGGCCTTCCTCGGCCTCGATCGGAAGCTCGTACGGTTGGGCGCCGGGGTGGCTGCGCTGGACTGTCGCCAGATCGCGCATGAAGGCCTCGTCCAGGGTGCGGCCGGGGGCGCGGGTGGCGTAGACGGTGCGCTCGCCGGCCGGGCCGCCGGTGGTGCAGGCGATCTCGTCGCCGCGCTGGGCGCTGTCGAACACCGCCAGGACGTTGGTGCGCTCGCCGGCGTTGAACTCGCAGATCAGGCCGCTCGCCTTGTGCCGCAGCTTGATGTCGGTCCCGGTTTGCGAGGTGATGTTCTCGAACAGGTCGGAGGCCTTGGCCCCGATCAGCAGGGCCTCGCCCTCGGCCTTGGCCTCGCCGGGCGGCAGGGAGGGTTGGGCCATGGCGGCGCCGGCCAGGCTCAGGCCCGCGAAAATCCCTGCAAAGATCGCCCGTGACGTCATCGGCGCACTCCAACCCGGTGGTTGTGCGTCCGGCGCCGCCGCCTGTCCAGCCGCTTGAGGCTGGAACCTCTGTCACAAACCCTTGCCAGAACAGCGCGTCCCTTACACAAGCTGGGGCGAACACAGGGGTAGTCGATGCGGGCCGGAACGCGTGCGAATCTGATCCTGCTGGCGGTGGCTCTGGTCATCGCCGGGGGCATGGCGACCCACTGGGGACGCGGCAAGCCGCACAATGTGATCATTTTCGTCGCCGACGGTCTGCGCTCGCAGATCGTGACGGCCGAGACCGCGCCGGGTCTGGCAGCTTTGCGCGCCGAGGGCGTGGATTTCCAGAATAGCCATTCGCTGTACCCGACGGTGACCACGGCCAACGCCTCGGCGATCGCCACCGGGCACTACTTTGGCGACACCGGCGACTTCGGTAACAGCATCTACGTCGGGCCGGACGCCATGGGACCCGCCGGCGCCGTCACGGTGGCGCTGGAGGACGACACGGTGCTGTTCAACATGAACCAGCGCTATGGCGGCAACTTTCTGGGCGAGGAGAGCCTGTTGGCCGCCGCCCGGCGGGCCGGATATCAGACCGCCGCCGTGGGCAAGCTCGGCCCGACCGTGATCCAGGACGTGACGCAGCGGGACGGGCAGGGGACCATCGTCATCGACGACGGCACCGGCAAAGAGTCGCCGAGCGGCGTGACAGCGACCGCCGATGTGATCGCTGCGATCAAGGCCGCGGGCCTGCCGGCCGAGGCGGTCAAGCGGGGCTCGAACGGCGAGTCCGGAGACTTCCGCACCCCCGGGACCCGCGTCGCCAATGTCGATCAGCTGGCCTGGTTCGCCGACGTGACGACCAAGGTGATCCTGCCGCGCTTCAAGAAGACAGGGCGGCCGTTCGCCATGGTGTTCTGGTCGCGCGATCCGGACGGCACGCAGCACAATCAGGGCGACAGCCTCAATCAGCTTGAGCCGGGGGTGAACGGCCCGACGGCGCTGGCCGGTATCCGCAATGCGTCGGACACCCTGCAGAAGCTGCGCGACGCGTTGAAGGCGCAGGGGTTGGACAAGACGACGGACATTCTGGTGACCGCCGACCACGGCTTCTCGACCGTGTCCAAACAGAGCGCCAGCAGCCCGTCGGCCAAGCTGACTTATCCCGACGTGCCCCCGGGTTTCCTGCCGCCGGGGTTCCTGGCCGTGGATCTGAGCCTGGGGCTGAACATGCCGCTGTGGAAACCCGACGGTAAGCCGGTGTCGCCCAAGGCCGGTGAGCGGGTGTCGGGCAACGCCTTGGTGGGCGAGGACCCCGCGCATCCGCAGATCGTGATCGGGGCCAACAACGGCACGGACCTGATCTATCTGACCGGTCCCGATCCCAAGGCGATGGCCCGGCGCATCGTCACGCTGCTGCTGGCGCAGGACTATACCGGCGGAGTGTTCGTCAACGACGACCTCGGCGCGATTCCCGGCGCCCTGCCGATGAGCGCGATCAACCTGATCGGGTCGGCGCGCACACCGCGGCCATCGATCGTGGTCGGCTACGTCTCGCGCCTGGGGGCGTGCGGCAAGGAGACCTGCCAGATCATCGTCGCCGACACCGAGCTGCAACAGGGGCAAGGCAACCACGGCTCGTTCGGCTGGGGCGACACCCACAACTTCATGGCGGCGGTCGGCCCCGACTTCAAACGCGGCTTCGTCGATCCGGCCCCGGTGTCCAACGCCGACCTGGCGCACACGGCGGCCAAGGTAATGCGGATCCAGCTGGCCCCGGGGGGCAAGCTGACCGGACGGGTGATGAGCGAGGCGCTGAAGGGCGGCAAGGACACTGCGTTCGCGGCCAAGACGGTGCGCTCGGCGAAGACGGCGGCCGGGTTCGAGACCGTGCTGAACTACCAGGAGGCGGATGGCCGGAGGTATTTCGACGCCGCGGGCATGCCTGGGCGGGTCTACGGGGTGAAGTAACCGCCCCGGTACTTGCCACCCGCGCCGGGCGCGGCTAACCCCTGGCCCCGTAATCTGAACCACGGAGGCCCCATGGCCATCGACGCGGCGACGGTGCGCAAGGTCGCCTTGCTCGCCCGGCTGAGCGAATCGGAAGAGCGGCTGGAGCCGCTGGCGCGCGAGCTGAACGGCATCATGACCTGGATCGACATGCTCGACGAAGTCGACGTCGAGGGCGTCGAGCCGATGGCGTCGGCGGTCGATCTGAAGCTGCCGATGCGCGAGGACGTGGTCACCGAGGGCGGCGACCCGGCCAAGGTGCTGGCCAACGCGCCGTCGTCCAAGGACAATTTCTTCGTCGTGCCCAAGGTGGTTGAGTAGTTATGGGCGAACTGACTTCCCTGACGCTGAAAGCGGCGCTGGACGGGCTGAAGGCCAAGACCTTCTCGTCGGTCGAGATCACCCAGGCGCACGTCGACGCCGTGGCCAAGTCCAAGGCGCTGAACGCCTATATCCTGGAGACGCCGGAGCGGGCGTTGCAGATGGCCGCCGCCGCCGACGCGCGGATAGCCCGGGGCGAGGCGGGGCTGCTGGAAGGCGCGCCGCTGGGCATCAAGGACCTGTTCTGCACCGAGAGTTTCCGCACCACGGCCGCGTCGAAGATCCTCGGCGACTTCAAGCCGACCTACGAATCCACCGTCACCGCGAACCTGTGGCGCGACGGGGCGGTGATGCTGGGCAAGCTGAACCTCGACGAATTCGCCATGGGCTCGGCCAACGAGACCTCGGCGTTCGGGCCGGTGACCAACCCGTGGCGCGCGGCCGGTTCCAACCAGAGCCTGACCCCGGGCGGCTCGTCCGGCGGGTCAGCCGCCGCCGTGGCCGCCGACCTGTGCCTGGGGGCGACCGCGACGGACACCGGCGGCTCGATCCGCCAGCCGGCCGCCTTCACCGGCACCGTGGGTATCAAGCCGACCTACGGCCGCTGCTCGCGCTGGGGCATCGTCGCCTTCGCCTCGTCCCTGGATCAGGCCGGGCCGATCGCCAAGACGGTGGAAGACGCCGCCATCCTGCTGCGCTCGATGAGCGGGCATGACGTGAAGGACTCCACCAGCCTGCCGGTGGACGTGCCCGACTTCGCGTCGTTCGTCGGCAAGAGCGTGAAGGGCCTGCGCATCGGCGTGCCCAAGGAATACCGGGTCGACGGCATGCCGGCCGAGATCGAGGCCCTGTGGGCGCAGGGGATCGCCTGGCTGAAGGAGGCCGGCTGCGAGATCGTGGATGTGTCGCTGCCGCACACCAAATACGCCCTGCCGACCTATTACATCGTAGCCCCGGCCGAGGCGTCCTCGAACCTGGCCCGCTACGACGGCATGCGCTACGGCCTGCGGGCCGAGGGCAAGACCCTGGCCGACGTCTACCAGAACACCCGCGGCGCGGGCTTCGGCGACGAGGTCAAGCGGCGCATCCTGATCGGCGCCTATGTGCTGTCGGCGGGCTATTACGACGCCTATTACCTGAAGGCGCAGAAGGTCCGCCGGCGCATCGCCGACGACTTCAAGGCGGCGTTCGAGAAATGCGACGCCCTGCTGACCCCGGCCACGCCCTCGGCGGCGTTCCCGATCGGGCAGAAGGACGTGGACCCGGTGACCATGTACCTGAACGACGTCTTCACCGTGACCGCCAACCTGGCCGGCGTGCCGGCGATGTCGATCCCGGCGGGGTTGGACAAGGATGGCCTGCCGCTGGGGCTGCAGCTGATTGGGCGGACGCTGGACGAGGGGACGCTGTTCTCGCTCGGCGGCGCGCTGGAGAAGGCGGCGGACTTTAGAGCGAAGCCTAAGGCTTGGTGGGCGTCGTAGGGGCGGGATCGTCAACTAGACGGATTGGCAAGGCGACGCGGATTCCGTCGACGGGAAGACCCTCTGCCGTCCAGGAATTCATGGCAAAATCCCCAGCCAGCTTCAGCGCAGCGTCTCCGAACCCGAGGCCAGTGGGGCTTTCGCTTATGGTCTGGCAGTCCGCGAGACGTCCCTCACTTCCGACAGTACATTCCACTCGTCCAAGACCTGACTTGATACCAGCAGCCTTGGCTTGACTTGGGAAAGCCTCTGCGACTGTTTTGACGGTTGGGGCGTCGGTCCATTGCGGTTTGGCGATTGCTCGGGATTGCCAGTCCGCTGTGGCGG
This sequence comes from Caulobacteraceae bacterium, assembly GCA_947475845.1. Taxonomy (GTDB): domain Bacteria; phylum Pseudomonadota; class Alphaproteobacteria; order Caulobacterales; family Caulobacteraceae; genus BOG-938. The sequence goes on along the minus strand of CANJMO010000011.1, from coordinate 17,748 downwards.
GATCGATGAAATGGATGGGAAAGCGGATGACCACTGCATCCGGCTTGTGGTCGCCAAAAGACGCAGTGTTGGCTTGAAATTTTTTTGTAAGCTCCAGAGCGGACTTTCCGAAACCTTGACCTTTCGGGACTTCTTGAACGACCGCGCAATCGCGTAGCAAGCCGTCCTTTGTGAAACTGCAACCCAGAACTACATGTCCAGTACCAGATTTGCCCGCAGCGGCCTTTGGGAAGCTCGCGGCAACGACAGCGGCTGAGGGAGACTTCAACCAGATCGCAGTAGAAACTTGGAAAAAGGCTTTTCCTCCGATCTCGCGGGCGGAGTCTCCGGGAAAAATAAAGCTGATCGGGATGGTCACGGGCGCGCCGGCAACCGGCTGACCGTTTATCTTCCTCGGCGTCATGAGCATCAACGGCGTCAAGGATAGCGCCGCGCCGCCGAAACCCACGCCTGCGGGCTCTTCGCTGAGAACCCGGCAACTGTCCAAAAGGCCCTGCAAAGTCACGGCGCAATTTAGGACAGCGCGGCCTTTGTTTACATTGGCGTTTGAAGCGGCAAGCGGCCACGCCAACAACAATTCGTCGGAGGTCGGCCTTCGGCGCCAGTCCGGCGCGCAACCTTGTCTGTGGGCTTGGCGTCCAGCCGAGACGGCGTGAAATCAATCGTCATATGGACGACCCGTTGCTTGAGATGGCCGTCAGTCATTGGAGGGGCGAACTGGAAGAGCGGCGCCAAGCCTATCGCGGCCGCGCCGAAACCAACACCGACCGGACTTTCACCTTCGACGGCGCAGTCTTGCAGCACACCCTCGACGGTGACGACGCACCTAAATAACCCTTTGCCAATTTCGCCTTTGTCAGGGGAAGCGGTCGCGATTTCCTCGGGGCTGGGCCTCTTGATGGCGCGCAAAGGGCTGTCAGCGGTCAGCCCGTCTGTGCCCCAAACCGCGCCAGCTAGACCGAAAGCAACGATTGCGGCTTTGCGCATTGCACCGTCCTTGAGGAATGCAGCTGAACGTTGCAAGTGGGGCTGGCGTGGTCAAGCTTGTTGAGCGGCATTGAACACTTCCTTCGGCCCGCGGGCAGAGCTACTTAAGCTGTCTCGCTGGAGCTCCCCATGACCAACGACCTCGACGTCGTCGCCGCCGATCCGAAGAAGTTCATCCAAGGCCGCACCGGGCCTTGGGAGATCGTGATGGGGCTTGAGATCCATGCCCAGGTGGCGTCCAATTCCAAGCTGTTCTCGGGCGCGGCGGTGGGTTTCGGCGCGGGGCCGAACGAGCAGGTTTCGCTGGTGGACGCGGCGATGCCGGGGATGCTGCCGGTGATCAACCGCTACTGCGTCGAGCAGGCGGTGAAGACCGGGCTGGGGCTGAAGGCGCAGATCAATCCGTGGTCGCGGTTCGACCGCAAGAACTACTTCTATCCCGACCTGCCGCAGGGCTATCAGATCAGCCAGTTCAAGGACCCCATCGTCGGCGAGGGCGTGGTGCTGGTGGAGCGCGACGACGGCTCGACCTTCACCGTGCGCATCGAGCGGCTGCACCTGGAGCAGGACGCCGGCAAGTCGATCCACGACCTGGACCCGCACGCCACCTACGTCGACCTGAACCGGGCCGGCACGGCGCTGATGGAGATCGTGTCCAAGCCCGACATCCGCTCGTCCGAAGAGGCGGCGGCCTACGTCAAGAAGGTGCGCACCATCGTTCGCTATCTGGGCACCTGTGACGGCGACCTGGAGAAGGGCAACCTGCGGGCCGACGTCAACGTGTCGGTGCGCCGTCCGGGCGAGGGCCTGGGCACGCGCTGCGAGATCAAGAACGTCAACTCGTACCGTTACATCATGCAGGCCATCGAGTACGAGGCGCGCCGGCAGATCGAGGTGCTGGAGGACGGCGGGACGATCAAGCAGGAAACCCGCCTGTTCGACCCCGGCAAGCTCGAGACGCGGTCGATGCGCTCCAAGGAAGAGGCGCAGGACTACCGCTACTTCCCCGATCCCGACCTGTTGCCGTTGGAGCTGGACCCGGCCTGGATCAAGGCCATCGAAGCGTCGCTGCCGGAGCTGCCGGACGACAAGAAGGCTCGGCTGCAATCGCAGTACGGCCTGTCGGCCTATGACTCGGGCGTGCTGGTGATCGAGCAGGAGCGCTCGGACTTCTACGAGAAGGCGGCCAAGGGGCGCGACGCCAAGCTGGTGGCCAACTGGACGACCAACGAGCTGCTGGCGCGGCTGGCTAAGTCCGGCCAGGACATCGAGAACAGCCCGATTCCGCCCGAGGACATCGCCGGGCTGGTGGAGCTGATCGAGACCGGCGTGATCTCATCGAAGATCGCCAAGGAAGTGTTCGACCGGATGTGGGCGGGCGAGGGCACGCCGCAACAGGTGGTGGACAAGCACGGCCTGGTGCAGGTGACCGACACGGGCGCGATCGAAAGCGTGATCGACGCCCTGATCGCGGCTAACCCCGACAAGGCCGAGGCGGTTAAGGAAAAGCCGCAGGCGCTAGGCTGGTTCGTCGGTCAGGTGATGAAGGAGACCGGCGGCAAGGCCAATCCGGCCGCGGTCAACGAGATCCTGCGGACAAAGCTAGGCGTCCTGTAGGACCGGCGGGAGCGGGTCCCGCGGGCTGGCCGACGGCGTCGGTAGACTGCAGGAACTTCACGCGCCAGCCGCTGCCGTCGTGGTGCAGGAGCGCCGACTGCAGGAAGCGCCGCGGCTGGTCGCCAGGGTGACCCACGGCCTCGGTGACGTAGCTGACCCAGGCTTCCTTGCAGAAGACGTGCACGTCGGGGTTGGAGATCGCCCATGTGATCCGCTCGCCGCCGTCCGCAAGCGTCTTTACGGCCGCGATGAACTGCACCTTGTCCAGCCGCGCGCCGCCGTCGAAGTCGTAGAAGTCCGCCGCTAGGACCTGGTTGAGGGTCGCCTCGTCGGCGACGCCAGAAGCGCGCGCCAGCGTTTCCAGGACGCCGAGGGCGTGGGCGGCGATGCCCGACGGGCAGGCCTGGACGGGGGCGCGGACCGGCGCCGGCGCCGGCATCAAAGCCGGCAAGGGCGCTGCGGCCGTCAGCGCGGCCGCGATCAATCCAACTATCACCGGCAAAATCCCCTGGACGCCCGTCGATTGCCGGACCGTTTAGCGGAGTTCCAGAGCCTTTCCCATGAGGCGCGCTATCGCAGTCCTCAGAGGCGAATCTTTCATCGATCAGAGGATTTCCAGCGCCTTTTCCATCGGCCGGGCGACGACCGCGCCCTCGGGCGTGACGACGATCGGCCGCTGGACCAGGATCGGGTGGCCGACCATGGCGTCGATGATTTCGTCCTCGGTGGTCTTGGGATCGGTCAGCTTGAGCTCCTCCGCGGGCGTTCCCTGAATCCGCATGACGTCTCGCGCCGTGAGACCGAGCTTTTTCAGCAGGGCCTTGAGCTGGGGCTTGGTCCAGCCGTCCTTCAGATATTCGACCACGGTCGGCTCGATGCCCGCCGCACGGATCGCCGCGAGGGTGTTGCGCGAGGTGCCGCAGGCGGGGTTGTGATAGATGGTCACGGAGGCGTCGGGCATGTGCCTGCTTCCTTGAAGAGCCATTCGAACACCGCCCAGGCGGCCAGGGCGCCGAGCGTCTGAGAGACGATGAAGGCGGGGGCCGAGACCGGGGCTATGCCGGCGAAGGTATCGCTCAGGGCGCGGGCGAGAGTCACGGCCGGATTGGCGAACGAGGTCGAGGCGGTGAACCAATAGGCGGCTGCGATATAGAGGCCGACGGCGGCCGCGGTCATGTCCGGGCGGTAGCGGACGGTTCCGAGGATGACGCCGATCAGACCGAAGGCCGCGACGAACTCGGACGCCTCCAGCCCAAGTCCGCCCCGCAGCCTGGTCGAAAGCTGGAAGATCGGCTCGCCGAACATCAGATGGGCCAGCCACACCCCAAAGATAGCGCCCGCCATCTGCGCCGCGACGTAGGCCAGGGCGCGCGCGCCGGGCAAGGCTCCTTTGAGCCAGAACACCAGGCTGACCACCGGATTGAAGTGCGCGCCCGAGACGGGACCGCAGATGGTGATCAGGACGATCAGGGCCGCCGCCGTGGCAATGGTGTTGGCCAGCAGCGCCAGGGCGACGTTTCCGCCGCTGAGGCGCTCGGCCATGATCCCCGAGCCGACCACAGCCATCAGCAAGAAGGCGCCGCCGAGGGCCTCGGCGGCCAGGGCTCGGCGCAGAGTGGTCATGAGCAGGACAGTTCCAGAACCGCCGACAGCGGCGCGCAGACCTCCGGCCGCCCGCCGCAGCAGTCCTCGACCAGATAGGTCACCAGCTGGGTGATGGCCTCGGGATCGGCCCGGTAGATGACATTGCGGCCGAGGCGCTCGGAGTGGATCAGTCCGGCCTCGACGAGAATGTGGAGCTGGGCGGTCAGGGTGTTGGGCGCCAGAGTGAGGCTGCGCGCGATGTCCCCTGCGGCCAGGCCCTCCGGTCCCGCTTGAATCAGGAGGCGGAAGACCTGAAGCCGCGAAGGCTGGGCCAGGGCCGATAGCCCGCGAGTCGCTTCCAATAATTCCATAATACATGAAATATCGAAATATAAAGCCGGGTCAAGGCGCTTGCGGCTCGCGGGGCATGTGGCCATCTAGCGAGCGTTGCTTTGTGGGGGAACAGCCGTGACCAAGCCGATCGAACTGCACATGTGGCCGACGCCGAACGGCATCAAGATCTCGCTGGCGCTGCGCGAGATGGGCCTGGCCTACACAGTGGTCCCGGTGAACATCGGCGTCGGTGACCAGTTCACCCCGGAGTTCCAGGCTCTGAGCCCCAATGGGCGGATGCCGGCGATCGTCGATTTCGACACGGCGGACGGCAAGCCGCTGTCGATCTTCGAGAGCGGCGCGATCCTGCAGCACCTGGGGCGCAAGTCGGGTCAGTTTTATCCGCAGGGCGAGCGCGAGCGGGCCGAGGTCGAGCAGTGGCTGTTCTGGCAGGTGGGTGGGCTGGGACCGATGGCGGGGCAGGCCAATCACTTCCGCACCTATGCGGCGGGGCTGCTGCCGGACCAGCGGATGATCGCCTATGGCAATAACCGCTACACCAACGAGGTCCATCGCCTGTGGGGCGTGGTCGACAAGCGCCTGGCCGACCGTGAGTATCTGGCCGGCGACTATTCGATCGCCGACATGGCGTCGTGGCCGTGGATGCGCACGCCGGCGGCGCACGGCATCGACACGGCGGAATTCCCCAGAGCCGAGGCCTGGCGCACCAAGATCGCGGCGCGGCCGGCGGCGGTGGCGGCGGTGACCGAGGGAGACGCCATGCGCACCGTCAACGCGTTGTCGGCCAGCGGTCCGGAGGCCGATAAGGCCCGCGCCATGCTGTTTGGGCAAAGAGCGCGTAAGTAAGAGGGCGCGCGCGCAAATAGGCCGCAGCCGCTCGCCGGCATGCTTAACCCCCTGTTTAGCAAAGCAGAGCTTTGCTGCTGGCATCGGACGCAAAATGCGCTCGTCGATGACCAGAAGGGATCTCCAAAGTGCAGGCGAGCACAGAATTACACGCGTCGGTCGGCATACCTCTGCCGAACGCGGAATCGACCGGGGACGAGCTGTTCCGCATGGGACTGCTCTATTCGACCGGCCAGGGCGGCGCGCCGCTCGACTATGTTTCGGCCCACATGCTGTTCAACCTGGCCGCCATGCGCGGGTCGGTGGAAGCCAGGCTGTACCGCCGCGAACTCAGCCGCGAGATGGACCACGAAGAGGTCGCCGAAGCGCAGCGCGCCGCGCGCCGCTGGCTTGGCGAAGGCTAGAGCCGCTTTTCGCGATCAGGATTTAACCGGGTCCGACGCCGCTAAAGGCGCCGGAGGGCTCGGCGCGTTCGGTCCACGCTTGGTGATGGCGGTCAGCCATTTGCGCACTGGACGGTCGTAGTACTTCTCCACCAGCCAGGCGATGACGGCGACCACGGCGATGAAGGCGATGCCGAGGGCCGCGGAGCCCTTGGGCCGGCCGTAGACGATGAACAGGGTGTTGAGCATTCCGCCCAGGGGCGCGTGGATCAGGTAGAGGGCGTAGGACGCGCCGCCGCCCAGCGCGAACAGCTTTTGCCCTTTGGGTCCCGGCTCGACCGAGGTGGCCAGGTAAGCGAACAGCGGGAAGATCACCAGGGCGCAGGCGGTGTCGTAAAGCTCGCGGTCCAGGCCGTGCGGAATCTGCGCCACCAGCAGGGCGCAGCAGGCCGGCAGCAGCAGCCACGGACTGACCTTGATTGGGCACGGCTTGGCCAACTGAATACGATAAACGGCGACCCCGGCGAAGAACGAGAAGAACACCCGGGCGAAGCCGCCGATGAAGTGCTTGCGGTTGTAGCCGATGTCGAGGCTGTGAAAATGGAAGGCGGCCCAGGCCAGGAAGGCCCCGCTGGCCAGCAGGATCACCGCCACCACCGGGTTGCTGAGGCGCTTGACCACCAGGGCGTAGACGAAGTTGGCCACCAGCTCGAAGAACAGGGTCCAGGACGGGTTGTTGAACGGATAGAGCAGGCCGCCCGCGAAATTGACCCAGATCGGCAGGATCAGCAGGTTGGGGATCAGCACCAGCGGGTCGAGCGGCCAGGTGTTGAGGTGCATCAGCCGGGCCATGGGCACGGTGGAGACGGCGATGACGAAGCCGATGAAATAGATCGGATAGAGCCGGATCAGCCGGACCTTGACGAACTCCCAGAAGCCCAGGCCCTGCTCGAAGCGGCGGTCGTAGGCGTGGGCGATGACGAAGCCGGAGAACAGGAAGAACAGCTCGACAGCCAGATAGCTGGACTGGAAACTGAGCTGACCGGCGTGCAGGGGCACGATGTGGCGGCACACCACCAGAAGCGCCGCAATGCCGCGAAGCCCGTCGATGGTGTAGAACATGCGCCGGTCAGGAGCCCGACTCATTCGTATTCCCCCTCGAATCCTTGCCTTGATCTGTACCCTCCGGGATCGCGACGCAAGCGCGGTGGGGAGGGCGGCCGGCGTCATGGCGCTCGGCCTGACGCTGCTCGCCGCGCCGGCCTTGGCTCAGGATGCGGCGCCGCCGATGGCCTTGATGCCGGGGATGGATCATTCGGCGATGCCGGGGATGGATCACTCCAACATGCCCGGCATGGATCATGGGACGATGCGTGGCATGACCATGAACTCGCCCGAGGTCGGTATGGCCGGCATCAGCGGCGCGCGCGGCTTCTATCCGTTCGAGCGGGATACGTCGGGCACGGCCTGGCAGCCGGACGCCTCGCCGCGGATCGGGGTGCGCCTGCCGCGCGGCCAGTGGCTGTTCATGGTCAGCACCCTGATGCAGGCCGGTTACGCGCGGGTCGACGGTTTCCAGAAGACGCAGGAGGGCTTCACCTCGGGCCTGATCAGCGCGGCGGCGCGGCGCGATCTGGAGAACATGGACGTGATCCAGTTCCGTCTGCGCATCCGCCCAACACCCCGGCCGCCTCGACCTTCTCCAACCCGGGCGACCGGCAGACGCCCTCGGCTATCGCGTCCGAGCTGTCGGGTTCCTACAGCCACAGGGTCAACATCACCGACACGGTGTTCGCCTACGCCGCCGTGGTCGGCCAGCCGGCGCTGGGACCGCCGGTGTTCTTCGACCGGCTGTCGGCGGGAGATAGCCCTCTGGCGCCGATCTATGTGCAGCGGCCCGAGGCGGCGGAGGCCGCGGCGGGGGTGGTCACCGGCGGCTGGGCGCACGGCGACTGGAAGCTGGAAGGATCGGGCTTCACCGGCCGCCCGCCCTTGCCGAACCGGCTGATGAGCCCGGACATGGACAGCTGGTCGGCGCGGCTCAGCGTCAATCCGACAAGCCGTCTGGCGCTGCAGGCGTCCTACGCGGTGCTGCACAGCCCCAGTTCGCTGATGCCGGCGCTCAACCCGAGCATCCTGTCGGCCAGCGCCATCTACACCCGCCCGGTCGGCGCCGGCTGGTGGTCGACAACCGCCAGCTACGTCAAGCTCAGCGCCGTCCAACTGCCGTCGCCGCTCAACAACTGGATGCTGGAGTCCGCCGTCTCGCAGGGGCCGTGGACCGGGTTCGCCAGGGCCGAGCAGGGCGAGCTGCGCAGCCTGACCTCGCCGCGCGTGCCGATCCAGACGGTGCGCAAACTGGCGGTGGGGGCGGTGCACGACTGGGCCCTGCGAGAACATCTGAAGTTCGGGGTCGGGGCGCTGTACGCCGTCGGCGGCCCTCCCGCCGCCTTAAAGACCCCTTACGGATCGAGTCCAAGCGGGGCTATGGTGTTCCTGCGCCTGAAACTCGGCTGATCCGAGGGTTCGGCGCTCCAGTGCGCGTATCCCAATAAGAACGAGACTTCGAGGAGGATGGATGCGCCGATTGCACGCCATGGCGGCGGTGCTGGGTCTGATGACCCTGGCCCTGGCCGGCCCGGCTTTGGCCCACAACATCAGCGGCAAGGACGCGGCGTTCGTCGCCTCCAGCGCCGGGGCCCATATCGGCCCGTTCCTGTACCTCGGCGCCAAGCACATGGTGACCGGCTACGACCATCTTCTGTTCATCCTGGGGGTGGTGTTCTTCCTCTATCGCCTGAAGCATGTGGCGCTCTACGTCACCATGTTCAGCCTGGGCCACAGCATCACCCTGCTGGCGGGGGTGCTGGGCGACATCCACGTCAACGCCTACCTGATCGACGCCATCATCGGCCTGTCGGTGGCGTACAAGGCGTTCGACAATCTCGACGGCTTCCGCACCCTGTTCGGGGTGCAGCCGGATACGCGGCTGGTGGTGCTGGTGTTCGGCCTGTTCCATGGCCTGGGGTTGGCGACCAAGTTGCAGGAACTGCACCTGTCGCACCGGGGCCTGCTGGCCAACCTCATCTCGTTCAACGTCGGGGTCGAGATCGGTCAGCTGATCGCGCTGAGCTTGATGCTCGGCCTGATGCTGATGTGGCGTAAAGCGCGCGGGTTCGCCAATCAGGCGGTGCTCGCCAATATCGTGATCCTCACCGCCGGCTTCGTGCTGATGCAATATCAGCTGGTCGGCTACTTCACCCATAGGGGCGCCTGACATGACCGATCCTATCGAAGGGCGCACCAGCCAGCCGCCGACGCGCGGGCGCCTTCTGGCCATCGTCGGAGGCGGCTTCGCCGCCGCCGCGGCGATCACCGTGTTCGCGATCCTCCCGGCGGAGTTTCACATCGATCCGACCGGGGTGGGAACCGCCACCGGCCTGATGCAACTGTCCGCCGGGCCGAGCGCCGAGGCGGCCACGCCGCCCGCCGCCGCCGGTGGGGGCGCTCCCGCCGCCGCGCGCTTCTATCCGGCGACGTTCCGCACCGACACGATCGACATCCCGCTGAAGGGCGGCGGCGCCGACGGTTCGGAGCTGGAGTACAAGGTGCACATGACCGCCGGTCAGACCCTGGTCTATTCGTGGACCGTGGACGCGCCCAAGGACGAGTTCTACGTCGACTTCCACTCCGAGCAGCGGCCGAGCACGAAGGAGAACGTGATCAGCCACAAGAAGGATATCATGACCTCCGACCATGGTTCGCTGGTCGCGCCGTTCGAGGGCATCCACGGCTGGTACCTGCAGAACCAGGCCGAGAAGCCGGTCACCGTGCACCTCAAGATCGCCGGCTATTACGACCTGCTGCCGGGCGGCAAGCCGTAGGCTAGCATCCGCTTCGCCAACACCATGCGGGTGAGGGCGGGCAGGACGAACAGGGTCAGCAGGGTCGAGGTGATCAGGCCGCCGATCACCGCCGTGGCCAGGGGTTTCTGAACCTCGGCGCCGGCCCCTGTGGCGATGGCCATGGGCACGAAGCCGAGGGACGCCATCAGGGCGGTCATCAGCACCGGCCGCAGCCGTTCCAGCGCGCCCAGATGGATCGCCTGCTCCAAGGGCTCGCCCGCCTCCAGCCGCCTGCGGATCGACGCCATCAGGACGAGGCCGTTGAGCACCGCCACGCCTGACAGGGCGATGAAGCCGACCGCCGAGGACACCGAGAACGGAATGCCGCGCAGGGCGATGGCGAAGACGCCGCCGGCGAGCGCGAGAGGCACCGGGCTGAACACCGTGGCCGCCAGGGCGAGGTTGCCGAGCGACAGGTACAGCACCAGCAGGATCAGGGCGAAGCAGATCGGGACCACGATCGACAGGCGGGCGGTGGCGGCGCGCAGGTTCTCGAACTGACCACCCCATTGCAGCCATTCGCCGGGCGGTAGCTTGACCTCGCGAGCCGAGGTCGCGGCCGCGCACATTGGCCTGGACCACGATGCGGCGCTTGCCGTTCTCGCGGCTGATTTCGTTGAGGCCATCGCTGAAGCTGAAGCTGGCGACCTGGCGCAGGGGGATGGAGCGGGCCGGCTGGCCGGGCTCGGCTGGGAGCATGATCGGCAGATTGCCCAAGGCGTCAGGGTCGTCACGCTGAGCCTGGGGCGCGCGTACGACGATGTCGAAGCGGCGGTCGCCGCGGAACAGCAGGCCCGCCTGACGCCCGCCCAGCCTATCTAGCGGCGCGCTTTCTTGCCCTCGACCACAATCTGCTGTGGGGTCTGCGGCAGGGTGTCCAGGGTCAGGAAACCCTGCTTGTCCACGTCCAATGCGGCGAAACGACGGTCGGCGGCGGCGAGATACTCCTGCAGGCTGACCTTGCCGTCGAAGTTCTGGTCCGCGCTGCTCACCGGCTCGGAGACGTTGAGCAGGCTGAACTCGGGCGCGCCGTCGAAGCCGGCCTGGCCGCGCCGGGGCGGGGCCTGGGCCAGACGGCGGGGCTCGCGGCCCTCGCGGCGGGCGCCGCCGCGCTGGGGCAGTTCGCCGTCAGGGGTTTCGGGCCGAACCTCGCGCGCCTGCATCTGGGTCAGGCGGGGCAGGATTTCGGGGGCCACGGTCTCTTCGTAGGCGGCGGTTTCCAGGCCATCGATGACGCCGTCGTGGTTGGTGTCGATCTGGCGGAAGAAGGCCTCGAAGTCGGCGCGCATCTCATCGCGGGTCAGTTTGCCGTCGTGGTCGCGGTCAGCCACGGCTGCGTGCGGCTGGAAAAACCGCAGGATCTGGCGGCGCTGCTGCTGAGCGGCGACGCGGCGTGGAACGGTGAGGCGATCAAGGCGACCATCGACGCGGCGGACACCAAGCGCGTGCAGGTTTCCAAGCCGCCGCTGCTGCTGATCTTCTACTGGACGGCCTTTGCCGGAGCCGACGGCGCCATGAACTTTCGCAACGATTCCTACGACTGGGATCACGAGCTTTTGCAAAGAATTGGCGGCGAAAAGAACAGCAACGCTTGACCATTTGACCGGATTCAGGCGTCTTCCCCCGACATCGTAACAAGTCGGGGCGTCGCGTCGGGGCGGCGTAAGTGAATTTTTGCTGGCACGACGTAGGCTTTTACAGCTCGGATTAGGAGCTGCGACCGGCGCTGGACTGGCGTCGGCCATGGGTTCGCGCGCGTTCGCGGCGGCCCCGTTGGACCTCGCCCCGCGTAAGATCGCCCTGCACAACCTGCACACCGGCGAGTCGCTCCAGGCTATCTACTGGGAAGAGGGGCGATATGTTCCCGACGCCATCGCCGCGGTGAATAAAGTTTTGAGCGACTTCCGCACCGGCGACCAACACATGATGGATCCGGGCCTGATCGACCTGCTGAGCACCCTGAACAAGAAGGTCGACGCCAAGACCCCGTTCCAGGTGATCTCGGGCTACCGCTCGCCCAAGACCAACGCCATGCTGCACGGCCACAGCGACGGCGTGGCTACCAAGAGCCTGCACATGCAGGGCATGGCCATGGACATCCGCGTCGAGGGCGTGGCGCTGAAGCACCTGCACAACGCCGCGCTCGACATGGGCCGCGGCGGCGTGGGTTACTACCCGAGTTCGAACTTCGTCCACGTCGACGTGGGCCGGGTCCGCAAGTGGCAGGGCGTCTAGGGGCGCCTTAGGGCGAAATCGCCTCTCGTCTCCAAAAGTGACCTCGTCAGGGCTTGCGGCTGATCGCGTGGCGGGGGATTAGGGCGCCATGCGCTATCGGCTGGCCATATTCGACTTCGACGGGACCCTGGCGGACTCCTTCCCGTGGGTCATCGGCATGATGAACGACGTGGCGGACCGCTTCAAATTTCGCCGGGTCGAGGACCATGAGGTCGAGGACCTGCGCCACTGCGACGCGCGGGAGATCATGCGCCGGCTGGGCATCCGTCGCTGGAAGCTGCCGATGATCGCGCGCTATGTGCGCAGCCGCATGGCCGCCGACGTGGCCTTGATCCACCTGTTCCCCGGCACCGGCGAGATGCTCAACCAGTTGAAGGACGCCGGAGTGCGTCTCGCGGTGGTCAGCGCCAACGGCGAGCCGACGATCCGCGCCGTGCTGGGCGAGCACGCCTCGCTGTTCGAGGCCTATGCCGGCGGGGTGTCGCTGTTCGGCAAACGGAGCAAGCTGCTGCGCATGAGCCGGGTGACGGGTATCCCCGCCGACCAAATCATCGTGATCGGCGACGAGATCCGCGATCTGGACTCCACGCGCGCCGCGAAGATGACGTTCGGGGCGGTGACCTGGGGATCGACCCGGGCGCCGGCGATGGCGGCTCGCTCGCCCGACTATCTGTTCACCGAAGTGCCACAGATCGCCGCCGCGATCCTGGGCGAGCGCTAGGTCAGACCATGCCCTGCAGGCCCAGGTCCTGGGCCGCGCGGGGGATGTTCCTGAGAGCGTCGAGCGCCGCGCCGAGGTTGGAGATCGCCTGGCCGAGCGCCGCCAGCGCCGCATCCTTGTCACCGGCCCGGACAGCTTCGCTGCAGGTCTCGAGATCTTGCGAGGCGGTCTGGTCGATCAGTTGGATGGCCATGTCGATTTCCATGTTCATGATCTTGTCCTCGCGGCGGCTGGAACGCCGTCCCTAGGGGAACGTGCGAGACGCGCGGCGGTGGCGCCCGACACTGTCTTGAGAGTCACGCCTCTGGGCCTTGAGAGCGGCGCGGGTCGCGGCCATAAGCAGTGGGATGAGCACCGCCGACGATCTCGACGCCCTGGCGCAGGAAGAGCTGGCTCAGGCCAGCGGCATGCCTTGGGCCCAGCTGGCGCTCCTGATCCCCTGGGGCGACGCCTATGAGGGCATTACGCCCGGCAACCTGACCGTGCAGCTTGCGCGCAGCTATTTGTGGGCCGCAGAAGCGGACGGCGACATCCTGTGCGAGGTGCGCGTCTATCTGGACGAGGCGCACTATGACTACGGCGCCCGGCGGACCGCCGTGATCAGACGGTCTTGATCACTGAGGATGATGCGCTTCACTCGACAAGAGCGCCGCATGCGAGGACAATCGTCTCAAGCCGCCTTCGGGCAGGAGATTGTGATGCGTACCCCCGCCGTCGCCTTTGCCGCTTGCGCCCTCAGCCTTGGCCTTGCCAGCGCCGCCCACGCCGAGCGGGTGTGCACCGCTCAGGCCGCCGATCCGGCGATCAGCGTTTCTCTGCACGTCAGCGACGACGGCATGGTCCAGGGCGGCGAGGTGCACTGGGCGGTGCCCAACGTGCGGCCCGACCTGCCGTCGATGGTGCACATCGTCTATCCGCTGGTGGGTGACAAGGCGGGCGTGCGGCCGCTGTCGATCATCACCCTCAACGCCGTGACCGGCGACAATATCGTCCGCTCCTCCACCGCCTCGATCCAGATCGTGGTCGACGGGGCCGAGGAGGCGATCCGCGCCTGGGACCAGTACGCCCAGATCGTCGAGCAACTGAACGACCAGCCGCCGCCGCAGGGCGTCAGTAAGGCCAGTTTCCTGGGGGCGGTGCCGTTCACCTCCAACTATCAGGACGGCCGGCGCGACACCGATTCCAGCGCCGCCCTGAGCCGTATCGCCGACGGCGCCCACACCCTTGAGGTGCGGCTGCTGGGCAAGGGCGGGGTGGTGATGGACGACCACACCTATATGCTGTTCGACATGGGCAGCCCGCCGCCGGGCGACGTGAAGACCGCGCTGGACGCCAGCACCAAGATGGCCAAACAGGATCCGGCCCGCTGCCAGCCGTTCTGAAGCAGCCCTAGAGGCCGAGCTTCGGGCCGATCCGGTCCAGGCCGCCCGGCAGGGTCAGGCCGAAATGTTCGGTCAGGACCGATCTGATCTCATCCATCGACGTCAAAGTCCGCTCGATCACCGGCCGACCCTTGGGGCGCATGGTGAACTGGGTGTTGGACAAGGTCATCCGCCCGTGTGGCCCGGCCCGCGCGGCCATCAGGTTGGCGACGAATAGCGAGGAGGGATGACAGGCGCTGAACCAGTTCATCTGCTCGTAGTCGACGTCCAGTTGCGGCGTCAGGTCGAAGCGGTAGAGGACGCGCCAGTCGCCCGGCCCCAGCTCGATCATCAGCTCGAAGAGGCCCGCCTCGATCGGTGTCAGGCGAAAGCGTTCGTGCGGAGTCTGCTGCGGCGTGTGCGGCTCCAGGCGCAGGGGCGCGGTGATGGCCAAGCCGCCGAAGCCGACATCGGCGATGTACGGTCCTTCGGGCAGGTCGACCAAAAGCAGCATGTGGGTGCGCGGGCGCAGCGGCGCCTCGGGCGGCATGTTCCAGCGCACTCGCGCGGCCAGGGGCGTGATCTTGAAGCCGAGGGCCTGTAGCGCCGCCTTGAACACCCCGTTTTGTTCGTAACAGTAGCCGCCGCGCCCGCCGGCGATCAGCTTGGCCTGCAGCGCGTCCAGCCCCAGCGGCACCGGATCGCCCATCAGCGGGGTCAGGTTCTCGTAGGGGATCGCGTCTGGGTGCAGGACATGAAGCGCCCGCAGCGTGGCCAGGGTCGGTTCGCGCGGGCCGTCGTAGCCGATACGGGCGAGGTAGGCGTCCAGATCGAAGGCGGGGGCGTCGGCCATGCCGCTGCAAACACCGCCATGCAAGCGCGGTCAAGCCGCCGCTTCAGTGCGTCGCAGGCTGGACGGCCGGCAAACTTGTGTAATGAAGGGGGTCGATGCGTACCGCTCTGGATAGGCGCGGCCAAAGACAAGAAGGTATTCGACATGGTCCTGCAGATGCTCAACCTTCGCCGCGCGCACTTCGGCGACGGAGTCCAGGCGCTGGATTGCGGGGCCAATATCGGGGTTCACACCGTGGAGTGGGCGCGGATGATGACCGGCTGGGGCACGGTGGTCGGGATCGAGGCGCAGGAGCGCATCTACTATGCCTTGGCCGGCAACATCGCGATCAACAACTGCCTGAACGCGCGGGTGCTGCACGCGGCCGTGGGCGGCGTGGAGGGCGTGATCGAGGTGCCCGACCTCGACTACACCTCGCCCAGCAGCTTTGGCTCCCTGGAGATCAAGCAGAGGTCGGAGGGTTCGGAATTCATCGGCCAGGCCGTCGACTACGCGGCGGGGCCCAAAACCTCGGTCAATCTGGTGACCATCGACGGCCTCGGCTTCGAACGGCTGGACCTGATCAAGCTGGACGTCGAGGGGATGGAGATCGAGGCCCTAAACGGCGGGCTGGAAACCATCAAGACCTTCTGGCCGATGATGCTGGTGGAAGTGATCAAAACCGAGGACGGGGCGGTCGACGCCTTCCTCAAGGATCTCGGCTACCGGACATTCCGCGTGGGCATCAACATCCTGGCCATCCACGAAAGCGACCCGAGCCTGGAGAACGTCCAGATCACCGAATAGGGCGCCCGTTCGCGTTGCCCCCCAGGATCGGTTCGGCTATGGAGAGCGTCCCTCGCGGCCTTGGAGCGATCCAGGAAGGCGAGGGCGGGGGCGAACCCGCAAAACAGCGCAGGTGACGTGGCCGAGTGGCTGAAGGCAACGGTTTGCTAAATCGTCATACCCGCAAGGGTATCCAGGGTTCGAATCCCTGCGTCACCGCCACTTACAATTGAAATCATTGCGTATTTTGGCTATTTTTATATCCTACCCACCAATATGCCCCCCAAAACGAGAATGGGGCCCGCGAGGGCGCGGCCGCTAGCGCCAATTCGAGAGCACCACCGCGCCCGCCTCCGCCACGAGCACGCATGCTGCACCCTTCAGCCACTTCAGCGTCTCAACTAGGATCAGCGCGAGGTCAGCCCCGACCCGTGTAACGGGTTCTCCTCACGCTATGGCTTCCAGGATCGGATAGCTGTCCCTGATGCCCCCCACCCCCTATCGATCCCGACGGGGGGCTACCCGCATACCTACATATCGGCCTTACAAATGGGCTGCCGTTTTTGGATGTTGAGTTTCGCGAATGCTTGGCGGGCCTTGCCGCCCAGGCTGCCTAACGCGCCAAGGCCCCGTTGAGCATCGCTGCGAGCCTCAGCCCGGCCTTCTCTAACTGCTCACCAGCCACTGTCTCGGCCCGCTGTCTGTAGACTGCCGACAGGGTGACGCTGCCATACTCGTCGCACGTAGGCTTTGACGGCAGGTCGTAGGTCACAGACTTGGCTAACTCGAACGACTCCATCGCCCAGGCCCGCACATTGCCGGCGCTCCAGGCCGCCACCTTGGCTGGGGTGATGTTGGCATCCAGTTGGGCCGCGATGGCCGCCGGTGAGGCCCCCAGGGGCTCCAAGACGCTGCCGTCCCAGTAGGCGTGCAGGTTGGGGGCGCGGTGGCCGCCAGCGGCCTCCACGCGTACGCAATTTCCGCCCTTGTCATTGTGGTCGGCGGCATGGAGCGGCTGATGCAGGTCGCCGACGAAGTGGATTAGGAACTTCAGCGCCAGTAGCCGCTCGGTCTGGGCCGTATGCGGGTCTGCCAGTTCGGCCCGGAACTGCTCGATCTTGTTGACCACACAGTCCTTCGCGGGCCCCTGGCTGGCCAGTTGGCCGGGCGACAGTCTGGGCAAGCCGAAACAAGCCGCGTCCAGGTCGGGCTTGTCGATCTCGTTGTCGGCGAAGTGCCATGCTGCCGTCTGCCGGTGGCTGTTGCGGTACTTATCGGCCCACACAGACCGGCTGGCGAAGTCAGGTGGGGTCAGGGTGTCGGGGTCGGCTGTTAGGAGAGTGTCGACTTGTTTGCGCGCCGCTGGCGTCAGGTGGTCGTAGGCGATCAGGGCGGTGACTTGGTGGCCGATGGAGCCCCAGGCTGCGGCGGGGAGCGGCAGCGCGACGCAGATCAGGACAGCCAGGGCTGTCGTCATCCTGGTCATGCCCATCGCTGCTGTTGCAGCGAGCGAGGAACGAACAGTAGATTTGTCGAACTGCCGGATCATGACGGCAAATTGAGATCAGGAGCCTGCCGTTGTCGAGTGAACCTGTTGTTGCGGCCAAGGCGCCGATGCCCGTCGAGGTTGAGGCTGGCAAAACCTACTACTGGTGCACCTGTGGCCGATCGGAGAAGCAGCCCTTCTGCGATGGAGCCCATAGCAGGGACGGCACCGATCTCGTCCCGATGAAGTGGGAAGCCCCTGAGACCAAGACAGTCTATTTCTGCGCCTGTAAGCAGACAAAGAACGAGCCTCTCTGCGACGGCTCACACGGCGCGCTTTAACTGAACCCGAGCGTCGGCTCGCGGCGTCCGCCTCGCTAAGCTAGGCGATGACGTGACCCCCAATTTATCATCCAGTCATAACGAGAGTCCTGGGTTGATCTGAGCCTGGGTTTAGGTGGGTGGCAAGAGGCGTCCGCGCGGAGCCCCCAGGCTGCGCAGCGCGGTCGCCGGCGGGTCCGCTGATGGCGCGGGCGTAGTCCCTGGGCGTCATCCAGCCGAGCTTGGAGTGGGGCCGCTGCTCGTTGTAGTCGCGCCGCCAGGTTTCCAGCACAGCCCGGGCATGTGGCAGGGAGCGGAAGAGCGTCTCGTT
>CANJMO010000010.1 GCA_947475845.1 Caulobacteraceae bacterium | reverse complement strand
GTGCCGAACCAGCCGATCATGGCCGCGCCGATGGCGCTGGTGATGTGGTCGTAGCCGGGGGCGATGTCGGTGGTGAGCGGCCCGAGCGTATAGAACGGCGCCTCGTGGCAGTGCTTGAGCTGCTCTTCCATGTTGGCCTTGATCTTGTGCATGGCCACGTGGCCCGGGCCTTCGATCATGGTCTGGACGCCGTGCTTCCACGCCACCTTGGTCAGTTCGCCCAGGGTGCGCAGCTCGCTGAACTGGGCCTCGTCGTTGGCGTCGGCGATCGAGCCGGGACGCAGGCCGTCGCCCAGCGAGAACGACACGTCATAGGCGCGCATGATCTCGCAGATGTCTTCGAAGTGCTCGTAGAGGAAGTTCTCCTTGTGGTGCGCCAGGCACCACTTGGCCATGATCGAGCCGCCGCGCGAGACGATGCCGGTGACGCGCTTGGCCGTGAGCGGGATGTACGGGAGCCGGACACCGGCGTGGATGGTGAAGTAGTCCACCCCCTGCTCGGCCTGTTCGATCAGGGTGTCGCGGAACACCTCCCAGTTGAGGTCCTCGGCCACGCCGTTGACCTTCTCCAGGGCCTGATAGATCGGCACCGTGCCGATCGGCACCGGGCTGTTGCGGATGATCCAGTCGCGGATGTTGTGGATGTTGCGGCCGGTGGACAGGTCCATGACGGTGTCCGCGCCCCAGCGGATCGACCAGACCATCTTGTCGACCTCGTCGGCGACCGACGACAGCACGGCGGAGTTGCCGATGTTGGCGTTGATCTTGACCAGGAAGTTGCGGCCGATGGCCATCGGCTCCAGTTCGGTGTGGTTGATGTTGCAGGGAATGATGGCCCGGCCCCGGGCCACTTCGCTGCGCACGAACTCGGGGGTGCAGAAGTCGGGGATCTCGGCGCCGAAGTCGTTGCCGTCGCGGATGGCGCCGTCGTCCTGCTGGCGGCGCAGGTTCTCGCGGATGGCGACGTATTCCATTTCCGGGGTGATGATGCCCTTGCGGGCGTATTCCAGCTGGGTCACGGCCGAGCCGGGCTTGCCCTTGTAGACGCGGCGCGGGGCGGTGAACTGCGGGGCCAGATGCTCGCCCTTGGCGAAGCCGTTGTCCTCGGGCTTCACGTCGCGCGGGTTGGTGACGATCTCGACGTCGCCGCGCGAGACGACCCAGGGTTCGCGGGTCTTGGCCAGGCCGGCGTTGATGTCGATGGAGGCGTCCGGGTCGGTATAGGGGCCCGACGGATCGTAGATGGTCACCGGCTGCTCATTGGCCGTGGGGTGCACCGCGACCTCGCGGAACGGGACGCGGATGTACGGCCAGACGACGCCGTTCTGATAGACCTTCTTGGAGCCGGGGCGTTCGCCCGTGGCGACCTTGGAAATCGGTGTCTGGATATTCACGGCGGACCCTTCCGAAACCAACGGACCGCGCTGACGATGGGTGGATTTACGGCGCCGCGAGACGCTCGTTCCCTCCCTTCGCCGGCATGACCCGGATCAGGTTCAGCGGGTCGCCGCTCCAACAGCGCGGCCTCTCAGTCCCTGTGGCGGGACCCCCCGGAGAACAACGGGGCGAGATTAGGAGTCTAGGGACGGGGGTGCAAGGCGGACATGGACAATTCGTCCGGACGATCTGGAGGTTTCGTCTACAAACCGTCGGTTCCGAAGGTGTCGCAGGCCTCCAGCGCGCCGCGTTCGAAACCGCGCTGGAACCAGTGGACCCGCTGGGCCGAGGAGCCATGGGTGAAGCTGTCCGGCATAACGCGCCCTTGAGACTGCTTTTGAAGCTTGTCATCGCCGACAGCGGCGGCGGCGGCCAGACCCTGGTCGACATCGCCGGGTTCGAGGATGTGCTGGGTCGCGTTGGCCCGGTTGGCCCAGACCCCGGCGTAGCAGTCGGCCTGAAGCTCGACCCGCACCGAGGAGCCCGTGGCGCCCTTGCGGCCATAGACCTGGGCGGCGCGCTCGGCTTCCCGATCCTGGCCGAGCAAGGTCTGGACGTGATGGCCGACTTCGTGGGCGATGACATAGGCCTGGGCGAAATCGCCCGGGGCGCCGAAGCGGTCGCGCAGCTCGCGGTAGAAGCTGAGGTCGACATAGACCCGACGGTCGCCGGGGCAATAGAACGGCCCCATGGCCGACTGGCCCTGACCGCAGGCGGTGCGTGTGGCCCCGTCGTAGGGGACGAACACGGCGGGCTCGTACGGTCGTGAGCCAGGCCCAGCCCTGCGGCCCCCCAGCCCAGCATCCGGCCACGCTCATTCTGGAACGCCGGGGTGACGATCAACGCCACGGGACGGCCCACTTTTGAGTCCATGGATGGGTGCAAGGCCCGCGACAGGGCGAAAGCGATGGCCGAGGCCATGTCCTGAGGCTGCGCCGCCGCCACCTCTTCGAAGGGGACAGGATCGGGCAAGGCGCCGTCAGTCAAGATGGGGGTCGCGAAGGAGGGGATGAGGTTTTTCATGGCGGGAGGCGGATTTGTTCCTAATTTGTTCTCATGCCGGGCGAGAGTCAACCGCCCTGCGCCAAGACGCGCTGTTGCCGAGCGAATCCGGGCGGCCTAACCTTGCGGCTTAAATGAGACTCACCTTTTGAAACAGCCTTCCGCGTCCCGCACCGCCCTCTTTCTGAGCAGCGCCGCCGCCTGCGCGCTGGGCCTTGCGCTGACCATCGCCGTCCCGACGGCGCGGGCGGACGGCATCACCGACGGCAACGCCGGCCGCGAGGCCCTGATCGCCGGCAAGGTCGATGAAGCCATCGCCCTGTTCTCGCGCGCCATCACCCTGGGCGGCCTGGCGCGGACCAACCAGGCGGTGACCCTGAACCTGCGCGGACGCGCCTATCTGACCAAGGGTCAGACCGAGGTCGCGCTCGACGATCTGAACGAGTCGCTCAAGCTGATCGACAGCCCCGACGCCCGCTTCAATCGGGCCACGATCTATCTGGATCAGTACCGCTTCGACGACGCCATCGACGACCTGACCCAGGCCATCAAGCTGGGCGGCCAAGGCGCCGACCTCTATGCCGAGCGCGGCCATGCCTATGTCTATACCGGCCAGCTCGACCTGGCCTTGAAGGACCTCGACGAGTCGATCAAGCGCCAGCCCAACTACGGCTTCGCCTACCGCACCCGCGGCCACGCCTACCTGAACCAGAACCAGGACGACAAGGCGATCGCCGACGAGACCCGCGCCATCGCGCTCGATGCCAAGGATATGGAAGCCTACTGGCTGCGCGCCTACGCCTATCGCTACCGCAAGAAGGACACGGCCAAGGCGATCGCCGACTATACCCGGGCTCTGTCGATCGACCCCTCCGACAGCACCAACCGCACCAGCCGCGCCGACGCCTACGAGCAGATCGGCCGTTTCGACCTGGCCATCGCCGACTATGACGAGTGGATCAAGCGCAACCCCAAGGGCCAGTTCGGCTACTGGGCGCGCGGCCGGATGATGCTGGTGCAGGGCAAGAACCCCGCCGCCGCCTCAGAGCTGGCCATAGCCGTCAGCCTGAAAACCAACGATCCCTACAACATCCTTTGGCTGCACCTGGCCCGGTTGAAGTCGGGGACCGACGACCGAGGCGAGTTCGAGGCCAACACCGCCAAGCTCAACCACAAGATCTGGCCCGCGCCCCTGATCGACTACTTCTCGGGCAAGGCCAACGCCGCCCAGGTGCTGGCCGAAGCGGCCAAGGGCGAAGGCGCGGCCAAGGGGACCCGGACCTGCGAAGCCCTGCTGTTCCTGGCTCAGGACGACCTGCAGCGCGGCGGCGCCGCCCCGGCCGCCGCGGCCCGCACCATCGTCGCCTCCGCCCCGCCGCCGGCCCCGGCTGCTCCGGCGGCCAGGACGGCATCGCCGCCGTCCGAGGTCCTGGCCACCGCGGGGGCCATGCCCAAGCCCGCCGCGCCCGCCGTGGTTCAGGCCGCGGCGCCGCCCGCGCCCAAACCCGCCGCCCCTGCCATGGTCCAGGCTTCAGCCCCGCCGGCGCCGAGGCCGGCCGCCCCTACGCCTGCTCCGGTCCAGGCTTCGACCCCCGCGGTGCCCAAGTCTGCGGCGGCGGTGGTTGCTTCAGCCGCGCCGTCTCCCCCGCGCGCCAAGCCGGTGCCGGCCAAGACAGCGGCGGCCAAGCCGACCCAGACGGCGGCCGGCGATCCGCTCGGCCTCCGCGGCAGCCTGAGATAGCGGTGGGCTAAGGGGCTATTCCCTGAGCAGCGCGTCAGACGCGGTTTCGATCCGCTCCTGCAGCAGACGCATGAAGTCGGCCCGCTTCAGCCCCGGCGGAATGGTCTCCAGCACCTCGACCACCACCACCCCGCGCTTCCTGACTAGGCCGTTGACGTCCAGATGCACGCCGGAGTTGGTCGCCACCGGCACGCAGGGCAGCTCCAGATCGCGGTATATGCCGGCGACGCCGGGCTTGTAGTCAGGGGGCGAGCCGGGCGCCTGGCGGGTGCCTTCGGGGAAGATGATCAGCTGGCGCGGCTCGCTGAGCCGGTCGCGGGCGTCGGCGATCAGCTGGCGCATGGCCTGGGCCGCGGCGCCGCGGTCGATCGCGACCATGCCCGCCTTGCGGCACAGCCAGCCGAACAGCGGAATGCCCATCAGCTCCTTCTTCATGACGAAGATGGGGTCGGGCATCACGGCGAACGGCGGCACGATGTCGAACATGCTCTGGTGCTTGGACGCCACCAGGAAGGCCCCGGTCGGCAGCAGATGCTGCCCGCGCAGTTCGACCCGCACGCCGCCGATCCAGCGCAAGCCGAACATGGCCAGCCAGGACCAGCCCCTGATCCCGGCCCGCAGCGCGTTGCGGGGCGCCAGCAGCAGCGGCAGGAAGACGATGCTCAGCACGGCCGTCAGGCCGTAAAGCCAGATGCCGTAGAGGATGGCGCGCAGACGGATCATGTCGTTTTGGGTCCCAGGCCCAGCACCAGTTCGCGCGTCAGGATCACCAGATATTTGGTGTACTCCAGGCACAGCCGGCGGGCCTGCAAGGTGTTGCGCCACCAGGCGCGGGCGTTCATTTCGTCGGTCGCCACGGGATAGGGCGTCAGCCTGGCCTTGGGCATGGAGCCCTTCAGCTCCAGCAGGGCGCGGGGCATGTGGTAGTCGGCGGTGACCACGATCACCTGATCGTAGCCGCGCGCGCGGGCCCAGTCGGCGGTTTCGCGGGCGTTGCCAATGGTGTCCATCGCCTCGAAGCCGAGATCCACGCAGCAGTCGTAGACCGGCCCGGCGACCGCGCGGGCGGCGCGGCGGATGCTGTCGCGGGTATTGATGCGGTTGACGCCGGAAATCAGCAGGCGCTCGCCGCGCCGCTCCTGCAACAGGGCGATGGCCTCGGTCATGCGCATCGGCGAGGGTCCGGTGAAGGCGACGATGCCCTGCGCTCGGCCGGGATCGGCGGGCGGGGTGGAGTGGGCGATGCGCGAGGCGAAGGCGAACAGGCCGGTCGCCCACAGCATCGCGATCACCAGGAGGGCGGCGAGCGCTTTCATGTCCAATCCTTATTGGACATGTCCCGCAGCAGGCCAAGGGCCGAGAAGCGCGCCGACAGGGCCGCGACTCCCGCGGCAAGCAGCGGACAGGGCAAAAGCGCGGCCAGATCGATCCAGGCAACCGGCAGGGGCGGGGTCAGGCCCTCCCCGCCCCCGGCCAGCCGCACGGCGGCGCCCAGCACCCCCGCGCCCGCCGCCGCGATCACGCCGGCGACGAAGGCCATGGCGGCGAACCGGCGCAGCAGCAGCCCGGCGATGAAGCGGTCCTCGGCCCCGGACACGTGCAGCACCTCGACGATCTCGTGGCGGGCGGCCAGCACCGCGCGGGCGGCGTGGGCGATGACGGCGGCGGCGGCCAGGGCGGTCAGGGCGAACACCCCAACGGCGGCGGCCCGGGCCCAGGCCCCGGCGCGGACGATGTCCTTGATCCACAGGCTGTGGTCGTCGACCGTGGCGTCGATGTTGGCGGCTTTCAAGGCGGCGCCCAGGTCCGCCGCGCTGGCCGGGGCGATCGGGTCAAGGTCCAGGGTCACCAGGCGCGGGGCCGGCAGATCGTCGTCCAGAGCGTCCTTGCCCAGCCACGGTTGCAGCAAGGCCAGGGCCTTGTCCTTCTCCAGGGCGACGGCCTCGTTGACACCCCGCACCCCCGACAGAGCTTCGGCCGCGCGGGCGGCGGCGGCGTCGACGCTCTCGCCGCCGGTGGGGCGCACCAGCACCGTGGCCGAACCCTGCAGCTGCGCCGCCCAACCGCCCGCCGCGCGGTCGGCCGCCAGGGCCGCCAGCGCCGCCAGGCAGGCGAAGAAGCACAGCACCGCGATCACGAACACCAGGCTGGCGTCGCGTACGTCGCCTCGCGGCATCAGCGGGCCGGGCGTCCATCGGCGCAGGAAGGACTGGGCGGCTTCGGCGCTCATTCGGGCGTCATCCTGGAGTCCGCGGCCGGATCGAACAGCCGTCCCTGCTCCAGGCGCAACTCGGGCATACCGGAACGGGCCACCAGATCGCGGTCGTGGCTGGCGATCAGCACCGTCGTGCCCTGGCGGTTCAGCTCGACGAACAGGCGCAGGATGCGTTGGGCCATCTCGTCGTCGACATTGCCGGTCGGCTCGTCGGCCAGCAGGATGTCGGGGCCGCTGACCACGGCGCGGGCGATGGCCAGGCGCTGTTTCTCGCCGCCGGACAGGGTCGCGGGCATGGCGTGCAGGCGCGGCCCGAGCCCGACCCAGGACAACAGCTCGGCGACGTCGTCGCGGTAGGCCTTGGGCTTCTTGCCGGCGATGCGCAGGGGCAGCGCCACGTTGTCGAAGGCGCTGAGATGGTCCAGCAGGCGGAACTCCTGGAACACCACGCCGATGCGGCGACGCAGGTGCGGCAGCTGGCGCGGCGGCAGCACGGCCAGGTCCTGACCGAACAGGGTGATCAGCCCGCGCGAGGGCCGCGCGGCCAGGTAAATCAGCTTGAGCAAAGTGCTCTTGCCCGCCCCCGAGGGGCCGGTGAGGAAATGGAACGAGCCCGGCTGCAGCGAGAACGAGACACCGCGCAGGGTCTCCTGGCCGCGGCCGTAGCGCATGCTGACCCCGGCGAAGCTGAGCACCGGCGCCGGCGCGGCGGCGTCATGCGCCGCGTCGGGAAAGCTTGAGGTCTGGCGCGGGTTTCTGGACATGATGAGAGAAATCGGCGACCTCCATAGCCGGGGTGCAGGAGCGTTCCGATTCGCCAGCCATGATACTGACCTGTCCTGAGTGCGCTACTCGCTATTTCCTGCCCGACGTCCAGATTGGCGAGGGCGGACGCAAGGTGAAGTGCGCCCAATGCGGCCACGCCTGGCGCGAGTTCGCCAAGCCTGAATCCGTCGAGGCCGAAGCGCCCGCCGAGGGCGAACCCGCGCGCAATCCTTTCGCCGCCGCTCTGCAGGCCGAAGCCGCCGCAGAGGCCGCGGCCGAAGCTGAAGGCGCGGTGTCGCCCGCCGCCCTGCGCCGGGCCGAGATTCTGCGTGAGAAGAAGGCCGAGGCCGAGCGCAAGTCCAAGCAGGCCTCCACCGTCAACGCCGCGGTCTGGGCCGGACTGGCCGGCGCGGTGGCCCTGGTGCTGGTGTTGGCCGCCGTATTCCGCGAGCAGGTGGCGCGCCTGTTCCCCGGAACCGCCACCGCCTATGCCAAGGTCGGCCTGCCGGTGAACGCCGCCGGCCTGTTGATCGAGAAGGTCCGCGCCGATCCCTCGACGATCCAGGGCCACAAGGCCCTGACGGTGACCGGCGTCCTGCGCAACGTGGCCGGGGCTCCGGTGACGGTCCCCGCCTTCCGCGTCGATATCTTCGATAAGGCCGGCCACGCCCTGGACCGCAAGATCATCCAGATCGCCGCCTCACCGATGAAACCGGGCGAAACGCGGCCCTTCTCGCTGGGGGTCGCCGACCCGCCGGCCGGCTATCAGGACATCGCCGTGACCTTCGCCCTGGCCAAGCCGCCCGACGCTCCCAAACCGGAGCATCATTAGTGGACGGCGCCGTGACCTCCGCGCCGCCTGTGCTGCTGGCCGCCGAGGCCATCGCCCAGCATGTCGAGCGCCTGGCCCAAGCGATCGCCCCGCGCACCACCGACGACACCGTCGCGGTGGCGCTGCTGACCGGAGGCCTGTGGTTCGCCGCCGACCTGACCCGGGCCCTGGCCCTGTGCGGGCGCCATCTGAAGTTCGACGCCCTGTGGCTGGCGTCCTATGGCGACGAGCGCACCTCCAGCGGCCGCTGCGAGGTGCGCGCCGGGCTGCAACGGCCGGTAGCCGGGCGCCAGGTCCTGCTGGTCGACGATGTGTTCGACTCCGGCCTGTCCCTGCGCGAGGCCGGGCGCTTCGCCCGCGAGGCCGGGGCGGCCGAGGTCCTGTCGGTGGTGTTCGCCAGGAAGCCGTGGCCGCAGCCCCGCGCCCTGCAGCCCGACTTCGTCGGCTGGGAGGCGCCGCCGCGCTATCTGGTGGGCTACGGCATGGACTCCGCAGGCGCCTGGCGCGGCCTGCCCTATGTCGGGGTCATGGACTGAAACCGGGACTGAAAACAGCGGCCCTTCCCATAAGGCTGATTTGAGCGCTAGCTCCACCGTGGGGAAACGCCCGGGGGCTACAAGAATGACGCTGTTCAAAGGCGGTCAAACCGCCATGCGCCTTGGCGCGCTCGCACTGGCGGCTCTGGCGATGGAGGCCTGCGAAAAAAAGGGCCCGCCCGAACTGACGCCGACCCAGGTCTGCATGACCTCGGCCGATCCGGCCAAGGGAATCGACGGCTGTAAACAGGCCCTCGCCTCCGCGCCCAAAGACGCCGCCCTGCGCCGCCAGATGGCGTTCCTGCGGTTGAAGTCGGGGGGCCTGTCCACGGCCCGCCAAACTTATCAGATCCTGCTCAGCGAGAACCCGGCCGACGCCGACGCCGAATTCGGCCTGGGCCTGAGCCTGGAGGCGATCGGCGAGGCCGGCGGCAACCTGAAGAAGGTGGAGGCGGTCAAGATGGATCCGGCCGTGATCGACCGCTACCGCAAGATGGGGGTCTCGGACCTGGACCTGATGACCTTCGACACCGCGCCCAAGGTAGTGTCCGGCCCCGGCTTCGGCACGATCAGACCCATGATCCCCGACCAGCCCCTGGCCGCGAACCTGGTGGTCGATCTCAAGTGCAAGGTCGGCGCGACCGGCCAGGTCCACGACTGCAACCTGGTCTCGCCGATACCGGCGGCCCAGGCGGCCTTCGTCGAGGCGGCCAAGAAGATCGTGGCGCTGAGCGAGGTCAAGCCGGCGCAGGACAAGGGCAAGGTGGTGCCCGACGCGCCGGTGATCCTCAGCATGGTGTTCCAGGCCAGGAGCTAGAAGCGCACCTTGACCGTGCCGCCGAAGGTGCGAGGGTTGCCGGGGTAGCCCTGGACGATGCCGGTCGCCTTCGTCAGGCCCAGCAGGTTGATGTAATATTTGGTGTCGCCGAGGTTCTCGACCCACAGTTGCAGGTCCACGGTGTCGTGGCGCAGCAGGGCCCCGACCCGCAACGAGGCCAGGGCGTAGCCGTTGATCTGGGCCGCCGGGTCCAGGGTGATGGTGGTGTTCTGCTCCGAGCGCCAATTGACGTCGGCCACGACGTAGCCGTTCACGCCTTCAGCGATCGGGTGCGAATAGTCGACCGTGAAGTCGGTGGTCCACTTGGGCGCCCAGGCCACCTGACGGCCGGTCAGGTCGCAGCTCAGCGCCGTCGACTGCGCCGGGCACACCGAGTTGGTGAAGGAGGCGTAGGTCGCCTCGTCATAGCCGACAAAACCCTTCAGGTGGATGCCGCCGGGGACCCAGGCCTCACCCTCCAGCTCGATGCCGACCGACTTCTCCTTGCCGACGTTGGCCAGGAACTTGGTGGCGGTGTTGCCGACGCCGATGGACTCATTGGCCTGGGCGTTGGTGACCAGGGTGTGGAAGACGGTGGCGTTGAGCAGCAGGCGCTTGTCGAACCACTCGCTCTTGATCCCGCCTTCGAAGTTGTCGGCGGTCTCGCCGAGGATGTCCTGGGTGCCGCCGTGGGCGATGGCCAGAAGCACGCCCGGATCGGGGTTGGTGGCGTTCTCGGGCAGCAGGTTGAAGCCCTTCGACTTGTGACCGCGCGCGGCCGAGACATAGGCCATCACGTCGGGGGTGATGCGGTAGCTGAGGCTGGCCTGGCCGCCCAGCGAGACGTCGACGATCGCGTCCTGCGCATTGCCCAGCTGGGCGTTGGCGCCTGAAGCCGACATGACGTTGATCTGGGCCTGGGTCAGGCCGCCCGGATTGGACGCGACCTTGCCCAGGTAGTCCATGTTGCGGTCTTCCCAGGTCTGGCGCAGGCCGAAGTCGACCGCCCACTTACGCTCGGCGTCCGGATGCCAGTTGGCGTTGGCGAAGATGGCCTTGGTGGTGGTGTTGAAGTTGGCGTGGGAGGAGATGCCGAAGCCGGTCAGCTTACCGATGTAGGCGCCCTGGGCCCAGGTCTGGGTCCCGACGTTGGGAAAGACGGTGGCCGAGGGGTTGGCCGCCCAGATGTTGTACTGGTTGCCGAACTGGACGCGGGAATCCACGTCGACGTGCTGAGTCGAATAGAAGGCCCCGACCACGGCCTCGACCGGCTTGTCCTTGGGCGAGGCCCAGCGCAGCTCCTGCGAGAACTGGCGCTCGGTATTGCACGAGCCATAGTCGCGCAGGGCGTCCAGCTGGGTGTAGTCGTTGTCGTTGTTGGTGTAGCAGCCCCACGCCTGATAGGCGCTGATCGCGGTCAGGGCCCCCTTGCCGCCGAGGTCGTAGTCGAACTGGCCGCTGACGAAGTTGGAGTGGGTGACCGCGTTCAACGTCGAGTTGATGTTGACCTGGCGGTTGGAGGCGTTGCCGCCGGTGTAGAGGGTGTAGCCCGCCGCCGCCATCCGCGCCTGCAAGGCCGTGGGCGTGTAGACCGACAGGGTCACCGGACCGATGGTGTTGAAGTTCTGGCTGCCGACCGAGGCGATCAGGCGGAAGCTCAACTGTTCGGTGGGGGTGGCGAGAACCTGCAGCCGCACGCCCTAGCCCTGGCGCGCGTTGGCGTCGGCGCCGCCCGGATAGATGTTCGGATAGGTGCCCGCCATGTTGCTGTAGTAGCCGGACAGGCGCACCGCGACCTTGTCGGCGATCACCGGGCCAGAGGCGCTGAACTTGTATTGCTGGTAGGCGTAGCTGCCGCCGCTGGCCTCGAGGTTCAGCTCGGGGGTGAAGCTGGGCTTCCTGGTGTTGATGATCACCGCGCCGGCGGTGGTGTTCTTGCCGAACAGGGTGCCTTGCGGGCCGCGCAGCAGGTCGACCTGCTCGATGTCGTTGAAGTCGCCCGACACCATGCCGGGACGGCCGGTATAGACGCCGTCGACGAACACCCCGACCGAACCGTCGATGCCGTCAGTGTTGAAGCCGTTGTTGCCGATGCCGCGGATGCCGCGGATGCCGAGGTTCAGCTGCTTGGGGTTGGTCAGGTAGACCGAGAAGGCGGGGAACTTGAACTGGAAGTTGGTGAAGCTGACCAGGTTCTGACGGGCCATCTGCTGGCTGGTGAGAACGGTGACCGGCACCTGCTGCACGTTCTCGGACCGCTTGCGGGCGAACACCTGGACTTCCTCGATCCGCCCGGTGTCGGCCACGGCCGTTTCGGCGACTTCGGCGGCGCGGGCGGCGGAGGCGCCCAGCATCAGGCCGGCGCACGCCAGCAGGGCAGCGCTATTCATGTAGAATTTCTTGGTGTTCATGATTTTATCAATCCCCGGAAGTCGTTCTCAAACAGGCACGGCGAAGCAGCCTGCGAACGCAGGTCTTTTGCTTTAGATATCAAGGTTATTTCCGCCGTTATCCGGCAGGTATTTTTATCCGACCACGGCGGATCGCCCAGATATGCTCGGGCAATGACCGCAACGCTTGTCTTGGCCGTCAGATATGAGGTTCGTGTGTCGGTTTTGTTACAGTTATGCTGCGGACTTTTGAAGTTGTCCGGTCATGACGCAGCGCGCGGACGCTAAAGCCAGGGCGCCAAAGGTTCGCGCGCCAGCATCTCCTCGTATGTCGGGCGGGGCCGCACCACGGCGTAGGTATTGCCGCGCACCAGCACCTCGGGCACGAGCGGGCGGGTGTTGTACTCGCTCGACATCGCCGAGCCGTAGGCGCCGGCGGTCATGAAGGCAACCAGATCGCCCGCGTTGAGCGGCGGCAGTTCGCGGTCGCGGCAGAAGGTGTCGCCGGTCTCGCAGATCGGCCCGACCACGTCGTAGGCGGACAGATTGGCGCCCGGACGGGGGGTCTCGACCGGGCGGATGTCGTGGAAGGCGTCGTACATGGCCGGGCGGACCAGGTCGTTCATGGCGCCGTCGACCACCAGGAAGCGGCGGCCCTCGGGCCGTTCGTGGACATGGATCACCCGTGACAGCAGAACGCCCGCATTGGCCGAGATCACGCGGCCGGGCTCGAACACCAGTTCGATGTCGAGACCTTCCAGCACGCTCTCGACCGCCGCGGCGTATTCGGCCGGCTCGGGCGGATCGGGGCTATCGAAATAGGGCGCGCCGAGGCCACCGCCCAGGTCCAGGCGCTCCACATGCAAGCCGCCGGCGCGCAGCTTCTCCACCAGCCCGCGCATCTTGGCGAAGGCCTCGCTCATGGGGGCCAGGTCGGTGATCTGGCTGCCGATGTGGCAGGAGACGCCGATCGGATTGAGGTGCGGGTCGGCCGAGGCCTTGGCGTAGAGCCGCTCGGCTTCGGAGAAGGACACGCCGAACTTGTTGTCGCTCTTGCCGGTGGCGATCTTGGCGTGGCCGCCGGCCGCCACGTCCGGATTGACGCGGAAGGTGATGGCGGGCTTGGCGTCCAGAAGCTCGGAAACCTCGGACAGCAGGTCCAGCTCGGGCTCGGACTCCACATTGATCTCGGACACGCCGATCTCGACGGCGAAGGCCAGTTCGCGGCGGGTCTTGCCGACGCCGGAGAAGACGATGCGGTCGGGCGGCACGCCTGCGGCTAGCGCCCGGCGGATCTCGCCTTCCGACACGGTGTCGGCGCCGGCGCCGAGCCTGGCCAGCGTCTTCAGCACAGACAGGTTGGGATTGGCCTTCACCGCATAGGCCACCAGCACCTTGCGCCGCGCGAAGGCGTCACGGAACACCGTGTAGTGCCGCTCCAGGGTGGCAGTGGAATAGACATAGACCGGCGTGCCCACCTCGTCGGCGATCCGCCGCAGAGGCACGTCCTCACACCACAGCTCGCCGTCCCTGACGTCGAAGAAATTCATCGCGGGGTGCGGTTGGGGTCGGCGAAGGGATCGGGCAGGACGCCGCTCATCGAGCGCGTGCCGAACGGGCCGGACTGCATCCCGACCGGGGGGTCGCTACGCATGGGGCGCAGGGCCGGGTCCTTGGAGCCGCCATCGGGCGCCTGGGTCAGGTCGCCGTTGGTCTGCGAGGTGGCGCTCTGGTTGACGTTGCTCTCGCCGTTGGCGCGGGCGGCGGCGCGCTGGGCGCGGAAATATTCGGCGCGGGCGCTCTCGCCGAACAGGGGCGCAGGGCGCTCCAGCAGGCCCTGCTTGCCGCAGGCGGCCAGGCCCAGGGTCGCCAGCAGGACGGCGGGGATCAGGAGACGGCGGGTCATGGCAGGAGTTCCTTCCAACGCTTGATTTGCGCGCGGACCTGGGCGGGCGCGGCGCCGCCGTAGCTGGTGCGGCTGGCGACCGAAGCGGCGGGCGTCAGCACCTTGTAGACCTCGGCCGTGATGCCCGGATCGAGCGCCTGCAGTTCGGCCAAAGGCAGGTTCGGCAGATCAACGCCCAGACCCTCGGCCCGCTTCACGGCGGCCCCCGTTATATGGTGAGCCTGACGGAATGGCATGTTCAGGGTGCGCACCAGCCAGTCGGCCAGGTCGGTGGCGGTGGAGAAACCGGCCCCGGCGGCGGCGGCCATGCGCTCGCGCTCAGGCTCCAGGTCCAGGACCATCCCGGTCATGGCGGCCAGCGCCAGGGACAGACTGTCGAAAGCCTCGAACACCGGCTGCTTGTCTTCCTGCATATCCTTGGAATAGGCCAAGGGCAGGCCCTTCATCACCGTCATCAGGCTGACCAGCGAGCCGAGGATGCGACCGACCTTGGCGCGCACCAGCTCGGCGGCGTCCGGGTTGCGCTTCTGCGGCATGATCGAGGAGCCGGTGGTGAAGGCGTCCGTGAGCTTGATGAAGCCGAACTGCGGCGTGACCCAGAGCACGATCTCCTCGGCCAAGCGCGACAGGTGGGTCGAGCAGATAGAGGCGGCGGCCAGGGCTTCCAAGGCGAAGTCGCGGGCCGAGACGCTGTCCAGCGAATTGGCGGTGGGGGCGTCGAAGCCGAGGGCCTTGGC
This sequence comes from Caulobacteraceae bacterium, assembly GCA_947475845.1. Classification (GTDB taxonomy): domain Bacteria; phylum Pseudomonadota; class Alphaproteobacteria; order Caulobacterales; family Caulobacteraceae; genus BOG-938. Next base: position 34,370 of record CANJMO010000010.1, on the reverse strand, counting down.
GGTCATGTGCCGGTCGATCGGGAACGGCGAGCCGGCCAGGGCGGCGGCGCCCAGCGGGCTTTCGTTCATCCGCGCGCGGGCGTCGGCGAAACGCGAGGCGTCGCGGCCGAACATCTCGACATAGGCCATCAGATGGTGGCCGAAGGTGACCGGCTGGGCCGGCTGCAAATGAGTGAAGCCGGGCATGATGGTGTCGGCGTTGACCTCGGCCTTGGCCAGCAGCGCCCGCTGGAGCGCCTGCAGCTGCGCCGCCGACCGTTCGCACGCCTCGCGCACCCACAGCCGGAAGTCGACCGCGACCTGGTCGTTGCGCGAACGGGCGGTGTGCAGCCGGCCGGCGGGCTCGCCGATCAGCTCCTTGAGCCGGGCCTCCACATTCATGTGGATGTCTTCGAATTCGTCGCGGAACGGGAAGGCGCCGGAGGCCATCTCCTGTTCAATAGTATCAAGGCCCTCAAGAATTCTGGCGCCATCGGCGCTTGATATAACGCCCGCCTTGGTCAACATCGCGCAGTGCGCCCGGGACCCGGCAAGGTCCTGCGGCGCCAGCCGGCGGTCGAAGCTGATGGAGACGTTGATCGCCTGCATCAGCTCGGCCGGTTTGGCGGAGAAGCGGCCACCCCACATGGTCTGGCCGTCTGCGGTGGTTTTGGAGGCGTCGTCGGTCATATGAAGATCAGTCCAGCAGAGCCGGTAAAAGGACAAGCGAAAGCGGCGAGGGTGGTCACGCTTACCCTAGCGGCGGTCCTATACGCCATGATTTCGGGCTGTTCCAAACCCGCAGATTTGAAGACCCTGGCGACGGGACCCATGGCCAAGCTGGCGGTGCCCGCCGCGCCGGGCGGCCAGCCGACCTCGGAGTTCATCGGACCGGACGGAAAAGCCATGCATCTGGGCGATCTGAAGGGCCAGGTGGTGGTGGTCAACTTCTGGGCCACCTGGTGCGGCCCGTGCAAGGAAGAGATGCCGAGCCTGGCCAAGCTGGCCAAGGACTACGCCGGCAAGGATTTGAAGGTGGTGGCGATCAGCGTCGACCGGCCCGAGGAAGGCCCCGCGGCCAAGGAATTCCTCAAAAGCCACGGCGGCCTGGATTTCTACAACGACCCCAAGTTCGCCTTGCCCTTCGCGCTCAATCCGCGCGCCGATGGCATCCCCACCACCCTGATCTACGACCGCCAGGGCCGCGAGCGAGCGCGCCTCAGCGGCGGCGCCGACTGGTCCACCGAACAGGCCAAGAAGGTGATGGACACGGTGCTGGCGGAAAAGGGCTGACCGCATTTCCGGTTGACCGAAACCGGCGCCTTGGGTTTCTCTTCGGCCAGCAATCCGAGTTCTTGGCCTCGCTATCTTCCTATAGAGGGCTTCCAAACCCCTCTGACGTCGAGCCGCTACCCCAGAATTGCGATTGTACGGGCCGCATCGGCGGCGACCGTGAAACTGGAATGGCTAGTCTGAGGAGACAGCGATATGTCCACTGGAACCGTGAAGTGGTTCAACACCACCAAGGGTTACGGCTTCATCCAGCCTGAAGACGGCGGCACGGACGTTTTCGTCCACGTCAGCGCGGTCGAAAAGGCCGGCCTGCGCGGCCTGAACGAAGGTCAACGGGTGAGCTTTGAACTGCAGAACGAACGCGGCAAGACCGCCGCGGTGAACCTGCAAGCCCTCTAGGGCTCCAAGGATCGCATAAGATGGGGGCGCCGGTTCGAAAGAGCCGGCGCCCTTTTTCATGGGTCGAAACCCAGCTCGGCCCGCAGCGCTTCAGGCGAAACGCCGCGCGCCCGCAAATCCCGCAAGGTCTCGGCCTTGTCGCGCTTGGCCAGGCGCTGGCCGGCGTCGGACATCAAGAGGCCGTGGTGGCGATAGGCCGGGGTCGGCAAACCGAGCAGGGCCTGCAACAGGCGCTGGATATGGGCCGCCTCGTGCAGATCCTCGCCGCGGATCACATGATCGACCCCCTGCAGGGCGTCATCGACCACCACCGCCAGGTGATAGGCGACCCCGACATCCTTTCGCGCCAGGACCACGTCGCCGGCCTGCTCGGGCCGGGCCTGCAGGATGCCGTGCTGGCCTTGAGGTCCGCGCCCCTGTTCGTGGAAGGTCAGGGCCTCCCAGCCGTTTTCGCCGAGCCACCCGGCCGCCGCGTCGAGCGATAGCCGCCAGGCGAACGCCTCCCCCGCCTCAAGCCGCCGCGCCTCGTCTGCCGACGCCAGGGGCGCGCCGCGGAAGACCGTGCCCGACGTCCCCTCGCCCGGCCCGTGCGGCGCGCGGCCGATCTCGTCCAGCACCTCGCGCCGGGTGCGGAAGCAGCGGTAGATCAACCCTTCCTCGCGCAGACAGTCGAGAGCGGCCTCATAGTCGGCCATGTGCCGTGACTGGCGGCGCACCGGCTCTTCCCAATCCAGTCCGAGCCAAGCCAGGTCCTCGAGGATGGCGGCGTCGAACTGCGGCCGCGCCCGGGTGGCGTCGATGTCCTCGATGCGCAGGATGAAGCGCCCGCCCGCGGCCCGGGCGGCGGCATGGGCGGTCAGGGCCGAGAAGGCGTGCCCCTTGTGCAGATAGCCGGTGGGCGACGGCGCGAACCGTGTCGTGAAGGTCATGCGTCGACCATAACCCAACCTCGCCGTCACGCGCCTGTTGCGGAATCCTCCGTATAGATCGAACGTCTAGAGACGGCCCCTGATTCTGGCCGGCCAAGCTGAGTGCAAGGAGACCCGTCTTCAGGCCTGTCGCTTACCCCCAACAACCCAATGCCGGGAGGGCCTGCCATGCAGGTGCTTAAGCTCCCGCCGTCCGGCGCGCCGGCCCTGGTGCTGAACGCCGACTTCCGGCCGCTGTCCTACTATCCGCTGTCGCTGTGGCCGTGGCAGGAAGTGATCAAGGCGGTGTTCCTCGACCGGGTGGACGTGATCTCCACCTACGACCATGTGGTCCGCTCACCCTCGTTCGAGATGAACCTGCCCAGCGTCGTGGCGCTGAAGAACTATGTGCCGCAGGAGCGGCCGCCAGCCTTTACCCGCTTCAACCTGTTCCTGCGCGACGCCTTCGCCTGCCAGTACTGCGGCTCGCCGGACGAGTTGACCTTCGACCATGTGATCCCGCGCTCGCGCGGCGGGCGCGCCACCTGGGAGAACATCGTCACCGCCTGCGCGCCCTGCAACCTGGACAAGGGCGGCCGCACCCCACGCGAGGCGCACATGCATCCGCGCCGCCACCCCGAGCGCCCCTCCAGCTACGAGTTGCAGGACAACGGCCGCCGCTTCCCGCCCGGCCACCTGCACGAAAGCTGGCTGGATTACCTGTACTGGGACATCGAGCTGGAGGCTTAGGCGCTTGCCGTGAGCTTCGCTATTCCGCGGCGAACAGAACCGCCTGCTCATGAACTTCCTCAGTCGTGACGCTGAACTGCGTCAGCCATGTCGTGCCAAACGTCGTGCTGATCGCCACGTCGGCAGCGTCCCGGCCGCGTGCAATGAGGATGCGGCCGATCCGCCGTGCGTTGTGGCGGGCGTCGAAGGTGTACCAGGCGCCGTCCAGATACGCCTCGAACCACGCATGGAAATCCATTGGCGTCGGCAAAGCCGGCACGCCGATGTCGCCGAGATAGCCAGTGCAATAGCGCGCCGGGATGTTCATGCAGCGGCACAGGGCGATGGCGAGGTGAGCGTAGTCACGGCAGACCCCGGTCTGTTCGTCATGCGCGTGGCGAGCGGTTCGGGTCGGTCGTGCGCGCTTGTAATCATAGCCTAGGCGTTGGTGGGTCCAATCGACGATGGCCTGCACCCGATCCCACCCCGGGTTGATGTGTCCGAACAGGGACCACGCCATAGGGCTCAGTTCGTCAGTTTCGCAGTAGCGGCTCGCCAACAGGAACTGCAGCGTATCCCCTGGCAGATCGTCGATGGGGAGCTGGCGGGCGGCGGGCGCGGCCGGGTCTGGCGAACCATCGTCCATAATCAGGAAATCAGAGCTGAAGGTCACCGGGCCCGGCGGGGCCAGCACCCGCGTAATCAAGTTGCCGAAGCTGTCGTTGAAGGTGTCGATCCGGCAATCCGTATCCGGCGCGCAGACGTCTGGGGTGATCAGATCGGCGCGGCGTTCAGGATGCACGCTCAGCATGAGGTTGATCGGCGTCGACGCCGCACTGTCGAAGGTTATGCTGTAGCCCGCTCGAATTTTCATGAAGAGCTCGGAATGGATGGCGCGAAGGCAGATGGCGCGCAACAAACCGCCTCGCCGCCCCACGGTTCCATCCAGTCAGCTCGCCGCCGAGTCCCTGGAGCGTACAGCGCTCCGAGCATGGTGCTTCTGCCCTTGGGCGAAAGAATCTGGGTAGGAACCCATGACTGCTGCCGGAACCGCCATGCCTCGCATGCCGTTGGAACCGCTCCCTCCCAGGAGACGGTAACACCCGGCAACGACGTCATGGTGGACCTGACATTCGTGGTGCGCATTAACGGCGAGCCATCCGAAGCGGTCGAAATGGAGTGCGTGACCGAACAGCAGGCGGTCGAAGACGCGAAGTCCATTCTGCAAGCCAGATCGGCTATCTACAGCCCGACGCCCCGACGCCCCGACGCTGGCACAAGCTTCGATTGGCGTCGGACGCGGCTTCCTGAGCGTGCCGGGCAACGTGGTCTGGATCGGTGAATGGGAGTGGGCCGAACAGGAAACGGCTGGGCTTGGACGTCGAGTTGCTAGCGCCCAAATTCTCCAGCCGGTTTCGGAACAGCGCCGGCAGGTGCGGCTTCTTACCGAGCGCAATCAGCGCTCTTGGGAGGCTCTCATGTCAATCTTAGCTTGGCTCGTCGTCGGCCTGATCGCGGGCTTCATAGGAAGCAAGATCGTCAACAAGACCGGCGAAGGGGTGGTGATGGACATCGTGCTCGGCATCGTCGGCGCGATTGTCGGCGGCTTCATCTTCAATTTCTTCGGCCACTCGACGGCGACCGGGATCAACATCTACAGCATCTTCGTGGCTGTGATCGGCTCCATCGTGGTGCTTCTGATCTACCACGCCGTCGTGCGCCGCCGCGTCTAGCACTCAAGATGCAGGCCGACTCCCTGGCGGGCCTGGTGCGCATGGCCATGGCGGCGGAGAGCGCCCGCAAAGCTTGAGGTCAGTGCAGGCTGCGGGCGCCGATCATCTCGGCGATCTTGCGGCTCAAGGCGTCGGTCAGCAGCGGCTTTTCCACAAGCTCGACACCCAGCCGCGCGGCATCCTCGATGCACTGGGTGTCCGGGCTGCTGGTGATCAGGATCGCCGGCGCCTTCATGCCTCGGCTCTGCAGCAGGGCGAAGACTTCCAGACCGTTCAGCGGGCTCAGCCGATAGTCGACCACCAGGCACGAGGCGCTTGAGACGATGTCCTGGCCAGACAGCAACTGCATCTGGTTGGAGAACGCGCGCACGTCATAGCCCTCCGCCTCCAGCGCGAATTCCAGGGCGCTGAGAAGGGCGACGTCGTTCTCAAGAACCAGCACGCACGGACGGGGCGCAGGGCGGACGTCATGTTGAACAACGGGGGCGGGCGGAATGCTCATTGTCGCCATTAGACAGGGCCGCGCCGGCCGCGTCCTTGATCCAACGCAACACCGCGAGGCTTCGGCCTAGGTAGTTCCCCTTATGCGTCCGCCCTGAATGTCCCGCCGCGGCCCTCCCGACTAGCCTTGGCCTATAGATCGAGAGGGACTTCCCCATGCCGTTCGATGCCCAACTGATTGAGACGCCCGCCGCCGCGGTGTTTGGCGACAGCCGCGGAACCTCGCCCTTCGACGGGGTGCAGATTCGCTATGCCCGCGAGGAAGAGATCTTCGGCGAGGGTGAGCCGGCGATCTACGTCTACAAGGTGCTGTCGGGCGCGGTGCGCACCTATCGCATACTGCGCGACGGTCGCCGCCAGATCGATGAATTCCACTTCGCCCGCGGCTATTTCGGCATCGAGGCGGGCGAGGAACACCGCACCAGCGCCGAGGCCATAGCCGACTCCACAGTGCTGATCGCGCGGCGCATCAGCCTCGCCGGCCTGGCCGGTCAGGACAACGACATCGCCCGCCAGTTGCTGAAGCTGACCGTCGAGGGTCTGCAACGCACCCAGGACCACGTCGTCCTGCTGGGCCGCAAAAGCGCCTGCGAGCGGGTCGCCAGCCTTTTGCTGGACCTGTCGGAGCGCGCCGGCAACCCGCGCACCCTGGAGGTGCCGATGTCGCGTCAGGACATGGCCGACTATCTGGGCCTGACCATCGAAACGGTCTCGCGCACCCTCACCCAGCTGCAGGTCGATGGGATGATCTACATCCCGACCTCGCGCCGGATCGTACTGCGCGACCGCGCGGCCCTGCTCGACATGGTGGAGTAGGCGCGGTGCACCCCTTCCTGATGCTGGTCATCGCCCTGTTCGCCGCCTTCGGCGCGACCCTGGGATTTGTCTCGGTCTGGTCGCAACGCAAGTGACCCTTCCGTCTGAACCGGAGCCCTTCATGTCCTTCCTAGACGCCGTCGAGCGCACCTCGCTCAGTCAATTCATGCAGAACACCAACTGGACCATTCCCGTGATCCAGTCCGTCCACATCATGGCCCTGGCCCTGGTGTTCACCTCCGCGGCCGTCGTCGACATGCGCCTGCTGGGCGTGACCGACCGCGACCAGCCGCTGCAGCGGATGACCGCCCGCTTCCTGCCCTCCGTCGGATGGGGCGTGCTGACGCTGCTGATGACAGGTCTGCTGCTGATGGTCGCCGAACCCAAACGGGCGCTTCTGAACCCTTATTTCCAGATCAAGATGGCCGCTGTGGTCGCGGTCTGCATCCTGACCTGGATGCTGGCCAAGGCCGTGCATCGGCATCCCGATCGCTGGACCAGGCCCGACATGCGGGGCCGCGCCAAGCTGATCGGCGGTGCGTCCCTGGCGCTATGGGCGCTGATCGTCGTCGCCGGCCGCTGGATCGCCTACGGGCCATAGGCCGAGGCCCTCCAGCCGATTTCCCTTTTCATCAGAACACCGAGGTTCCGGCCATGACCGTTCCCGCCATCTTTGAGACGCTGCAGGCGTCCGTCGTCGGCATCACCATCACCGAATCCACCTGGATGTTCCCGACCATCGAGACGATCCATGTCTTCGCCCTTGCAGTGGTGCTCGGGTCCATCGCCATCGTCGATCTGCGCCTGCTCGGCTGGGCCTCCAAAGGCCGGCCGGCGAGCGCCCTGATCCACAGCATGCTGCCCTGGACCTGGGCCGCCTTCGGCCTGGCGGTAGCCAGCGGATCGCTGCTGTTCACCTCGCGGGCGGCTGACTACATCGCCCTGCCGGCCTTCAACGCCAAGTTCGTGTTCATGGCTCTGGCGGGGCTGAACATGGTGGTCTTCCATCTGGTGACCCAGCGCAACATGGCGAAATGGGACACCGGCAAGCCGGCGACGGGCGCCCGCGTGGCCGGCGCGCTGTCGCTGCTGTTCTGGGGCGCCATCATCGTCTGCGGGCGCCAGGTGGGCTTCTCGCTTTGATCGGCTATGGCCGGCGCACGCAGCTGCTGGCGGTCGGTCTTTCGGCCCTGGCCGGCTATGTGGACGCCGTCGGCTTCCTCGCGTCCGCCGGCTTCTTCGTATCGTTCATGAGCGGAAACTCGACCCGGCTGGCGGTAGGCGCCGCCCGTCATTCCGCCGATGCGGGCTTCGCTGTCGGTCTGATCTTGCTCTTCCTGCTGGGCGTCATCTGCGGCGCGTTTTTTGGACGGAGACTCCCTGCGTACCGGCAACCTTTGATCCTGGTCGTGGTCGCCGCCCTCCTGGGCGCGGCGGCGAGCCTGGGCGCCGCCGGTCTGGTCGTGCCCGCCACCGCCATGCTGGCGCTGGCGATGGGCGTTGAAAACACCTTCTTCGAGCGCAATGGCGAGGTCAGCATCGGCGTTACCTACATGACCGGAACCCTGGTCAAGGTTGGCCAGCGCATCGCCGGAGCCCTGGCCGGAGAAGCGGTGTTCGGTTGGGTTCCCCACCTGCTGCTGTGGCTCGGACTGGTGGCGGGCGCCGTCGCCGGGGCCGGCGCCTTCTCCGATCTGGGCTTCGCCGCCCTGTGGATCGGCGCGGCTTGCGCCGGCCTGCTGGCCGCCGCCGCCGCCGCGTTGAACCTCTTGGAAGGGGCCGACCCGGCCGCCTAGGCATCCGGCTGACTTGGCGTCTGGCCGTGTTGATCGAACGCAATGCGGTGATCCGCCGGCTTCCTAGATTGCGTCCAGCGCCATCCAGCCCACGAGGAAGCCGGTCATGCATGCCCACCAGACCCGTATCCGGACCCACCCGCGAGTCCACTTCCAGATCGTCCACCTCGACACCGCACGCGAGCGGGCTCACCCGACAGGATCGCACGACGAGCGCTACACCCTGGTGCTTCCGCTCAAGAGCGACGGCTCATTGGACAAGAGCGGCTGGGACGCCTTCCCCGAATTGTGCACTGTGGCGCGGACCTCTCGCGGGCTCAAGGCGCACGGCTGCCTGCGCCGAAATGACGAATCGCAGTGGGTGTTTGAATTCGACGACGAGGCCAAGTCGGTCGACGTGGCGTTCCGCTTCGATATGGAGCGCTTTACGCCGGGCGAATACATCTCGGTGATCCGTCCGGACGGCGAGCATGTCCTCAAGGTCGTCTCGCTGCAGCCGTTCTGACGCGGGCCAGATGTCATGATCAATTTGCCAGACGATCTTCCGCCGAAAGCCGCTGACGAGGACCTGCCGGGATCGTTTGCGGTGGGGATAGTGATCGGCCTGGGCCTGATCCTTGGCTACATCGTTGTCCTGCTTGTACTCACGCACACGCCATGAACCCCAAGCCACGCCATCGGGCGCCGGGAGCGGGGCTGATTCTCGCCGCTCTGATCGGCCTGGGCGGCTGCGCGAGCGAACCGCTTTCGCAGGCGTCCCCCAGCCGCGGCGCCTTCCTGGCGCGGCGCGTATGCGCCCAGTGCCACGCGGTGGGCGGGCAGCCGTTCAGCCCTGTCCAGGGCGCGCCGCGATTCGGCGACTTCGGCCGGCTCCATCCGGGCCAGACCCTCGACGAAATTCTGGCGCGCGGCCTCATCAGTCCGCACCGGCCCATGCCGACCTTCAGCGCCTCGTCGCAGAACATCGCCGATCTCGCCGCCTATGTGAGCGGCGTGAATTGAGGATCTGACGCCAGTCCTGGAAGGTCAGCGTCAGTGGAAGAACGGCGGCCTGAAGAAGGTCAGCAGGCGGCCGCAGACCAGGACGCCGATCCAGCACAACAGCGACACCGCGGTCAGCAGCTTGGCGGCTCGCGGCGCCTCGGCCCCGGGCGCGACCGTCTTCAGCCCGCCGAATACCGACCCGTAGAACAGAGCGATATTGGCGCCGGCCACAGCCATCAGCGCCAGCTTGAGCCGGAAGGCGTTGTTGTAGGCGTACTGGTCCGGATAGCCGAAAAAGAAGCAGATCCCGGTTGCCAGGTTCAGCAAGAAACCGGCCACGCCCAGGGGAACCAGGCGGTGCAGGGCCATGACCGGAACCGGCTTGGCGAAGCCCAGCACGCGCAGGTCGAACAGGCAGATGGTCCCGAGCACCAGGGAAAGGCCGAAATAGTGCAGGGTCTCCAGCACCGGCCAGGCCTTGGCGTGGCCCAGAATGAACTGGTGCAGCCAGGCGGCCCGCACCCAGGCCTCCCAGGGCGCGATCCCGACATCCATCAGAAGTGCGCCTTCAGATCGACCAGCAGCCGGGTGTGGGTGTAGGCCAGCAGGCGCCCGGCGGTGATCGCGCCCATCCAGAGGATTATCGACAGGGCGGCGAGGCGTTTGGCCGAGCGATCAGGGTCGGCCAGCTGCCGGCGCAACGGTTCGATCAGGGTCACGGCACCGGCGATCAGCGCCAGCTTGAGGAAGAATACCGGGTTGGTCAGCGCCTTGGTCGGATAGGCCGCCAGCAGGAAAACGCCCGATGCGGCGTTGAGGATGACGCCGATCCAAACCAGCGGGACGATACGGGCCAGGGGCGCCAAGGGAATCTGGCGGCCGAAGCCAAGCAGGCGCAGGTCGATGACGACGCTGGGCCCGGCGGCGAAGCCCATGCCCAGGGTATGAACCACCAGCAGCGCCGGCAGCATCACGCTCGATTCGCGCAGCCACTGGCTCAGCCAACTGTGTTCAACGGCGCGGAAAATGGCGTCCATGGCGACGAGGCTAGCACAGGTTTTGGCCTAGAGCCGCTCGACCTCGATAGTCACATGGCTGAGCGTCGCCAGACCCTCCAGGCGGTGATGGTAGACGCTCGGAAGGTTGCCGCTCGAGGTCAGGATCTTGACGATGACCGCGTTGTGTCCGGGCCCCAATCGCCACAGGTGCAGGTCGCAGATACGGTCGCCGTCGCGTTGTAGGCGCTCGACGATGCGGGCCTGCAGTCTCGGGTCGGGATTGACGTCCAGCAGGATGCCGCCCGCCGCCTGGATCAGGCTCCAGGCCCATTTGGCGATCACGAACGACCCCACCAGTCCCATGACCGGATCGAGCCAGACCCAGCCGAACTGGCGCCCGGCCAGCAGGCCGACGATGGCCAGCAGCGACACCGCCGCGTCCGACGCCACATGCACATAGGCCGCGCGAAGATTCAGGTCGTGATGGCCATGATGCTGGTGTTCGTGATGGTCGTGATCATGATGGTCGTGGTCGTGGTCGTGGTCGTGGGCCGCATGATGGGCGGGGCCGTGGTCGTGCCCGTGCGAATGGCCATGGTCGTGATCGTTGAGCAGCCAGGCGCTGACCAGATTGACCAGCAGGCCCAGAACCGCCACCGGAATGGCCTCGTCGAAGCCGATCGGTTCGGGCTTGAACAGCCGCACGATGCTCTCCACCCCCACGGCCAGGGATGTCGAGATCAGGATGATGGCGCTGGTGAAGGCGGCCAGGTCGCCGAACTTGCCGGCGCCGAAGCTGAACCGCGGATCGGACTGCCGCTTGCGCGCCAGCATATAGGCGGCCGCGGCGATCAGCATGGCCCCGGTATGGGTCGCCATGTGCACGCCGTCGGCCAGCAGGGCCATGGAGTGGAACATCCAGCCCCACACCACCTCGACCACCATCATCACCGTGCACAGCGCGACCACCGCCCAGGTCTTGCGCGCGTTGCGGTCGTGGTGCTCGCCGAGGAAAGCGTGATCGTGCCGATAGGCGTCGGTATCCTTGTCCATAGCCACGGGTCAGCCGATCCTGATTTCGGAAGCATAGATCATGGACGGGTGTCCTCCAGCTTGGCGCCTGTGTCGCTTTGCCAGCTTTCCCCGTCTGGGAGAAGAGGCTTGTGTTAAAGTGTACCACTCGTCGCAATGGGCCCCATGACCCGCCGCCAGCTCCTCGCCTTGATGTCCACCGCCGGTGCTCTGGGGCTCAATACCAGTTCGATGGGCTGGTCCTTTGGAGCGCTGAAGAACCGCGATCCCTCCAGCCGGCTGGGCCGCGACATCGCCTACGGGCCAGGCCCTCGTCAGAAACTCGATGTCTACGCCCCAAAGACATCGACGGCGGATCTGCCTGTGGTGGTGTTCTTCTATGGCGGCGCCTGGAGTTCCGGCAGACGGCAGGATTACGCCTTCGCGGCCCAGGCCCTCGCCTCGCGCGGATGCCTGGCGGTCGTGCCCGACTACCGGGTAGTCCCCGAGGTGATCTATCCCAGCTTCGTGCAGGATTGCGCCGCCGCCGTGCGCTGGGCGCAGGATCATGCGGCGCAATACGGCGGCGATCCGCGCCGCATCCTGCTGGTCGGCCATTCCGCCGGCGCCTACATGGCCTTGCAGCTGGCTCTGGACGAGCGATTCCTGACCGCCGCCGGCGCGGACCCCGCCCGCATCCGCGGCGCGGTCGGTCTGTCCGGCCCCTATGACTTCTATCCCTTCGTGCGGCCGGACGCTCACGACGCCTTCGGTCCCTACAAAGGCGACCCCCAAGCCAGCCAGCCGATCACCTATGCCGGCCTGCCGAACCGCCCCCCGTGCTGCTGATCGCCGGGGACAAGGACGACGACGTCGATCCGCTCAACTCGGTCAGGTTGGACAAGCCGCCGCCCTGCTGGCGCGGACGCTCTAACGCCGACGAAGACCGATGACGCCACGCTCGGCGTCGTACAGGACGGCATAGGCCTGATAGGGCCGCGCCCCCGCCAACACAGCCGGCCGCGGCGCCCCCGGGGCGCGACACGAACGCCGGGTCGCCGTCCAGCAGAACGGCGCCGTCGACGCCCTTCAAACGCAGCGACAGGGCGTGGTCGAACGGATGGCGGCGGACCTCACGACGCTGCGCTATGTATATGCGCAGGCGGCGTCGGCTAGCGGATCGCCGTGATCTCGACGTCCTGACCGGCGACGTTCGCCTCGTCGCCAACCGCCTTGCCCAGCAGCGCCTGGGCCAGGGGCGAGACATAGGACACGCTGCCCGCCGCCGGATCGGCTTCATCCTCGCCGACGATGCGGAAGCTCTGGATGCGGCCGTCCTCGCGTTCGAAGCTCACCGCGCAGCCGAATGCGACCTTGTCGAAGGTCGCCGGATTTTCCATCAACTGGGCGGTGGCGCGGCGGGCGCCGTAGTAGCGCAGATCACGCGTTGCGCGGGCCATGGCTGTGCGGTCGGCGCTGACCCCGCCTTCGGTCTGGGCGAGCGCATAAGCGGCGCGGGCGGAGGCCAGCGCCTCCTCCAACTGGGCCAGGCCCTCAGGCGTCACCAGATTGGCATGCGGCGAGATCGGCCGGTCCGGCAGATCGGCGGCCTGGGCCTCGTAGTCTTCCTCGCGCGTGAAGGCGACGCTCATGGGAGCGGCCTAGATCTTTTCGGCGGTGCGAATCGCCACGCGGCAACCGGCGCGGATCACCGCGGCCAGGATCGGATAGGCCGCCGCTTCGCGCGCGCCCTGCTCCACAGCATCGACCTGATGCGCCAGCTCGTCGTCGCGGAACTGAGCCAGCCGCGCCGCCAGCTCAGGCTCGCGCTCGCCGAGCTCCTCGACCTGGCCGGCGTAGTGTTCCTCGATCACCTGCTCGACCGCGTCGGTGCAGGCGTGGGCCGCCTTCTCGCCCATCAGGGCGGTCCCGGCCCCTAGCGCGAACGCCGCCGCGCGCCACAGGGGCGTCAGCAGCGATGGCCGCACGCCGTGCTCGGTCAGAAGGCCGTCGAACGCCTTCAGGTGCTCGGCCTCCTGGCTCTGCAGGTCCTTGAAACGGTCGCCCAGCGCGTCCTTGCCGCCGGCGGAAAACACCGCCTGCTGCCCGCGATAGATGTGCACCGCCGCCAGTTCTCCGGCATGATCGACCCGCAGGATCTCGGCCAGACGCGCGGCGCCCGCTCCGCGTCCCGGACGGGCCGGCATCGGCCGCTGGGACTCAGTCATGGGCCGGCTCGCGGCGCACGGCCACAACGCTGAAGCCCGCCAGGATCAGGGAAGCGATGCAGTTCCAACCGGCCATGGAGACGCCGAGGAATATCCAGGCCGCTTCGTCGCAGCGCGGCGGACGCACCTTGGCCCCGGCCAGGAAGCTCGACAGGTCGCCGGCGTTGATCGCGCCGCCGCCGGTGCAGGAGGTCGGGCCCGGCCACCACTTCCATTCGACGCCCGCGTGGAAGGCGGCGATGCCCGCGCCCACCAGGAAGGTGAGGGCCAAAAGGACAGTCGCCAGCCGCCCGGCCCAGGGCAGGCGCATATAGCCCAGAGCGAACCCGGCTACGGCGATGCAGATCGCCAGCCAGTAGACGTCGCGCTGGTAGAAGCACAGGTGACAGGGCAGCAGGCCGCCGAGCTTCTCGAAGGCGTGGGCGACGGCCAGCATGGCGGCCGAGGCGCAGGCCGCGGTCAGGGTCCAGTGGTCGAGGAAGGGGCGAAGGAAAGCACGCATAAGCGACTGATAACGCTAGTGCGCCCTATCCCCAAGCCCGATGGCCTCAGCCCTTCATCAGGAAGTGCAGGCCAATGTAGAGTGGGATCAGAACAGCCACCCCGATGACCGCCAAGACGTTGAGGTTCTTGTCGACGAATGCCTTGGCGTGTGGATGCTGCAGCAACGCCGCCTCGAGGAAGAAGCGCCCGCCCCGCGTGACCAGCGAAGCGGCGACGAACACCGGCAGGCTGAAGTGGGCCAGGCCCGAGGCGATGGTCACCAGCATATAGGGCACCGGCGTCAGCCCTTTCACCAGGATCACCGCCAGACCCCACTGGTCGAACATCTTGGTGAACGCCTGCAAGGCGTCCGGATGGCCGGTGGCGATCAGGAATTTGAGAGCCATGTCCGAGGCGAAGAAGCCAATAGCGTAGCCGATGCAGCCGCCGAGCACCGAGGCCACGGTGCACACACCCGCGTAGAGCCAGGCCCGCTCGCGCCGCGCCAGCACCATCGGTGCCAGCATCACGTCGGGCGGAACGAACGGGAAGGTCGCCTCCAGCATAGCCACCCCCGCCAGGGCCGGCAGGGCATAGCGGCCCGAAGCCAGGCGCATGGCCCAATCGTAGAGCGGACGCAGCATGCAGAATCCTCGTTAAGCGGCGAGCGCTAGCGGTCTTTAAGCGCCGGGGGAAGGGTCAGGTTGTCGGCGGCGAAGCAATAGAGTTTCCCGGCCCCGCCGGTGGCCGAACAGCCCAGGCTGCGATGCGCCGAATTCCACGAGATGCCGCCGCCGCCGGTGCGGTCGGCGTGGCCGAGCATGGCCTTGTGATTATCCGTGCCGTCAGTCCAGCCGTTGCAGCTGGCGTCCATGCTGAACGGCAAGGCGCGGCCCCTGCGGTCCGAACCCGTCAGGATGTCGTGGGTCGAGACCTTGTCCTCGAAGCCGGGATTGCGCACTCCGCTCTCCATCAGCACGGTCATCTTCTGCACGTTGTTGCTGTCGGGCAGGGCGTCGCCGTGCAGATCTTCGACGCTGGCGGCGATCAGGACATTGGCGGCGTTGTACCAGGGCCCGGCGCCGATGCGGTCGCGGGCATTGACCGCGGGCTCGCCGCCGAGCGACGGGATCGACAGATAGGCGCGCCAGGTCCGCGCGCCCGCGCCGACCTTGGCCGCCAGCTCCTGGCAGATGCGGTCGGCGCCCGCGAGGCCGCCGAGCGCGCCCGATCCGGTGGTCGTGGCGGAGGTGACGAAGAAGCCGAGCGGATGCTTGCGCAGTGGTTCCTGTGGCTGGGCCGAGACGGACGCGGACAGGGCCGCGCAGGTGATCGCGGCCAGGCTCAGGACAATGGATCTGTTCATGGGTTTCCCCCGAAACCGCTGAGATCGCCGCTAATTCCGGCTGCCTCTGGGCTATCAGGCTTCGCCCTTGGCGTCATCGCCGGAAGGCCCAGCTTGCCATGACAAGCCGAGCGCCGTTGACGCGACGCGCCCCCTGACTAGATTGCGCCCGTCCGCGCCCCGCTGGGGTCCGGCGCCCGAGTGGTGAAATGGTAGACGCGCCGGACTCAAAATCCGGTACCGCAAGGTGTGTCGGTTCGAGTCCGACCTCGGGCACCAAACTCAAACGTTAGACAACCCCCACCGCCCCGCGTTACCCAAGGGCATGCGTCCTCTTTGGCTGATCCTGGGTCTCGTCCTGGTCGCGCTCGGCTTCATCGGGGTGTTCGTGCCCCTGATGCCGACGACGATCTTCCTGATCCTGGCGGTCGGCTGTTTCGCCCGCTCGTCGCCGCGCATGGAAGCCTGGCTTTTGAACCACAAGCGGTTCGGGCCGACCTTGCGTGCGTGGAAGGCCGACGGCGCCATCAGCCGCAAGGGCAAGATCGCGGCCTCCTGCGGCATGGCGCTGGGCTACGCCCTGTTCTGGCTGGGCGCGCGGCCGAACTGGAAGCTGGCCCTGATCGTCGGCGCTGTGATGGGCGGGTGCGCCGCCTTCGTCCTGACCCGCCCCTCTCCCCACTCCGAAGCCTCCGGCGGCGACTGATCAAGCGGCCTTGCTCGGCCCTTCGGTCAGCCGCGCGAACATGGTCATGGCGAAGGCGACGAACAGCAGGCCGGCGAGGATCAGTAGGCCCGTCGTGGCGCTGCCGGTCCGATCCTTGATCACGCCGATGGCATAGGGCCCGGCGAAGCCGCCGAGGTTGCCGATCGAATTGATCGCGGCGATCGACACCGCCGCCGAGGATCGCGACAGGAACAGGCTCGGCAAGGCCCAGAAGGGCGCCTTGAAGGCGTAGAGCCCGGCCAGGGCCGCCGACACCAGGATCACCCCGGACAGTCCGGTCGTGACCACGCCCGCGAAACTGAGGGCGATGGCGGCGACCAGCAGCGGGGTGGCCGAATGCATGCGCCGCTCGTTGGCGCGGTCCGAACTCATCGACCACAGAACCATGACCACGGTGGCGAAGGCGTAAGGCGCCATCGACATCAGCCCGACCTGAAAATCGCTGAGCGAACTCGACAGGTTTTTGAATATCTGCGGCATCCAGTAGCCGATGCCGAGACTGCCGCACTGATAGACGAAGTAGATCGCCGCCAGATACAGCACCCCCGGATCGGCCAGGGCCCTGAAGGCGCTCAGATGCTTGACGTTGGTGTTGCGCGCCTGCTCGGCGGCGAGCTCGCCGGTCAGCCAGTCCCGCTCATCGTCCTTCAGCCACTTGGCTTCTTCGGGGCGGTTGGTCAGCATGAAATAGGCGACAATGCCGCCGAGCACCGCCGGCACGCCCTCGACGATCATCATCCAGCGCCAGCCGCGCAGGCCCGCCAGATGGTCCATGCTCTGCATCAGCCAGGTGCTGAGCGGGGCGCCGAGCAGGTACGACACCGGGATCGCCGCCACGAACCAGGCGACGGTGGTGGCCTGCTCCCGGGCGCGGAACCAGTAGGTCAGATAGATGATGATGCCGGGGAAGAAGCCGGCCTCGGCCACCCCCAGCAGGAAACGAAGCGTATAGAGCTGCCAGGTGGCGTTTATGAATCCGGTGAGGATCGCCACGATCCCCCACGTCACCAGAATGCGGGCGATCCAAATGCGCGGGCCGAACCGGGCCAGGGCGAGGTTGCTGGGCACCTCGAACAGGAAGTAGCCGATGAAGAAGATGCCCGCCGCGAAGCCGAACGCCTGGCTGGTCAGACCCAGGTCCTGGTTCATCTGCAGCGCCGCGTAGCCGATGCAGGCGCGGTTGATGTAGGAGATAACATAGAGGACAAAGCACAGAGGAATGATGCGCCAGAACACCTTGCTGCGGGTGCGGCGTTCCAGTTCGGTTGCGGCGGTTGCGGTCACGCTTCGGCCCTCCCCTGCGCCCCGACCTTTGCAGGGCGGTGACCTGATCGTTCTGTCTCTTGTGTTGACAAAATGCAACCAGAACACGCGTTATGCTGCCCCGGACGGGAGGCCGGGCTGAATGGTAGAGCAAACTGTCGCTGACGGCTCGCGGCGAGCCTTGCTGGCCGGTCTGGCGCTGTCCGGCTTCGCGGCCGGCGCGGGTTCGGCGGCGCCCAAGACCAGGGCGGGCGGTTCACGGCGGGGAGGCAAGGTGTCCAAGGCCCAGAGCTACTACGCCTACGTCGGAGCGCGCACGACCAAGGACCGCGGCGCTCATGGCGACGGGCTGAACGTGTACAGGGTCGATACCGCCGGACGCTGGACCCACCTGCAACTGCTGGCCGACCTGGTGAACCCGTCGTTCCTCGCCTTCGACCGCACGGGCCGCTTCCTCTACACCGTCCACGGCGACCTCAGCGAAGTGACCGCCCTGCGCATCGACGCCAGGACCGGCCGTCTGGAGCGGATCAATCAGCAGTCGACCGAGGGTAAGAACCCCGTCCATCTGGTCGTCGATCCGACCAACAAATTCCTGATCGTCGCCAACCACATCACCTCGACCCTGGCGGTGTTGCCGATCAACGCCGACGGCTCGCTGGGCAAGCTGGTCGGCCTTACACCCCTGACCGGCAAGATCGGACCCCACCGCGTCGAGCAGCCTTTCCCCAAGCCGCATCAGGCGGTTTACGACCGCGCAGGCCGCTTCATCGCCGTGCCCGACAAGGGCGCCGACCACACCTACACCTACAGTCTCGACGCCCAGGGCAAGCTGACCCAGCTGGGCCCCGGCGCGGCGTCGCGCGAAGGCGCCGGCCCGCGCCGCATCGCCTTTTCGCCCGAGGGCGGGAGCGCCTACATCCTCAACGAACTGGCATCGAGCATCACCGTCTGCAGTTACGACAAGGCCAGCGGCGCCCTGACTCCGATCCAGACCCTGTCGTCCCTGCCCGATACCTTCTGCGAGGACAGCCGCGCGGCCGAAATCGAAATCTCGCCGGACGGGCGGTTCGTCTACGCCTCGAACCGGGGCCACGACAGCATCGGCGTATTCGCGGTCGAGGCGGCCGGCGGACGGCTTTCTCCCGTCCATTGGCAGCCGACCTTCGGCAAGACCCCGCGTTTCCTCACCATCGATCCGGCCAACCGCTTCCTGTTCGCGGCCAACGAGGAGTCCGACACCATCGTCACTTTCGCGGTCGACGCAGGCAGCGGGCGGCTGACCAGGGTCGGCGATCCGGTCAATGTCGGCAGTCCGGTTTGCATCGTCCTGAAGCCGATCGAGGCGTGACGCAGGCGGCATGACGGATTCCGGCGCGAAACAACTACACAACCGCATCGCGAGCCAGATCGTCGAGCGGGTGCGCGCCCAGCGGCTGCAGGCCGGGGAGCACCTGGGCGAACAGGATCTCGCCGACGCCTTCCGCGTGTCGCGCTCGCCGGTGCGGGTCGCCCTGAAGCTTCTTGAACACATGGCGGTGGTTCAACGGCGGCCCAATCAGGGTTTCTTCCTGAAGCAGGGCTGGGAGCAGTTGCAGCCCCAGCCGGTCACCGCCGGCGAGCAGGGCGAGGATGAACTCTACTACCGGATCGCCGAGGACCATCTGTCCGGCGCGCTCGGTCTCCGCTTCACCGAACGCGAACTGATCCGCCGCTACGGCGCCACGCGGGTGCGCCTCACCCGTCTGCTGACCCAGATGTCGGATGAGGGCTGGCTGGAGCGCCTGCCCGGCCACGGCTGGGAATTCCAGGCGGTGCTGACGTCGGTCAAGACCTACGAACAGAGCTACCGCTTCCGCCAGCTGATCGAACCCCTGGCGTTGGAAGAACCCGGCTACGCCATCGACCAAGCGGCCTTCGACCAGGTGCGGCGCGAGCAGCAGTCGATGCTGGACGGCGAACTGCTGCGCCTGTCCAAGGCCGAGGTGTTCCGCCGGGGCGCCAACTTCCACGAAACCATCGTGGCCGCGTCGGGCAACATCTTCCTGATCGAGGGCGTGCGCCGCGTGAACCGCCTTCGCCGTCTGCTGGAGTACCACGTCAACCGCGACCGCAGCCGCCTGGTCAACGAATGCCGCGACCACATCGATATCCTCGACATGATCGAGGCCGGCGACATGGTCGAGGCCGCGCGGTTCCTGCGCCGGCACCTGAGCCGGGCCAGCGAAGCCAAGATGGACCTGATCGCCGACTAGGCCTGGGCGCCCAGCCGAAGCGTCCGTTCCAGCACCAGGGGGATCATGCCCCCAGCCTGGATCAGCCTGATCTCCGCCGCCGTATCGACCAGCGCCGTGGCCATGCCCGACAGCACCTCGCCGTTCGGCCGCGTGATGGTGACCGCGATGGACTCGCGCGGGTGCAGGCTTGGCAAGTCCCAGCCCACAGCGACCATGTCGTGCGGGCCCAGCTCGAGCGTCTGCGGCCGCCACCCCTGCGGCAGCTGCAACGGCAGCACCCCCATGCCGATCAGGTTGGAACGGTGGATGCGCTCGAAGCTGTTGGCCAACACGGCTCGCACCCCCAGCAGCTGCACCCCCTTGGCGGCCCAGTCCCTGGAAGAACCGGCGCCGTAGCGCTCGCCGGCGACGATCACTGTCGGCGTCCCCTGATCGGCGTGGACCCGCGCCGCGCGCCAGATCGGCATCGCCTCATCCCCGACCACCGTGAACCCGGGCTGCAGGTCCGCGGCCAGGCTGTTGATGGCCGTGCGGTTGGTGAACAGGCCGCGCACCATCACCTCCCAGTTGCCCCGGCGCGAGGCATAGACATTCAGGTCCTCGGGATCGGCCCCGGCCCCGATCAGATAGGCCGCCGCCTCGCTCGCCGCGGGGATGCTCCCGGCCGGCGAGATGTGATCGGTGGTCATGTCGTCGCCGAACACCGCCAGCACCTTCGCGCTCAGGGCGCCGCCGGCCGCCGGCGGCTGGAAGCGCACGAACGGCGGCGGCCGCAGATAGGTGGACAGCGAGTCCCAGGGGAACCGGCTGCTGTCCGCAGCCGCCAGCGCGCGCCAGGCGGACGAGGTCTCCGCCGCGTCATAGGCTTCGTCGATTCCCCCCGGTCGATGCGCGCGCAGCACCAGGTCCTCGACCTCCTGCTGGGTCGGCCACAGGTCCGCCAGCCGGACGGGACGTCCCTCCGCGCTGGCGCCGATCACGTCGGCGGTGATGTCGAGCGCGGCCCGGCCCGCGATGGCGAAAGCCACCACCAGCGGCGGAGATGCCAGGAAGGCGTTGTCGATCAAGGCGTGGACCCGGCCGGGGAAGTTGCGGTTGCCCGACAGGACGGCGATCGGCTTCAATCCATGGCTGCGGACAGCTTCGAGCACCTGCGCGTCCAGCGGTCCGGAATTGCCGATGCAGGTGGCGCAGCCATAGCCCGCGATGGCGAAGCCCATGGCCTCCAGATCTTCCAGCACCCCCGCCCGCCGCAGCCGCGCTTCGCTCGCTGGAGAGCCGGGGGTCAGGGAGGTTTTGACCCAGGACGGGACGGTCAGGCCCAGGGCGCGGGCCTTGCGCGCCACCAACCCTGCCGCCAGCAGCAGAGCGATGTCGGTGGTGTTGGTGCAGGAGGTGATCGCCGCGATGGCCACCGCGTCGGCCGGCGGCTCGCCTGCCGCGCCGGGCGACGCACCGGCCAGGATCGGCTGTAGCAATGCGGCCATGCGCGACGGCGCCACCCGGTCCTGCGGTCGGCGCGGGCCGGCCAGGGAGGTGGAGATCGACGATAAATCGATGTCGACCACCTCCGTGTAGCGCGGCTTCGCCTCGGGATCGCTCCACAGCCCCTGCGCCTTGGCGTAGGCCTCGACCAGCTGCATATGCTCCTCGTCCCGCCCGGTCGCCCGCAGATAGTCGAGGGTGTGCCGGTCGATCGGGAACAGGCCGGTAGTCGCCCCGTACTCCGGGGCCATATTGGCGACCGATGCGCGCTGACCGACGGTCAGGGCGCTCACGCCGGGGCCGAAGAACTCGACGAACTCGCTGTCCATGCCACGCCCGCGCAGCACCTCGGTGACAGTCAGCGCCAGGTCGGTAGCCCAGACGCCCTGCGGCAAGGCGCCGGTCAGCCGGACGCCGATCACCTTTGGGATGCGCAGCGAGATCGGTACGCCGAACATGGCGCCTTCCGCTTCGATGCCGCCCACGCCCCAACCGAGCACGCCCAGCGCGTTGATCATCGGCGTGTGGCTGTCGGTGCCCACCAGGGTGTCGGGAACCGCCCACGCCTGGCCATCCAGCACCTGGGTCCGCACCACGGTCGCCAGGCGCTCCATATTGATGGTGTGCATGATGCCGCTGCCCGGCGGGAACACGGTGAACCCGCTGACCGTGCGCGACGCCCACTTCATGAAGCTGTAGCGCTCGTGGTTGCGCTGCAGCTCGCGCGCCATGTTGTGCGCCAGGGCTCCGGGCGCCCCGGCCAGATCGACGGCCACCGAATGGTCGGTCGAGGTGGCGACCGGGATATCGGGGTTGAGCAGAGCCGGATCGCCCCCCACCAGGGCCACGGCGTCGCGCATAGCGGCGATATCCACCAGGGCGGGCCCGCAGGTGGTGTCGTGCATCAGGATGCGCGACGGCAGGAAGGTGATTTCGGCCTCCGACTCGCCCCGCTCTAGCCAGCCGCGGAAATCGGCGATGGTCCGCGCCCGCGCCGCCGGCTCCTGTTGGCGCAGCACGTTTTCAGCCAGCAACCGATGAACCACCGGCATGCGTTGCAGATCGCCGCCGAAGGCGAGATGCAGATCGAGGTACAGGCGCGGGCCGCCAGGCCCCTGCAGGAGGCCTGCTGCGTCCGCGGCCGTGCTCGCTGATTGTTTCCCCATCACCTCAAGCCATTGGACATTGCGGCCTCAAACATCAATTTATTTCTCGCCCTGGACGCCCGTGGGCGATTGTCCGCTACATCGTCCCGTTGCCGAGTCGAGGTTGGATGAGTCGCCGTCTGAAAATCATGGTTTCGCTCGCCGCAGTCGGTCTGGCGGCGACCGTCCCGGCCCGCGCGGGCGAGGTGTTTGGCGGGCTCTACACCAATCGCGTGGACCTCGGCGTCGCGGTCTGCTGCGCCCAGAGCGGCCTGGACATCGAGGCCGGCTACCGCACCGATCCCCTGCCGGCGCTGCGGCGGATCGGCGAATTCAGACTGTACGCCTTCGGCACCGCCAACACCGCGGGCGGAGTGAATTTCGCTTCCGCCGGCCTGGCCTGGCGCGTTCATCTCAATTCCCGCCTCTACGCCCAGGCCGGCATCGGCGGGACGGTGCAAAGCGGGTCCGCCAGCCAGAAGCCGAGGCCGGACGGGCGGCTTTATTTGGGGTCGCGTCTGCTGTTCGAACCGGAGGCGACCCTGGGCGTGTCGCTGTCGCCGCGCTGGGCCGCGGAGCTGTCCTACCTGCATCTCAGTCACGGCTATCTGGCCGGGCCGAACAATCCGGGACTGGACGATCTGGGTCTGCGGGTGGTGTATCGCTTCGGCGGCTGAGCCGCCGTCGCCAGGAGTGTCTTATGTCCCGCCCGCCCCTGCCGCCCTTCACCACCCTCGAAGACGCCCAGCAGAAGGCGCGCGCCGCCGAGGACGCCTGGAACAGCCGCGATCCCGCCCGAGTGGCCCTGGCCTATACGCAGGACAGCCGCTGGCGAAATCGCGTGGAATTCATCCACGGCAGGGCGGCCATCGAAGCATTCCTGACCCGCAAATGGGCGCGGGAGATGGACTATCGCCTGATCAAGGAGGTCTGGGGGTTCCGTCAGAACCGCATGGCGGTCCGTTTCGCCTACGAATGGCGCGACGACAGCGGCCACTGGTTCAGAAGCTATGGCAACGAGCTGTGGCAGTTCGACGCCGTCGGCGTGATGGCCGAGCGTCACGCCAGCATCAACGACATGCCCATCAAGGAGGCGGACCGCAAATTCCTATGGCCGCTAGGGCGCCGTCCGGACGACCATCCTGGCCTGTCCGACCTGGGATTATAGGCGGCTAGAGCCGAATCGCGCGCCTTGGAAAACACAACCCAAGCGCGAAGTTACGGTTACGCCTGCGACACCTAGGCGCGCGACCGTCGCCCGCAGTCCCAGGCGCGCGCGACCGGCCTATCATGCCGCCATGATCTATACCTTCAAGGTCCACGCCCCCGTCGCCGACCATGAGCCCCTGGAGACGACCCACTGCGCCCATGGCGCGGATGTCCTCAGCCAGGCCAAGGCACTCATCGACAAATACCCCGCCTGCCAGGGCGTCGAGGTGCTGGTCCTGGGCTCGCGCCTGTTCTTCATTCCCAAGTCCGGCGCGGCCGAAGCCGTATCCGCCTGAGGCGTCAGTGCGGCTGGACGGGAGCGAAGCTGCGGCTGAGCGCCCGACGCAGCCGTCCCAACGCTGGCCGCGCGGCCAGCTCATCCAGAATCTGCTCGATGGCCTCCGCGGGGGTAAGGGTGTCCGACTGGACAGCCTCCGCGTAGCCTTGGATGCGTGACAGAGCGGTTTCGGCGCTGCGCAGCGCCTGGGCGCCCTGAATTTCGTCGGCCTTGGTCTGGGTCATGGACGCGCTCCGCCGGGCGTTCGCCCGATTCAACACCAACCGGCCCGCGAGGACGATTGTTCCGGGAACCAGCGACACAATCCGCGCGTAGTAGGCGAGGTCACAGGACCGCCAGAATCCTGTTCCAGAGGCTTGCTCGAGAGCCTATGGGAATGGTGTCCTGCGGGACGACGGGGGAGATATCCTTAAGTGCTGAAATCCAGCGTTCGCGGCATTTGGTCCGCCATTGGCCTGGTCTCGATCCTGGCCTTGGCCGGCTGCGCCTCCACTCCGTTGGACCACCCGCCCTCCCCGCCCCCTCCGCCGCCGCCGCCCGCGGCCGTGCAGAGCGGCATCATCATACAAACTCCCTTCCGCGCCGAGGACTTCGCCTGGTCCACCGCGCCGGGCACAGCGCGCATCCACGGAATGAGCGCTCCGGCCCAGAGCTGCGCCGGCAACGCTGTCGCTCTGACCCCCGACACCCCCTATTCGCGCGAGCGCATCGGCCGGCTGTACGGCTCCACTGAATACGCCGTGGTCCCCACCGATATCGTGCGCGCCAAGGTGATCTCGAACGACAACCCGGCCATGCGCGGCTATGTGCGCGGCGCGCGCTGCGACACCACCGGCGTGTTCGCCTTCGACGGCCTGCCCGCCGGCTCGTTCTTCGTCATCGCCGAAGTGGGCGACGCGACCGGGCCGAAGGTGGTGATGCGCCGGGTGACCGCGGTCACCGGCCGCACCCTGCAGGTGCCGCTAACCGCCGCGGCAGCCGCGCCCGCCCGCCGCGCCCCCCGTCCGGCAGCCCCGGCGGCGGCGCGCAAACCCGGTTAGGCCGCACGCTCCAGCGCCTCGACGCGCGCCAGCAGGCGCTCCATGCCGCGGTCGACGACCCCGTCTTGGCGCAGGTGCTCGACCAGGTCGCGCAGGTAATCGACATTGCGCCCCGACAGCCCCGACGATCCGGCGATCAGCCGCGCCTGCTGCTCCAGGTCCAGGTCGCCGGCCCATTGCGGGTGGGCGGTGTCGGACAGGAACGCCAAGGTCGGCGCGCGCCGCCCATCGGCCAGGCGCACCTGCACCTGGGTCTCCACATAGGTCTCGGTCGGTTGCTCGCGCTCCAGCAGATAGGCGTAGACCTGAGGCCAGTCGGCCTCGGCCACGCGGAAGGCGGCCCCGCGCACCGCCCCGCCCGGCGCCAGCCCCAGGACCAGTCCCGGCCGCTGCGGCGTACCGCGATGGTGAACCGAATAGATGCAGAAAGCACGCCGGCGCCCGTGGAGCACGGCGGCCTGACGCTCTACAAAGGCAAAACCCGGCCGCCACATCAGCGAGCCGTAGCCGAACACCCAGCGCCCCTCGGGCGTCCCGTCCTGTCCTGAGTCCATCACCGGCCAACCATGCCCGAGCCCTCCGCCGAACCGCAACCCAAGAGACATGGCCGCTTCTGGCTGTTTGCTCCCTACGTCCTGATCCTGGCCGCTTTCGTTGCCTGGAGCGGGGTCTGGTGGGCGATGTCCACGAAGTTGCGATCCGAGGTCGAAAGCCGCGCCCAGGCCCTGCGCGCCCAAGGCTATCAAGTCGCCTGGACCGCGATGAAGGTCGAGGGCTGGCCATTCCGTTTCGAACTCTCCCTCACCGATCCGCGCCTGGGCGAACCGTCCGGCTGGGCCCTGGCAATGCCCGCCCTGAAGGGCGTCTCGGCGCCCTGGGCTCCCGACCGCTGGACCTTCGCCGCCGCCGACGGCCTGACCTTGACCCGCCCCGGTAAGGGCCCCCTGGCCGTCTCCGGCCGCGCCATCCGCGCCAGCGTCAGCGGTCTCGGCGGCTCGGAACCGCGCCTGTCGTTCGAGGGCCTGGACCTGTCGCTGTCCCCCGCTCCAGGCGGCCAGCCTGCCGCCTTCTCCGCCGCCGACCGTTTTGAACTGCACCTGCAGCCCGGCCCGGACGATCAGGCCGCTCTGCTGATCCGCGTGGAGGACGCCAAGCTGGAGCCAGGCTCGGCCTTGTCGCACATCGCCACCACCCTGGAGCTGACCTGGGACTCGCGCCTGTCTCACCTGTCGGCGTTCAAAGGCGTCGGTTGGGCCAATGCGGTGCGCGCCTGGACGGCGGCGGGCGGGGCGATGAGCGTGGCCGATGGCAAGCTGGCGCTCGGCGGCCTCACCCTGCAGGGCTCCGGCGGTCCTCTGACGGTGGGCGATGACGGGCGTCTGCGCGGCTCCGTCGGCATGACCGTCAGCCGTGGCGGCGGCGTGAACCTGGGTGGCATCCGCCTGGGCGGCCTCAATATCGGCGGCCTCAGTTTCTCCGGCTCCATGCCCCTGAAGTTCGAGGACGGCCGCGCCGCCTTCGGCGGCTTCCCGGTCGGCGCCGCGCTGAAGGTGTACTGAAGGTTGCGCCGGTGAGCGCAATGTCTATGGTCCGCGCCGTCTTTGTCGCTGGGGCGCGAGAGTTATAGACGATGGCAGATAAGCCGCCGGAAACCCTGTCTCTGGATGATGTGCGCCAGCGCATCGACGCCATCGACGATCAGGTGCTGTCCCTGATCGCCGAGCGCGCCGGGCTGGCCTCGTCGGTGGCCAAGGCCAAGCGCGCGCGCGGCGAACTCAGCTTCGGCCTGCGGCCGGCGCGCGAGGCCCAGATCCTGCGACGGCTGCTGCTGGCCAAGGATCCGTCGGTCTCCACCGAAGTCGTCATCGGCCTGTGGCGGCAGATCATGGCCGACAGCCTGGCGCGGCAGGGCGCCTTCCACATCAGCCTGTGGGGCGGCAATAACCTGGTGCGCACGGTTGAACTGGCCCGCATCCGCTTTGGGGCCGGCGTCGCCATCCGTGGCGCCGCGCGCCCCGACGACGCCATCTCGGCGGCCAAGACGCTTGGCGGGGTCGGCGTCCTGGCCCTGGCCTCAACGACGCCGTGGTGGGGCAAGCTCCTGGCCGAACCCAAGCTCAACGTCTTCGCCTCCCTGCCGTGTCTGCGCCGCTGGGGCCCGCACACCGCCCTGGCCGTGGCCCAGGTGGAGGTCGAACCCTCCGGCCGCGACGAGACCTTCTGGGTCACCGACGCGCCGCAACAGGCCCCGGTTCTGATCGAACATCTCGGCACGATCGGCTTCGCCGCCGAACTGCTGGCCGACGCCGGCGGGCTGAAGCTGTTCGTCCTGGCCGGCTATGTGCAGCGCGACGACGAGCGGCTGAAGCTGGCGCCCGGCAAGCTCAAGGGCGTGATTGGGGCTGCATCAGCCCCCTTCGACGTGTAAGCAGCGCCCATGAGCGCGCCCTCAAAACCCACACCGCAGGTCAAGCCGGGCATCCTGGATATCCATGCCTATGTGCCTGGCAAATCCAAGGCCACCAATCCCAACGTCGTCCCGGTCAAGATGTCGTCCAACGAGAACGCGCTCGGCTGCAGCCCCGCCGCCCTGGCGGCGTTCGAGGCCGCCGGCTCACGCCTGAACCGCTATCCGGACTCCACCAACGCCGACCTGCGGGCCGCCATCGCCGGCCACTTCCGGCTTGAGCCCGAGCGGCTGGTGTTCGGCTGCGGCTCGGACGAGATCTTCGCCCTGCTCAACCAGGTCTATCTGCAGCCCGGCGACAACATCGTCATGGGCCAGTACGGCTTCGCCGCCTACGCCATCGGGGCCAAGGCCTGCGGCGGCGAGGTGCGCTACGCCGACGAGCCGGAACTGACCACCCACGTCGACAACCTGCTGGCCCTGGTTGACGAACGCACCCGGCTGGTGTTCTTCGCCAACCCGTCCAACCCCACCGGCACCGTTCTCAGCGAGGCCGAGGTCCGGCGCCTGCACGAGGGCCTGCCGGGCAATGTGATCCTGGTGATCGACGGGGCCTATTGCGAATTCTCGTCCGCGCCCGGTTTCAGCGACGGCCTCGACCTGGCGCGCGCGGCCGATAACATCGTGGTCACCCGCACCTTCAGCAAACTGCACGGCCTGGCCGCCCTGCGCGTCGGCTGGGCCTATGCGCCTGAGCCCGTCGTCGCCGCGCTGGACCGCATCCGCCTGCCGTTCAATGTGGTCCTGCCGGGCCAGGACGCGGCCATCGCCGCCCTCGCCGATCAGGACTTCCAGGACCGCTCCCTGGCGCTGGTCGCACAGTGGCGGCCGTGGCTGACCCAGCAGCTCGGCGGCCTCGGCCTGGAGGTGACGCCCTCGCACGCCAACTTCGTCCTGGCCCGCTTCCCGGCCGCGCCGGACAAGCACAACGCCCTGGCGGCGGAAGCCTGGCTGGCCGACCGCGGCTGGATCGTGCGTGGGGTCAAGAACTACGGCCTGCCCGACCACGTCCGCATCACCATCGGCCTGGAAGAGCACAACCGCGCCGTGGTCGAGGCCCTGCAGGCCTTCATGGCGTCATGAGCAACACCCCGGTCTTCGACACCATAGCGGTGATCGGCTGCGGCCTGATCGGCGGCTCAGTAGTCCGCGCGGTGCGCGCCACCGGCGCGGCCTGGACTATCGTCGTGGCCGAGCGCGGCGCCGCCAAGACCCGCGTCGAGGAATTGGGCATCGCCGACCGGGTTACAGACGATCTGCAGGACGCGGTCAGGAACGCCGATCTGGTGATCTTCGCCACCCCCGTCGGCGCCGTCGGCGAGGCCGCGGAAGAGGCCGCGCCCGCTTACAAGCCCGGCGCGATCATCAGCGACGTCGGCTCGGTCAAGGCGGCCCCCGGCAACGCCATGCGCGCCAGCGCCCCGGGCCATGTGTTCGTCATCCCGGGCCACCCGATCGCCGGGACCGAGCACTCCGGCCCCGACGCCGGTTTCGCCGAACTGTTCCAGAACCGCTGGACGATCCTGACGCCCGGCCCCTCGCAGGACCCCGCCTACCTGGCCGCCGTCGAGAAGCTGTCCGCCTTCTGGACCGCCATCGGAGCCAAGGTCGAGACCATGGACGAGCAGCACCACGACCTGGTGCTCGCGGTGACCAGCCATCTGCCGCACCTGATCGCCTACAACATCGTCGGCACCGCAGCGGACCTGGAAGAGGTGACCCAGGCCGAGGTGATGAAGTACTCCGCCGGCGGTTTCCGCGACTTCACCCGCATCGCCGCGTCCGACCCGGTGATGTGGCGCGACGTGTTCCTCAACAACAAGGACGCGGTGCTGGAAATCCTCGGCCGCTTCAACGAGGACCTGCAGGCTCTGTCGCGGGCGATCCGCTGGGGCGACGGCGACAAGCTGCAGGAGCTGTTCACCCGCACCCGCGCCATCCGCCGCGGCATCATCGAGGCCGGCCAGGAAACCGCCGAACCCGACTTCGGCCGCCATAACGGCGCGGCGCCGGTTGCGGTGGATCAAACCCTGACCCCTCCGGATAAGTCTTAAGGTCGAGTCATGGCCCACGATCACGACCATCCGCACGAACACGGCCATGATGATCACGCGCACGATCATGACCACGATCACGGCCATCACAACCATGGACATGGGCACGGCCATCACCACCATCACGCCCCGCCCGGCAGCCTGGGCGACTGGCGTTATCTGATCGGCATCGGCCTGAACCTGGCCTTCGTCATCGCCGAGGCCATCGCCGGCGTGCTGTCCAACTCCACCGCCCTGTTCGCCGACGCCAGCCACAACCTGTCCGACGTCCTCGGCCTGGCGCTGGCCGGCGGCGCGGTATGGCTGGCCAAGCAGCCCAGCGGCAGCCAGCGCACCTATGGTTTCGGCAAGGCGACCGTGTTCGCCGCCCTGATCAACGGCCTGCTGCTGGTGTTCGCCTCGGGCGCCATCGTCTGGGAGGCCTTCCATCGCTTCCTGGAGCCCGAGCCGGTGCAGAGCACCATGGTCATGGTCACCGCCGGCCTCGGCGTGCTGATCAACGGCGCCACCGCCCTGATGTTCATGCGCGGCCGCGAGGACGACACCAACGTCAAGGCCGCCTTCCTGCACATGGCCGCCGACGCCCTGATCTCGGTCGGGGTGATCGCCGCCGGCCTGCTGGTCATGCTGACCGGGGCCAGCTGGATCGACCCCCTGGCCAGCATCGTCATCGTTCTGGTGATCCTCTACGGCACCTGGGGCCTGCTGCGCGAAGCTACCGACATGGCCATGGACGCCGCCCCCCGCTCGATCGACGTCAAGGCCGTGCGCGACTACCTGTGCCAGCAGCCCGGCGTCAGCGAAGTCCACGACCTGCACGTCTGGGCCATGGGCGCGTCCTCGTTAGCCATGACCGCCCACCTCGTCATGCCCGAGGAAGCCAACAACGACGCCTTCCTGCAGAAACTGTGCAAGACCATGGAGCGCCGGTTCAGGATCGAACACGCGACCTTCCAGATCGAGCGCCAGGGCTTCGACTGTCACCCGGACCACCACTGAAGCTGCTTGAGGTCAGTGTGCGCTAGACGACGCCCAGCAGCGACAGCCCCGCCGCGCCCGCCAGCATCCACAGCGGGTTGAGCCGGGTTCGCCAGATCAGGATGGCGGAGGCGGCCACCACCAGCATCCCCCGCCAGTCAGCCGCTCCGCCCTTGGCCAGGATGTAGCCGGACGAGCCGATCAGCCCGACCACCACCGGCGCCATGCCCGCCTGCACCACCTTGCGCCACGGCAGGTCGCGGAAGCGGTCCCACAGGCGCGACACGGTGTAGACGATCACGCTAGACGGCCCGACCACGGCGACCGTGGCGACGATGGCTCCCAGCCAGCTGCCGACCTTCCAGCCCACCAGGGTCGCGATCAGCATGTTGGGGCCGGGCGTGGCCTGGGCCACCGCGAACAGCTCGGAGAACTCGCGCGAGCTCATCCAGTGGCTGGTTTCCACCACCTGGCGATGGATTTCCGGGGTGACCGCGTTGACCCCGCCGACAGCCACCACGGACAAGAGGGCGAACTGGATGGCGATGGGGCCGAGCGGCGACGGGGTCTCGCTCATCGCGCCCGCCTGACCCAGGCCAGGGCCGCGCCGGCCGGCGCCATGACCAGCAGCACCACGATCAGCGGCCAGTGCAGCACCCCCGCCGCGATCAGAGTGCCAAGGCAGATGGGAATGGCCAACACCCCGTCCTGCTTGAGCAGCGGCCCGGCCATCTTGACCGCCGTTCCGATCACCAGCCCCGCAGCAGCCGCCGCGACCGCGCCCATCGCCCGCGAGACCTGCGGGATGAAGGCGTAGTGCAGGAACAGCGCCGCCAGTCCGACCGAGATGGCGCCCGGCGCGACGATCAGCCCGGCCAGGGACGCCAGCGAACCGCGCCAGCCCCTGAACCTCTGGCCGACCGCCACTGAGACGTTGACGATGTTAGCCCCCGGCAGGAACTGGCAGACGCCAAGGATCTCGACGAACTCGTCCGGGGTCAGCCATCGCTTCTCCTCCACCAGCATCCGCCGGCCCATGACGAACACCCCGCCGAAGCCGCGCAGGCTGGCGCCGAGGAAGCCGGTGAACAGCTCCAGTTCGGTGGGGTCAGGCGGCGCAGGGTTTTGCGACGGCGTGTGGCTCATACCCCTGACTAGCGATCAGTCGGTCTTGAGGAAAGCCGCCGTCGCCTCGATCGCCTCCACCAGCCCCACGCGCTGCAGCTCCACCCCCGGCGGCAGACTGGAGAACAGGCGCGTCGGGGCGGCGGCGTCGAGCATGACGAACACCCCCTTGTCGTCGGCCCTGCGGATCAGGCGGCCGAACGCCTGGCTGATGCGGGCGCGGGCGATAGCGTCGTCGTACCCCTTGGCCCCGAACCGCTGACGGCGCGCCTTGTGCAGGATGTCCGGGCGCGGCCACGGCACCCGGTCGAACACGAGCAGGCGTAGCGAGCGGCCGGGGACATCGACGCCGTCACGCACCGCATCGGTGCCGAACAGGCAGCTGTTCTCCTCGGCGCGGAAGATGTCGACCAGGGCCCCGACCTCCAGCGGATCGACGTGCTGGGCATACAGAGGCAACCCCTTCTCGGCCAGCGGCGCGGCCAGGCGGTCGTAGACGGCGCGCAAGCGGCGGATCGCGGTAAACAGGCCGAGCCCCCCGCCCCCGGCGGCCAAGAAGAGCTCGCGCATCGCGGCGGCCACCTGGCGCGGGTCCTCGCGGCCGACATCCGTCACCACGAACGCGCGGGAGTTGCTGGCATAGTCGAACGGCGAGGCCAGCTTGAGGGTCTTGGGCCGGTCGGGCAGGCGCGCGGCTCCGGTCCGCATCTCGGCCAGGGCGAAGGGGTCGGCAAGCGCCGGATCGGCCAGGGTCGCGCTGGTCACCAGCACCCCGTGGGCCGGGGCCAGCACCGCCGCGCGCAGGGGCTCGGTCGGATCGACCCAATGGCGGCGGTAGGCGGCGTCGACCACCCGGCCAAAGGCGTAAGTCGACTCGAACCAGTCGACGAAATCAGGGTCGTCCTCGCTGTCTTCGTCGATCGCCCGCAGCATCGAGCGCCAGGCCGGCAGGGTCATCCGCGCGCGCCTATCGAGCCCACGCAAAGCGCCTTCAATTCTGCCGCGCTCGTTGGGCGGCAGGGTCTCGGCCTCCTCGTCCAGCACATCCTCCAGCGCCCGGGCCAGGGCCAGCAACGGCGCCTCGATCTCGGCCAGGGCGCGGGCGGCGGCGCGGGCGCTTTCGCGCACCAGTTCCAGGGCCGGGCGGGCGGCGCATTCCTGGCCCATCTCCGACGGCTCGGCGCGCGCGCGCAGCTGCTCGATCACCGTCACCAGGAACTGCTCGATCGGCCCGATCGGATTGATCTCGCCGGTGGCCGGCGCGATCCGGCCAGACCACTGTTCGCCCGGGAGGGCGGCGGCGGCGCGGATGGCGTCGTGCAGGTTTTTCTTGGCCTCCTCGCGGTCGCCGAGCATGTCCATCAGCCGCTGCTCGAGCCCGCGTCCACGCCGGCCGCGCCCCTCAGGCCCGCGAATCCAGCGGCGCAGCTCGGCCGCCTCCTGGCCCGACAGGGCGGCGGAGAAGGCGCTGTCGGCGGCGTCGAACAGATGGTGGCCTTCGTCGAACACGATCCGCTTCAGCGTGGTCGACTCGCCGTCGGTCTTGCCGCCTCGCGCCAGCCGGGCGCCGTCGAACGCCGCCTGGGTCAAAACCAGCGCGTGGTTGGCGATGACGATGTCGGCCCGCTTGGACGCCCGCACCGACTTCTCGATGAAGCAGGAGCGGTAGTGCATGCAGCCGGCGTGGATGCACTCCCCGCGCCGGTCCACCAGATTGGCGGCGCTGCCCTGCATCTGTGCGCCCACTGCGAACAGGGTCGGCAGCCAGGCGGGGAAGTCGCCGCCGGTCATGTCGCCGTCGCGCGTCGCCCGCACCCAGCGCGCTGCCAGGGCCACCCCGATCAGGTCGCCGTTGCCCAACTGGGCTGCGTTGACCATCTCCTGCAGGTTCAGCAGGCACAGGTAGTTCTCGCGCCCCTTCCTGACCACCGCCTTGGTCGCGCGGATAGCGGGGTCGGGATAGATGGCGTGGCTCTCGCGCTCGATCTGGCGCTGCAGGGCGCGAGTGTAGGTCGACACCCACACCGCCGGTCCGTTGGCCTCGGCCCACAGGCTCGCCGGCGCCAGATAGGCCATGGTTTTGCCGACGCCGGTGCCGGCCTCGGCCAGCATCATGCGTGGTTCGCCCTCGCGTTCGCGCGGCGAAAAGGCGAAGGCGGCCTCTGCGGCGAACTCCGCCTGGGTCGGGCGCGCTTCGTCGAGCCCCGCCCGTTGCAGCAGCTCCGCCAGCCGCGCCCGCGCCGCTTCCGGCTCCACCGGCCGCGTGCCCGACTCGCCCGGCGGCGCCTGGTCTTCCCACTCCGGGATTCGGCCCCAGACCTCCAGGCCCGACCCGCGCCAGCCCTCGCGCACAGGCCTGGACCTCAGCGCCATCACCACCGAAGGCGACCAAGCCCAGCCGGCGCGGCCCATGGTCTCGGCCAGGGCCAGGCATTCCTCGCGAGTCGGCCAGGGATTTTCGGCGATCTCGCCCAGCAATTGGCGGCAGGCGGTCTGCAGCATCGTCGCCTGCTCGGCCGGCGATTTCGGCTCCGACAGTCCCAGCGCCTGGGCCAGCCCCACCGCCGACGGCGCGCAGAACCGCGCGGGCCGGACGAAGGCGTAGAGCTCCAACGCGTCGAACAGGTCGCGTGAGCGCACCGCGCCCGACAGCCCCAGCCGCCGCGCGGTCAGGCCGGCGTGGGCCACCAGCGCCATGCCGCTTTCCATCAGATCGCGCGCCTCGGGGGCCCGCACCGGACGCGCGCCGGCGCCATCGGCGATCGCCGCCTTAGGGCCCGGCAGGACCACCAGGGCGGGGGCAAGGTCGAGACTCGGGGCGAGCGCGTTCACCTTCGTTAGTTAGCCGCTTCGCCCGTGAAACGGAACAGGAACATGCTATATCCGAGCTGATGGTGACGCGTTGAACATCCAGGCCAAAGCGGCCGCCGAGTTGGGCCCCGTCCTGCCCCCACGCTTCGCCGCGTGGTTCGACGGGCGCGGCCCAGCCACGCCCGTCCGTCATCTGGTCGGAGACAAAGTCCGGGCTCCATCGCTGGTTGGCTGTCAGCGGCGTCTCGATCGGTCGCCGGGTCCCCATCGCGCGCTTGCGGCCGCCGCGGCGGCGCACCGTCAGGCGCTCCTCGCGGTATAGGCGCTG
>CANJMO010000009.1 GCA_947475845.1 Caulobacteraceae bacterium | reverse complement strand
TGGCCGGCTTCCTGCATTCCGCCGGTCAGAGCCGTGGTCTGCAGCATTCGGGCCTCAAGTCATGAGCCCCGCCGACGCAGCGCGGCGCGAGGATTTCCGCGCCATCCTGGGGCTGGTGCAGCCGGGCGCGCGGGTGCTCGATATCGGCTGCGGCGAGGGCCTGCTGCTGGACATGCTCGGCCGTGAGAACGGCGTCGAGGGGCGCGGTCTGGAGATCAACGCCGCCAACGTCTCCCTATGCCTGGCGCGCGGCCTGTCCGTGGTGCAGGGCGACGCCGATCACGATCTGGCCGACTTTCCCAACCAGGCGTTCGATTACGCCATGCTGTCGCAGACCCTGCAGACGGTGCGCCAACCGCGCCATGTGCTGTCGGAGCTGCTGCGCATCGCCGACCGGGCGATCGTGTCCTTCCCTAACTTTGGGCACTGGCGGGTGCGTTGGGAACTGCTGACCCGCGGCCGCATGCCGACCACCGGGGCCCTGCCACTGGCCTGGTACGAGACCGAGAACATCCACCTGTGCACGCTCAGGGACTTCACCATCCTGTGCGAGAGCCTGAATCTGAATATCGAGGCCTGCGCCGCCCTGGCCGAGGGCCAGAAGGCCCGCGCCATGGACCCCCGCCGTCCGATCGAAAACTGGCGCGCGGAATCGGCGCTGTTCCTCTTAAGCCGAAAGGCCTAGCGGGTGCGGCTGGACGAGCGTCTCAGTACGCCTGTACCAAGCCCTATCCGGCGATAGCCGAGGCGTCGCGTTCGCCCGTGCGGATGCGCAGGGCCTGCTCCAAATCCATGACGAATACCTTGCCGTCGCCGATCTTGCCGGTGTTCGCAGTGCGAGCGATGGCCTCGACCACGGCGTCAACAACGTCGGACGGCACCGCGATCTCCAGCTTGACCTTGGGCAGCAGTTTCACTTCGTACTCGGCGCCGCGATAAACCTCGGTCTTGCCCTTCTGGCGGCCATAACCGCGCACCTCGGTGACCGTCAGTCCGGACGCACCAGCTTCGGTGACGGCGTCCAGAACGGCGTCGAGTCGGCTGGGCTTGATAACCGCGGTGATCATCTTCATCAGGGCATGCTCCGCAAACGGCGTCCGCCTAAGCTAGGACGATTGTCCGAACGCTCCAAGCGCTTCTCGCGATCCGGCGACGCTCGATGATCGAAACCGCTCACCCTCGATCGACCCCGTCGCGGGCCAGTGCGGGATTGCGGGCCGGTTTCAGGGCGCCGGGGGCGAATGCGCGTGACGGCGCCTTCAGGCCCTTGGGCTTGACCGCGAAGGTTTGTTTGACCGCCTCCAGCAGGATCAACCCCGCGAACCGCGGCCACAGACGCGCGCCCACCTGCTCGAACCCTTCGGCATAGCGCGAGAGGCCTTCGACCGGCGGGACATACAGCGCCCGCGACCACGCCAGGGGCTCAAGCTCGGCTTCGCGCGCCAGCTGCTCCAGCTGGCGCCGGGTGAACGGTCGGCCCGAGCCGAACGGCGTGCCCTCGGCGTTGGCCCAAAGTCCCGAGCGGGCCGAGGCGGTCAGGATCACTCGTCCGGACGGCGCCAACACGCGCCACACCTCGCGCAGGAAGGCCAGCGGATCGTCGGCCTCCTCCAGCCCATGCACCACCAGCACGCGGTCGAACATGGCGTTGGGGAACGGCAGGGTCTCCTCGTCGGCCAGACAGGCGAGGTTGCCCGAGCCGCCACGCATGCCGGTCGGCCACACCTCCACGCCCTGGCTGGCGGGCATCGCCGCCACCACCCGCCGAGCTCGGCTGAGGCCATCGAGGAATGGGGTGGCGTAGCCCAGGGCCAGCACATCGAGCCCTGAGGCCTGTCCCCACGCCTCGTCGACCTTGCGCCCGACCATCTCGCGCACGGCATGGCCCAGCGGTCCTGCGTAGAAGCGGCGGAGCTCGACCACGTCGCGGCGCATTTAGGGTTCCTGTCGCGCCGCCAGAGCGGCCGTCGCATTCAATATAGGGTCGGCTTCGGTTTCAGAGTAAGGCGCCGTAGAAGTTAGGCGCCGCCAATACGGACATGATCATGGCCCTGCGTATCGAACAGTTCCCCGTCCTCAACGACAACTACGGCTATCTGGTACGCGACGAGACCTCGGGCAAGGTCGCCTGCGTCGACACCCCGGACGCCGACGCCATCGCCGCCGCCCTGGACCGGCTCGGCTGGAGCCTCGACCTGATCCTCAACACCCATTGGCATCCCGATCATGCCGGCGGCAACGAGGCGCTGAAGGCCCGCTACGGCTCGACCATCTACGGTCCCCAGGAAGTGACCCGCATCGCCCCCCTCGACCATCCGGTGACGGCCGGCGACACCGTCGATCTGGGCGAGGCCCAATTCACGGTGATGGACGTCGGCGGCCACACCCTGCAGCACATCGCCTATCACGACGCCCGGGACGCGGTAGCCTTCGTCGGCGACAGCATCTTCCCGCTCGGTTGCGGGCGGATGTTCGAAGGCGACCCGGTGCAGATGTGGAGCGGACTGTCGCGCATCGCCGCCCTGCCGGACGAGACCAAGCTCTACTGCGCCCACGAATACACCGCCGCCAACGCCCGCTTTGCCCTATCGGTCGACGACGCTCCCGCCCTGAAGGCCCGCGCCGAGGCGGTGTTCGCGGCGCGCGAGCGCGGCGAATGGACCGTGCCCTCCACCGTCGCCGAGGAAAAGGCCACCAACCCGTTCCTGCGCGCGCCCCTCTTGGCCGAACGCATGGGCTTGGCCGGCCACTCCGACCCCGAGGTGTTCGCCGCCGTGCGCAAGGCCAAGGACGGCTTCAAGGGATGACGCACGCGCTCAAGCAGCGAAGCGGTAGCGCGAAATCATGACGGCCGAAGAGGTGGTCGCGCTATTGGGTCTGACGCCTCATCCCGAGGGCGGCTGGTACCGCGAGACCTTCCGTGACGTTGCGGAACCCGGCGGCCGGGCCGCCTCGACCGCCATCTACTACCTGTTGGCCGCCGGTCAGCGATCGCATTGGCATCGGGTCACCGACGCCGTCGAGGTGTGGCACTTCCATGCCGGCGCGCCCCTGGCACTGAGCGTCGCGGCCTTCGTTGGCGAGACCGTGCGAGAGGTTGTGCTGGGCGCCGATATCGCCGTTGGAGAACAGCCCCAGGCCATCGTGCCGGCGGGCGACTGGCAGAGCGCGCGCAGTCTCGGCGACTGGACCCTGGCCGGCTGCACGGTGGCGCCGGGGTTCGCGTTCTCGCGCTTCGAAATGGCCGCGCCGGGGTGGATTCCGCAAGGGTGGCCCCTGGGGGAGGCCCATGCTAATCGGGATTCCTGATCCGGCGGTGTACAGGTCCGCATACCGAATGAAACACATCGTTCCCATCATGCTTTGCAGCGCGGCGCTTGCGGTGGCGGCGCCCTTTGCCCACGCTCAGACCAAGCCGGCGGCCGCGCCGCTTGCGGCCCCAAAGATCGACTGGGCCTTCATGGCCAAGCTCCCCGACTGGAGCGGCGTGTGGATTCCCGACCGCACCGACCAGGACAAGCAGCTGACCGGCAATGTGCCGCCCTGGACTGCCGAGGTCGCCAAGCAGGTCGATCAGGATCTCGCCGACGAGCGGGCCGGCAAGCCGCACAACCTGTTCCTCGACTGCCTGCCCGAGGCCATGCCGACCTGGATGATGATCAGCCACAACGCCATGGAAATCCTGGTCACGCCCGGCCGGGTGACCATGCTCGGCGAATCCGACGCCAACCGCCTGCGCCGCATCTACACCGACGGGCGCAAGCACCCCGCCGATCCCGACCCGAGCTTCCACGGCCATTCGATCGGAACCTGGCAAGGCCAGACGCTGGTCGTCGACACCGTCGCGATCCTGCCGCAGACATGGATCGCCATCAAGGAAGCGGCGGGCATTCCCAACAACGGCGACATGCACATCGTCGAGCGCATCTATCTGTCGGCGCCGGACGTCCTGGCCGACGAGCTGACCATCACCGCCCCGCATGTCCTTACGGCGCCGTACAAGACGACCCGCTATTTCAAACGCCAGCGCGGGGAAAAGGCCGACATTCTCGAAGGCGTCTGCTTGCAGGGCAGCGTCGTCGAGGCCAAGGACAAGTTCGGCAACGACATCTTTGTAGCGGCAAAGCATGAGTAGTCCTCAACCCCGCGGAGCTTCCGGCATGACCCGTCTCAAAGCCCTCGCCCTCGGCCTCGGCCTGTGCGCCCTGCCGGCGGCCAGCCAGGCCCATCACTCCTTCGCCATGTTCGACGGGGCCAAGACCTCGACCATCGTCGGTACCATCAAGGCGTTCCAGTGGACCAACCCTCACGTCTTCATCCAGATCGTGCCCAATCCGGGCACCGTGCCGGGGACCACGGACGACGAGGCCTGGTCGGTCGAGCTGACCAGCCCGGGCAACCTCGGACGCCTCGGCTGGACCCGGACCACCCTGAAGCCCGGCGACAAGGTCAGCATCGACCTGCATCCCCTGCGCGACGGCGGCCACGGCGGCGGCTTCATGGCCGTGACCCTGCCAGACGGCCAGGTGATCAAGAACGGCCGCTCGGGATGAGGTCTTGAGTCGGCCAGGCCTATTGGCCCTGGCTTCAGTAATCCTGGCTTTCGGCGCGTACGATCAGCCCTTGGCCCAGACACCTCCCGCCGCCCCGGCGAAGCGCTGCGACATCGTCGTCCAGTCGCAGGCCGGCGGCGTGATCGAACTGATTTCCGGCCTGAACACCAAGGCCGGCCTGCCCGCTCCGCCGCTGATCACCTGGCGCCCCGCGGCGTCGAGCGGCGCGGCCGAACTGATCGTGGCCTATGACAAGGCCGTCGCGACGGGGCTCGGCGAACCGTCGGGCCTGTATGTCCGCTTCCCGATCGAGCCCAATACGCCGCCGGAGGGCACCATCCTCGACATCCGCGCCAACGGCCGCAACTGGCGCTTCCCCGGCCAGGGCGTGGAGCAGGGGCGCAGCGATACCGGCTTCATCGAGTTCGGCGAGGACCTCGCCTATGGCCGGGCTCTGCTGAGCGCCATCGCCGACGGCCAGTTGCTGTCGATCTCGGTGCAGCATTACGACCGCGCCGTGGGCGCCGTGACCTTCGGCACCGCCAGCCAGAGGCCGCGCGACCTGCTGGTGACCCAGGCCTGGCGCAAGCTGGAAACCGCCGACGCGGCGGCCTGCCAGGGCGGCTGACCCGCGCCCACGCGCTCAAGCAGCCGTTAGGCGGTAGCGCAGAGAACACTATCGGCCGAGCGCCGCCTTCACCAGCTTGTCTGACGACGGACGGCCGCCATAGCCCTTGTCGGGCGTTACGGTGATCAGCATCACCTGGCCGTTGATCGACACGTCCGGCTTGGCCCCTTTCAGGAACACCAGCTTGTCCAGCTTGGCCAGGAAGGCATGGCCCTCGGGCCGCCGCGCCAGGTGGACGATGGCCTCCGCTGCGATGGTGGCGGCGTCGGCGAACAGCGGCGCGGCCTGGGGCGAGACGCTGGGAGCGGAGAAGGTGATCAGGTGCTGAGCCGCGCGCGAGGCGCGGGCGCTGGCCTGGATCATGCGCTGCAGCAGGGCGCCGGCGGGTATGCCCAGCGGCGGCTGCAGATCGTCCGCCTCGCCCTCCATGGCCACCGGAGAGCCCGCCGGCTCCTGGGCGGTGAACAGGATCAGACCGCCCAGGCGTGTCGCGCGCAGCACCGGCGAACCCAGATCGTTGCGGTAGATCGTATCGCCACGCGGGGCCGGCGACGGCTCCAGCACCCAGACCTCGGGACTGTCGTCGAACTTGAGCAGGGGATGGGGCCCGGATTCCCGGTCGAGAACGAAGGATTGCCCCTCCGCGCCGACGTAGCGCGCCACCGGCGGCGTGGGCGCGCCCCGGTTGTCCCCGAACGGTAGGATGTTTTGCAGCATAGGGGCCGCGGCAGCCGGTGCGCTCGCGCCCAGCAGGGCCGCAGCCACGACGCCGCTCAGGCTCGACAACTTCCCACCTAACATACCGAGCGTAATGCTCCGGGACTGGGGCGCTTTTTGGACGTGACGGCGGCGCCATCACATCTGCTTGAGGGCCTTCTCGCGTCCTCCCCGTGAAGACGCGAGATCAGCTTAACCCCTAATCCCT
This sequence comes from Caulobacteraceae bacterium, assembly GCA_947475845.1. Taxonomy (GTDB): domain Bacteria; phylum Pseudomonadota; class Alphaproteobacteria; order Caulobacterales; family Caulobacteraceae; genus BOG-938. Next base: position 48,900 of record CANJMO010000009.1, on the reverse strand, counting down.
AACAGCCAAGTGTTGCCCAGTCAGTGCGTTCAGGCTCGCTCGACCGCCAGGGCTACGCCCATACCGCCGCCGATGCACAGAGTCGCCAGACCCTTCTTGGCGTCGGCGCGGCCCATTTCGTAAAGCAGGGTGGTCAGAATGCGCGCGCCGGACGCGCCCACCGGGTGACCGATGGCAATGGCCCCGCCGTTGACATTGACCTTGGCCGGATCGAGATCGAGTCCGCGGGTGACGCACAGGGCCTGGGCGGCGAAGGCCTCGTTGGCTTCGATCAGATCGAGGTCGGAGGTCTTCCAGCCGGCCCGTTCCAGGGCCTTGCGGGTGGCCGGGATCGGGCCTGTGCCCATGATCGCCGGATCGACGCCCGCGGTGGCCCACGCCGCGATGCGGGCCAGGGGGGTCAGGCCGCGCGCGGCGGCTTCCTTGGCGGTCATCAGCACCACGGCGGCGGCGCCGTCGTTCAGACCCGACGCGTTGCCGGCGGTTACGGTGCCCTCCTTGGAGAAGGCGGGGCGCAGACCGGCCATGGCTTCATAGGTCGAGCCGTGGCGGATGTATTCGTCCTTGTCGACGACGGTGTCGCCCTTGCGGCCCTTGATGGTGACGGGGGCGATCTCGGCGTCGAACTTGCCGGCCTTCTGGGCGGCCTCGGCGCGGTTCTGCGATTGGGCGGCGAAGCGGTCCTGGTCCTCGCGGGTGATCTGGCCCTGGGTCGCCACGTTCTCGGCAGTGGTGCCCATGTGGTAGCCGTTGAAGGCGTCCCACAGGCCGTCCTTGATCATGGTGTCGATAAAGTTCAGGTCGCCCATCTTCTGACCGTTGCGCAGGTGCGCGGCGTGCGGCGCTTGGCTCATGCTCTCCTGGCCGCCGGCGACGACGATCGCGGCGCCGTCCTGAATCTGCTGCATGCCCAGCGCCACGGCGCGCAGGCCCGATCCGCAGATCTGGTTCAGGCTCCAGGCCGGGGTGGTATAGGGAATGCCTGCGTTGACCGAGGCCTGGCGGGCGGGGCCTTGGCCTGCGGCGGCCTGCAACACATGGCCTAGGATCACTTCGTCGACCTGACCCGGCTCGACGCCCGCGCGCTCAAGCGCGGCCTTGATGGCGATCGTGCCCAGCGCGGAGGCGGGCAGGCTGGCCAGGGCGCCATTGAACGAGCCGACAGGGGTGCGGGCGGCGGAAACGATGACGATATCGCTCATAGGCTGGGCTCCGAGGGCTCTTGTGAGCGGATTGTTGCGCCCGCGAGAAGCCCGGGCTTGACGGCGATGACGCGGCGTCTTCTCTTCCGTATAATATGGCGCTGCACAAGAGCGAGCCCAAGCTTTGGCTCGCGGCATAATCCTCGGGGGGGGCAATGAGCGACACAGTTACACCAGGCGCCAAGGGCGATGCAGGAAAGTCCGGCGAGGAACGGGTCGTCATCAAGAAGTACGCCAACCGGCGGCTCTATAACACCAGATCCAGCTCCTATGTGACGCTCGAACATCTCAGCGAGATGGTCAAACAGGGTGTCGACTTCCAGGTGTTCGACGCCAAGACCAACGAGGAGATCACCCGTTCGGTCCTGACCCAAATTATCTTCGAGGAGGAAGGCCGCGGGCAGAATCTGCTGCCGATCCAGTTCTTGCGCCAGCTGATCCGCTTCTACGGCGACTCGATGCAGGCCCTGGTGCCCAGCTATCTGGAAATGTCGCTCGACAGCTTCACCCAGCAGCAGGAGCGCATGCGCAAGCAGTTCTCCACTACCCTGGGCGGCGCGCCGGCCCTGATGGCCGGGGCTCCCGGAATGAAGTACTTCGAGGACCAGATTCACCAGAACATGCAGCTGTTCGACCGGGCCATGAAGATGTTCTCCCCGGTGCCGATGCCGTTTCCGTTCCCCGGACAGGGCGGCGCGGCCGCCGCTCCCGCCGCCGGGCCGGCCGAAACGCCTGCTGCGCCTCCCGCCGCCGCGCCAGCGGCAGCCGAGGACGAGTCGCTGACCGATCTGAAGAAGCGCATCGAAGAGATGCAGGCCCAGATCGCCAAGCTGGCCTCCAAGAGCTGAGACAAGGTAGGGCGGCGTGACCGATCCCATCCATCCGGTCCGCCGTCCGGGCTTCGCCAAGCGCCTGCGCCGGGCCGGCTCCGGCGGCCCGTCGGGGGCCGAGCGCGCGGAGGGCCCCGAGGCGGCCGCCGCAGCCAGCCCGATCCCTCCCTCTTCGGCCGATCCCCGCCAGGCCGAGCCTGAAGTCTCGGCCCAGATCCTCGGTCAGTCGGATGGGGCGGAAAACAGCGCCCCGGCAAAAACCGCCCAGAAGGCGCGCGCCGTCTACCTCGGTGTGGAGTGGTCCGGGCGGGCCGACCGCCGCAACCGCACCGGACGCATCGCCAAGACCGACATCTGACCGTTTGGCGCCCGTCTTGCTTGGCAGGGGACATCGATCGCCCTTGCCGAGTCCGCCATGTCCCTTTCCCTCGTCTGCCGCACGATCGACGCCTTCCTGGCCGCCCTGGTGTTCGTCGCCTTTTCCTGAGCCGTGGCTTGCCCCACTTTGACTTTGCCCGGCCTTGATTTTGCCCGGCCTTGACTTTGCATGGCGCGGCCGCCGCCCATTCGCGCCTATGATGCCGCCAACGCCATGACGCCATCGCTGATCGATCGCTGGAGCCGGGGCTGGCGCGGACCTTTGCTGGCCGCGCTGATCGCGCTTGCCGCCGCGCTGCCGGGTCTGGCCCTGCCGGTCACCGACCGCGGCGAGGCGCGCCTGGCCGAAGCCAGCGCCCAGATGATTGAGACCCGCGATCTCACCGCCACCGCCGTCGACGACCAGGCGTCGGACCGCCGCCCGGCAGGACTGCACTGGCTGCAGGCCGCCGCCGTATTCCTGACCTCGAACGTCGAGACGCGCCGCATCGGGGCTTACCGCCTGCCCGCCCTGGCCGGAGCCATGATCGCGGCCGCGGCCTGCGCCTGGGGCGGAGCGGCCCTGTTCGGCGCCGGCGCCGGCCTGCTGGCCGGGGTGATGCTGGGCGCGGGCCTGATGCTATCGACCGCCGGCGCCCTCGACGCCCCAGCCGTGCTGCTCTGCGCCGGGGTCACCCTGGCGGTGGCGGCTTTGGGCCGTCTCTATCTGGCGACCGAAGGCGGGCCGGAATGCGGGCGCACCACGCGCGTGCTGTTGTGGCTGGGGGTCGCCCTGGCGGCCCTGGCCGGCGGGCCGATCGGTCCGGTCGCGGTGATCCTGACCGGCGCCTGCCTATGGCTGGCGGATCGCAAGGCGGCGTGGCTGCGCTCCCTCGGCTGGGGCTGGGGTCTGATCCTGATGGCCGCCCTGGTCGGCCCTTCCATCGTCGCCGGCGCGATCCACGCCGCCGACGGCTCGGCCCCCGTCTGGCCGGTTCTGGGAGGCGGCCGGCGCACCCCCGGCTTCCACTTGTTGCTGAGCCCGCTGCTGCTGTTTCCCTTCACCCTGCTCGTGCCCCCCGCCCTGATGCTGGCCTGGCAGGGGCGCCGCGAGCCGGCGATCAAGCTCGCTCTGTGCTGGCTGATTCCGACCTGGGTCGTGGTTGAGTTCAGCCGGGGCCAGCCCCTGGCCGGCGGCCTGATCGTCTACGGCGCCCTGGCCTGGCTCGCCGCCGCGGCCGTGACCCGTGGCCCGGGCCTGCTGACCCTGCGCCTGGGCGCGGCGCTGCAAATCGTAGCCGGTGCGGTCTGGATCGCCCTGACCCTCTATCTCGGGACCCATTTAGGCGGCCCCTCAGCTGTTGCCTGGTGCGTGGCCGCCGCCGTCCTGCTGGCCGCCGCCGCCCTTGGACCCAGCGCCCTGATCCAGATGGGGCGGCCGTGGCAGGCGGTAGCCGTCGCCACGGTTGTCGGTCTGCTGGCCCACGGCGCCCTAGCCGCAGGCGCGGGGCCGAGGCTGCAGGCGCTATGGGTGTCGCAGCGCGCCGCCGCCGCGCTGGCCGAGGAAGGCCTTGATCCGCGCAGCGGGGTGACCCCGGGGCCCGTGGCGGTGGTCGGGTTCGGCGAGCCCAGCCTGACCTTCGTGCTCGGAGGATTGACCGAGGCCGCCACTGTGGAGGACGCGGTCGACGCGGTCGGCGAAGGCCGTCCGGTGATCGTCGAGGGCCGCCAGGAGCAGGCCCTGTTGGACGCGTTGAAGGGCGCCGGCCGCCGGGTGCGAAAAACCGGGCAGGTCGAGGGTTTCGACTACGCCAACAACTCGCCGGTGCGGCTGGTGATCTACGCCGCGCGCCCGCGCTAGGCGACTTCCGGCTGGCCGGTGGGCGCCGGCGCTTCGCGCTTGGGCCGCTTGGCCAGGCCCGACACCCCACCCGACGACAGCAGGCTCACGTCCGGCAAGGCCATGGTGATCGCCCACTTGTTGGCGGCGGCGATGTAGCGCGGCGCCCAGACCGGGTCGTACTTGTCCTTGTACCGGCGCACACCCTGGAAATTGTAGAGGTCCTCGCCGCGCTCGAACACCAGCCGGCCCAGCCGCGACATCCACGGCGCCAACGGGCGCGCCTCCAACCCCGCCAGCGGGGCCATGCCGAATTCGAAGGTCTTGTAGCCCTGCTCCCGGCCCCACTGCAGCAGCTCCACGAACAGATAATCCATGATGTTCTTGGGCGCCTCGGCCCCGTAGCGCATCAAATCCATCGAGAACGAGTTGTGGTTCGACGTGGTCCACAGGTTGGCGAAGGCGACGATGCGGCCCTCGACCTTGACCAGGGCGCAGGGGAATTCGCCGACATAGGCCGGGTCGAACCGGCCCATGGAAAAGCTCTTCTCGCCGCCCGCGTGATGCGACAGCCACGCGTCGGAAATCGTCTTCAGCTCCGGCATCAGAATCCTCACCTGCTCGGCGGGGACGACTTCGAACTGAGCGCCCGCCTCGCCGGCCTTACGCCAGTTGCGGCGCAGGACCTCGCGCTTGCGGCCCTGCAGATTGAAGCTTTCCAACAGCACATTGGCCGACTCGCCGGTCTTCTGCAGGGCGAACCCCATCTCGACGATTTCAGGCAGCAGGCTCGGGGTCATGGCGTAGAGCACCGGGCGCGCGGCATGGGCGTCGGCCAGCTCGCGGAAGCGCCACAGCAGCTCCTGCCGCTCCGATACCAGTCCCACCGGGGGGCCGAAGGCGACCCAGGAGCGGCCGCGCACCCCGAACATCAGGAACGTCTTGTCCGATTGCGAGAACAGGAACCGCTTGTCGCCGAGAAGGGCCAGATTCGAATCCGGGGTGGGATCCTCGGCCCCGGCCAGGATGATGCGCACGCGCTCGAACTGAGGGTCTGAGTCCTCCACGATCGGCGGTGTCGCGGGGGTCGAGATCAGGCGCCACAGGCCCACCGCCAGTAGCAGCACTCCAGCGCCGGTCCAGGCGCGCAGCGAACGGCTGGCGTCGGCGCTGACCATCACCCGCCACCACAGCTGATCGCCATAGGCCACGTTGTGGAACGACCACAGGCTGAGCAGACCGGCCCCGATCAGGGCCATGAAGGCGGAAGCCATCCAGCCGGGCGTGATGTCCAGCCGGCTGAGGCTGGCCATGCGCGGGAACGCGGCATGCAGCGGCGGCAGCATCAGGCACAACACGGCCAGCACCGCCGTCTCTTCCCAGTTGACCCCCTTGAGCAGGGCCAGGGTGGCGGCGACGGCCAGCAGCGAACAGGCGCTGGCCCAGGCGGCGTCCAGCCGTTGGCGCAGGCCGAACGCGACCAGGACCAGCATCAGGCCGATGATGCTCGACACGAAGTGGCTGACCTCGATGACAGGCAGGGGTGCGTGGTCCGCCAGCCAGCGCAGACGCTCCGGATCCCCGGGCGTTGCGCCCGAAGCCAGCAGCATCACGCCAGCCGCCAGGGTCAACAGGGCCATGAGCGTGGGAGCCACGACCAGAGCCGCGGGTCTAACGTCCCGCCATAGGATCATGCGTGGTCTCGCAGCCGCTTCGGCCCATCAAAGAGCGCCACTGACTTATAGCGCCCAACCTGATGACGTCGCCAGACGTCTCGATCCCCCTGCTGCGCATCGGCGCGCCGGTCGCACAATCCGCCGCGCGGCTTGAGTAAGCCCAGGAATCCGGAAGGAACCGCCGAACGATTGGGGAATTTATCAAGTGTCGGTGAATCGTCGATTTTGTCCCGACCAAATCCAGTGAAGTGATTGTGCGGAGCGCCCGTACCGGAGGCTTGTTCTATATTTCTTGGAAGGCCTGCACGATGGCGGAACCTTAGCTATACGACTGGCTGAAATTTTCGGCATGATGGAGAACCGGCGCCGTTGACGCCGCTAAGACTCCGGGCTCCGTGAGCCTGCGCGCGCCATCGAATTCTTAAGCATCCCAGTAAGCTGGCCGGATGAACGCTCCGCTCCGTACAGCGAGGCCGAAAGGCGAAATACTCGATCGGTCGAGGAAAGTTACAATGTCGTCCCGTCGACTCAGATTCATTTGAGGTTGTGCGAACGGGTCTCGCTCTGGACTTATCGATCAGGCGCAGACTACACACGGTTATACAACAGTAGAGAACAATTAGCTGTGTCGTCTAATAGAAATTATTTTGGAAACGCTTGCGGCTGGAATCCGAACATTTCGGAGGCCATGGGATGACTGCGAACAAGTCGAATATTTTGCAGTCCGCGCACAACCGTATGTTGGCGACGCTCGATGCAGAAGACAGACAGCTTCTGGCCCAGCGGCTGGTTCCTATCACGCTGGAGAAGGGCGCCTTGCTCTATGATCCGGGCGACATGATCGACACCGTTTACTTTCCCGACGATTGCGTGATCTCGCTGATGACCCTGATGGAGTCTGGTGCGGCCATCGAATCCGCCACCATCGGCCGCGAAGGCGCGCTCGGACTCATGTCCGCGGTGTCGCCGCGCCAGTCGCTCAGCCGCGCCATCGTCCAGGTCGCCGGCCGCGCGCACAAGATCAGCGCTCCGCATATGCACCGCGCCTGGGAGCAGAGCGCTCAGATTCGCGATCTGGTGGACCGCCATAACGAGGCCCTGTTCGCTCACGCCATTCAGTCGGTGGCCTGCAACGCCCTGCATTCGGTGGAAGCCCGCTTCTGCCGCTGGCTGCTGTCGTGCCGAGACCGTATCGACACCAATACCGTGTCCCTGACCCAGGAATTCCTGGCCGACATGCTCGGCGTACAGCGCACCACCGTCACCGTGGTCGCCCGCGCGCTGCAGGCGTCCGGCCTGATCCGCTATCGCCGCGGCGTGGTCGATATCCTCGATCGGGCCGGTCTGGAGGCGATCGCCTGTGAATGCTACGGCGCGGTCCGGCGCAACTACGAAAGATTGCTGCCCACCCCCTTCTCCGACCGGAACTAGGCTTGCTCTGAGCGCCCCGCAGCAGGCCTGCCTCGACCACCACATCGGCGTGATCCCCTACTTCAGCCTGGCCAGTGGCTTCCTGACGGGCAAGTACCGTCGCGAGTCCGATCTGAAGGGCGTGCGCGGCGCGGGCGCCGGGTCGATGCTCAATTCGCGTGGTTTCAAAATCCTGGCGGCCCTGGATACGGTCTCCGCCGAACTGAACGCCAATCCGGCCCAGGTCGCCCTCGCCTGGCTGATGGCTAAGCCGGGCATAACCGCCCCGATCGCCAGCGCCACCAGCCCCGAGCAGCTGCAGGACCTGATCGCCGCCACTCGGCTCGTCCTTCCGCCGCAAGCCGTAGCTCTATTGGACGAGGCCGGCGCCTGAGGCGGGCCGCTCCATCTCGCGCGGATTCGGCATCCAACCTTTGCCAATTGGGCGGGTTCGGCGTCACTGTATCGCGGCCACGCGGCCTTCCGGTGCGGGAGGGATGTGCGGCTGGAGGAGATCACGCGGTGGCCTGCGGTCCGCGGTATCGAACGGCTGGGGCGACAGGGCAAGGCGCCGCCGCCTGATGGTCAAGGCGCGCGTCCTTCTGCTACTGGCCATGACCGCTGCCCTGCCGGGCGCGCCTGCCGCTGCCCAGGGATCGTTGGAGACGGCGGTCAAGGCCGCGTATCTGTACAAGTTCGGCGCTTTCGTCGAATGGCCCGCCACTGCCTTCGAGAACCCCTCCGCTCCCGCCACGATCTGTGTCGCCGGCGCCGATCCGTTCGGCGCAATATTGGACCAGGCGGTCAGGGGCCAGAGGATCGCCGGCCATGCCATATCGGTTACCCGCCTGGACCGGGTCGAGAAGGGCGCGCCCTGCCAGATCCTGTTCATCGCGCCGTCGTCGCGCCAGCCCGTCGCCGACGCCCTGGACAAGGTGCGCGGCTCGCCGGTGCTGACCGTCACGGATTCCGGTCCCGACGCCGCCAGCCGCGGGGTGATCGATTTCGTCCTGCGCGACAATCGCGTGCGCCTGCGCATCGATGCGCGCGCCGCCGGCGAGGATGGGCTGGCCATCAGTTCCAAGCTGCTCAACCTGGCGGTGAAGCCATGAGCCATCCGCCGAGACCCCTGATGGGCCGCCGCGCCGTCTCCACCGCCGGCGCGGTGATCATGGCCATCGCCCTGGTCCTGGCCGGGTTGGCGGTGGCCGCCTACAACGAGACCGCGTTCAAGGATCAGGCCACGCGCGAGGCCCAGGTTCAGGCCGACATCCTCGCCGCCAGCGTCACTGCCGCCCTGGCCTTCGACGACGAAAGCGCGGCCCAGGAATACCTCAATGCGCTGAGGGCCAACCCGGGTGTCGAGGCCGCCGGCCTCTATGGCGCAACCGGCGCTCTGCTGGCGGGGTATCGCCGCACCGAAGGCCAGGTCCTGCCTGTGCGCCAACTGCCCCCGGCCCCGCCGGTGCGCACCCGCGCCGCGTACGCGGAAGGCCACATCATCGTCGTCGCCCCGGTGACGCAGGAGGGCGTGCGCCTGGGCTCCGTCTATCTGCGCACCGCCGCCGAGCCCCTGGCCGGCCGCGCTCTGCGCTACGCCGCCATCGGGCTGCTGGGGGTGATGGCGTCGCTCGTGGTGGCGGTGCTGTCGCGCTTCAACGCCGGCCAGCGGCGCGCCAACCGCGCGCTCGGCGAAGCCAACGAGGCCCTGCGCCAGCAGATCGAGCAGCGCGAAAAAGCCGAAGAGGCCCTACGCCAGAGCCAGAAGATGGAGGCCATGGGCCAGCTCACCGGCGGCGTGGCCCACGACTTCAACAATCTCTTGATGGTGGCCTCCAGCGGCCTGGATCTGCTCGATCGCACCCTCGACCCGGCCCGGCGCGAGGTGCTCAAGGCCGCCATCCGCCAGTCGCTGGACCGCGGCGCCGGCCTGACCCGTCAACTGCTCGCCTTCTAGCGCCGCAGTCCCCTGAAGTCCTCGGTCGTCGATCTCGCCGCCCAGATCGACGGCATGGGCGTGCTGCTGGAACGCTCCCTGCGTGAAGACATCACCGTGCGCATCGAAAGCCAGCGGGGCCTGTGGCCGGTCGAGGTCGATCCCGGCCAGTTGGAGGTCGCCGTCCTCAACATCGCGGTCAACGCCCGCGACGCCATGCCCACCGGCGGGGTCATCACCGTGCGCACCCGCAATTGCCCAGACCAGGAGATCGAGGGGCTCGACGGCGACTTCGTCGAACTCAGCGTCGCCGACACCGGCAAGGGCATGTCGGCGGCCACCATCCGCCGGGTGTTCGAGCCGTTCTTCACCACCAAGGACGTGGGCAAGGGCACGGGCCTCGGCCTCAGCCAGGTCTACGGCTTCACCCGCGCTTCGGGCGGCGACGCGCGGATCGCCAGCGAACCGGGCCAGGGCTCGGTGGTCTCGCTCTATTTCCCGCGCTCGACCAATCCCCTCCATGTCGCCGCCGAGGCGCCCGAGAAAGCCGCGCCCCTGCCGGCGCCGCCGGGGTTCCGCATCCTGCTGGTGGAGGACGACGACGCGGTCGCCGCCGCCGTCGGCGCCATGCTGACCGAACTCGGCTACGCCTTCACCCGCACCGCCAACGCCACCGCTGCTCTGGAGGCCCTGGAGGCGGGCGAGGCCGCCGATCTGGTGTTCTCCGACATGGTCATGCCGGGCACGATGGACGGGGTGACACTGGCGCAACACATCCGCGCCCGCTGGCCGGACCTGCCGGTGGTGCTGACCAGCGGCTTCAGCGAGGCGGCCGACGCCGCCAGCCGCGAAGGTTGGCGCCTGCTGGCCAAGCCCTACCGCATGGACGCCCTGGCGGCCGAGCTGGCCGCGGCACGGGCGGAGGCCGGCAAGGCTTAGTCGGCGGTGCGCAGGTAAGGCTCGACCGGGCCCGACAGCTTGATGGTCAGGGCGCGGCCGTGGCGGTCGACCTTGTTGCCGATGGCCAGGCGCACCCAGCCCTCGCTGACGCAATATTCCTCGACGTTGGTCTTTTCCTCGCCCTTGAAGCGGATGCCCACGCCGTTCTGCAGCAGCTCCGCGTCATGAAACGGACTGCGCGGGTCGGTGGACAGGCGGTCAGGCAGGGTCGGGGCGGCGGAGGCGTCGGACATGGTGTATCTCGATGTTCGTCAGGCGGACCGCCTTGGAGCATGGATGCGCCGCGATGGCTAGATCGCGGGCGCTCAAGCAGCGCTTAGCGCCGCCCTCAGGCCTTGTTCTTCCTGAACCGCGCCGCCTCCGCCGCCAACGAGGCCGACAGATCGCTGCTGTCGTCCTTGGCGTCGGGGATGAACGGCAGGGTCCCGGCCACGCCGCGCAGGGCCAGCCATAGCTGGGTCGAGAAGTGTTCCAGCAGACGCAGCGGACGGCGCTTGTCGTCGGTCACGTCCCAGCCCTCGGCCTCGAACGCGGCGACCTGGTCGCGCACGGGCTTGTAGTCGATCCGGTCCCAGCCGCCCGGGCGCTCCACATCCTCCGCCTCGTCGGCGGTCAGGCCGAACAGGGCCGTCGAGGTCTCGTCCAGTTCGGGAAACTCGGGACGCGCGTCGGGGTCGGCCATGCGCGGCTTCATCAGCGCCTTGTACTCAAGGTCGCGCAGACCCGGCAGGTCGATCAGGCGTCTAAGGGATGTGTCAGGCATGGCGCGAGACAAGCGGCTCGCGAAGGCCCCGTCAAGCGCAGGCGTTCAGCGGGCGACGCTATCGACCAGGCGCTCGCCGTCCCAGATCTGGACCAGGTCCGAACGGGGATAGGTGGCCAGCACGGTGCGCGCGTGCAGCTTGGCCGCCAGGTCGGTGGGCAGGTTCACGAACCGCATCAGCAACGATTTGCCGTCGCCCTTGTCCGGTCGGAAAGTGTAGATGGCCATGCAAAACGCCTCCGTCACATTCGCGACGGCGCCGTGGGCGGCCCTCCCCCACTCGCTTGGCAAAAAAATCAGTGGTCCCAGGCGGCGCCCGAGCGGGCCACGTGGAACTCGCCGCGATAGGACAGCACGATCCAGTCGCCGGGCCGCGCCACCACCGGCCCGACCTGGGTGGACACCTGCACCGCGCCCCGATCGTCCAGGGCGAAGCCGCCCTCGCCCAGCCATTGCCACAGGGCGCTGCGGCCCTTGGCGTCATGCGGCGGCGGCACACGCAGGGCGGCCCCGTGATCGAACTGCGGAATCTGGCGGACGACTTTCATGACCCCGAGAAGAACCTGCGTCGGTCACCAGAGTCTTAAGCCCGCCGCAGACTGTTCAGGGCCCGTCGTTTTCCTCTAGGATCGCGCGGGGGAACCGCCGGATGACCACGCCACCAACCAAGATCTGCGGCTCGTGCAGCCTGTGCTGCAAGGTCATGCTCGTCGAAGAACTGCAAAAGCCCCAGGGTGTCTGGCGCGGCCATTTCAAGGGCGGCGTCGGCTGCTCGATCCACGATTCGCACCCCTATTCCTGCGGCGTGTTCCAGTGCCTGTGGATTCTGTCGCCGACCATGCCGATCCAGGCGCGGCCGGACCGGCTGAAGGTCGTCATGGAGATCGACGACGGCGGCAAGCGCATCCTCGCCCGCGCCGATCCGGACCATCCCGGCGCCTGGCGCCAGCCCCTGGTCTACGGCCAGCTCAAGCAATGGGCGCGCGACGGCTGGCCCCATGGCCGCACCGTCTGGGCCATGGTCAACCGTCACATGTGGCTGATCTCGCCCAACGAGCATGCCGATGTCGACGTCGGCGTCACCGACCCGCGCTCGCCGTTCGTCTACCAACAGGGCCCGGACGGGCGGGTCAGCGTCACCGTCCTGCCGCCCCTGGCGGAGGGCGAGACCTACGATCCCGACGCGACCATGGCCAAGGCCGGCTGGACACCGCCGAAGATCAGCATCCCACGGCGCGACTAGGCCCATGGCCCCGCTGGTCCGCGCTATGGGTTTGCTCATGCTTGTGGCCGCCGGATGCGCCGCGGTCCCGCAACAATCGGTATCGCCGCCGCCGGTCCGCCTGGCGCTGGACCCGTTCTACGCCAAATATCTCGACGCCCGGGGCATCCCGGTCACCACGTCCGGCCGCGTGCCGGACGCGGCTCTGTTCGCGGCGCGCGACACTGTCGACGCCATGCTGTCCAAGCGCCCCGACCTGCGCCGGCAGCTGATCAAGATGGGCGAACGGGTCGGCGTCATGGCCCCCGACGAGTACACCACTGACCTGCCCGAGCAACGCGACTGGAAGAAGCCGATCGTCGCCGATGGCCGCCTGACCTTCTGCGAGCGCAAGAACTACCTGGCCATCGTCAACATGAGCGACCGCGAGTACTGGAACACCCGCGCCCGCGGCATGGGCGGGCTCTACACCACTGTCGGCGCCGAGAACCTGCTGGGAACGCCCGGCGCCGTCTATTTCGGCGAGAACATCCTGGTCCACGAGTTCTCGCACGCCATGCTGCGGGCGATCGAGGTCGCCGACCCCCAGCTCTACGCCGAGGTCGGAGCCGCCTACGACAACGCCAAGGCGACGGGCCTGTGGAAGGGCTCCTACGCCATGCAGAACGTGCAGGAGTATTGGGCCGAGGGCGCCCAGTTCTGGTTCAATTCCAACGTGGCCTACAAGCGCGGCGCCGCCCTCGTCATCCTCAACGCGGCGGATATGCAGGCCTACGACCCCACGCTCTACCGCGCCCTGGCCCGGATCTTCTCCGCCAGCCACCGCATTGCCGCCGACGCCTTCTACATGCACCCCGCGCGGATCAATTCGCACGCGGTTCCGGAGGACGGCAGCGAGGTCTGCTAAGGCCGGGCGGGGCCGAATGTGCAACCCGCGCCCGTCCTGGCAGGTTCTCAAGACAAAGGCGCCAAGCCGCGCGAGTCGGAGGAACAGCAATGGGCATAGCCGAAATGAAGGCGCTCGAACGCGTCGCCCGCGTGATCACCGGACAACGCCTCAGCCTCAACGGCGAGGGCGACCTACAGAGCGCCGGGCGCGAGGTCGACGCCCGCGTCCTGGAGACGGGGTCGTAGCGGCGGGCTGATCAGCAGGTGGTCGATGCGCAGGCCCGCGTCGCGCGCATAGGCGTTTCGCAGGTACTTCCAGAAGGTGTAGATGCGCTCGTCCGGATGGCGGTTGCGCAGGGCGTCGGTCCAGCCGTCGTCCAGAAGCTGGGCATAGGCCGCGCGCACGCTGGCGTGGAACAGAGCGTCCTCGCGCCAGCGCTCGGGGACGTAGACGTCCAAGTCGGTGGGGATGATGTTGTAGTCGCCCGCCAGCACCGCCGGCACGCCCGCCATCAGCAGACTCTGCGCCCGCCCCCGGAAACGCTCCAGCCAGGCCAGCTTGTACGAGAACTTCGGGCCCGGTCGGGGATTGCCGTTGGGCGTGTAGAGACAGCCCACGATCACGCCGCCGACCGCCGCCTCGATATAACGGCTCTGCAGGTCGGCCGGGGCGCCGTGCAGGCTGCGACGGGTTTCCACCGGCTCGCAGCCTCGGGCCAGGATCGCCACCCCGTTCCAGCTCTTCTGCCCGTGCCAGATCGCGCCGTAACCCGCCTTCTCCAACGCCGCCGCCGGAAAGTTTTCGTCGGTGGTCTTCAGCTCCTGCAGGCAGACGACGTCCGGCGCCGTCTCCTCCAGCAGCTCCAGCAAGGCGCCCAGCCGCGCGGTTATGCCGTTCAGATTGTAGGTGACGATCTTCACCGGGGAGCGGAGCCGGTCAGCCGCGAACCTTCGTATGATGCCGCGTCGGCGGCTTAGCGCGCGACCCCGCGCCGACCACCGCCAGCGCGCTCAGCAGGGTGATCGCGTCTTCCACCAGTCCTGACCGGGTCTGGCCGAAGCGCCGCAGGGCCTTCATTCGCAAGTTGAAGGTCACATACGAGGCCGCCACCGCCGCAGCCGCGCCGATCGCCATGGCGGCGGGCCGCTGGCTGCGGGGCGCGACGGCGGCCCCGGCGATGGCCCCCGTCACCAGGCGCGCGGCGATCCCCGGGGCGACGGTGCGGTCAGGCGCCGAGCGCATCTTGTCGCCGAACAGCTCACCGACGGCCAGCGCCGTCGTCCCCGCCACCACCGCCGGATGGCGCAATAGGCCGGACGGGCCGCTGTTTGACCTCAGCAGCCCGGTCCGGTCGGCCAGGCTGACCGCCGCCAGCGGAGTCATCGAGCGCATTCCGGCCACCAGGCCGATCAGGAGGGAGCGGAGCATCGGGGGTCCTTCGCGAAAGCTTCCCCGGCTCAACGCCAAGCAAGCCGTTCGGGTCCCTCCAGGACTTCGCCAGCGACATGATGGGAATGCCCAGCCAGGAAGACCGCGTGAAAGCGTTCGAAGATCGACAGCGGGCCCTGAATCCGAACTGGAAGCGCGGCGATCCTTTTGTAACATGATCGGCGTCTCGAACGATCGGCGGACCCAATGCCAGCCTCCCCTCCCGTAGATACGTCGCGGTTCCAACTCGGAGTGCCGTCGGAAGAAGATGAACAGGAGGAAGGGCCGCTGCTGAAGGCCCTTACCGACGAAGCCTTGGCTTTTTTCAGTCGCGACGCGGGGCGCCCCCGGTCAGGGACACGCTGCTCGCCTACGGGGTCGGCGGGATCATCGGTTTGTTTCTGGTCCAGCTCGAAACTCCGATGACGGGCGAGCTGGACGGTGAGATGGAGATGTGGGTGGTGGTCGGCGACCTTCCGCCGGTCACCATGGATACCTCGGAGACGCCGACACCAGCCCTCGCGTTGAAGCTTTACTTTGCGATCTGCCAAGACTGGGCGGAGACCGTTCTGTCGGACGGCGACCTGCTGGAGTGCCACCCAATCAGGGCCGCTCCGACGAAGGAGCATGCGGAGATGCTTCTGGGCCGGCTCGAATTTATTCGGGAAGAGCTCATTCCGGCCGCCGCGGGGTAGCCGGCGCAAGGAAAATTGGAGCGGGCGGCGAGAATCGAACTCGCGACATTCAGCTTGGGAAGCTGACGTTCTACCTCTGAACTACGCCCGCATCGCGTGGCGAACCTCTAGCCGGTCTTGGCGGAGGGCTCAAGGCGCGGCCTAGGGCGCGTCGGCGTAGGCCTTCTTGGTGATCGCCGGCAGGTTCTGCATGCCGAACCAATTGGGATATTTGACGGCGAAGGCCGCGGCGATCTGCTTGCCCGCGTCGTCGGCGGAGACGCCCTTGGCCTTCAAAGCGTCGGCCTCGGCCTGCAGGTCGACCAGATAGGCGCGCTCCTGCGCCACCAGGGCCCCGCCGCCCAGATCGCCATGGTCGGGCACGATATGCTGCGGTTTCAGCACCGCGATCCTGTCCAGCACCTTGATCCACTTCTTCGGGCTGCAGGCGTCGCAATTGATGTTGGGCGAAAGTCGGTTCTCGACCACGTCGCCGGGGACGAGGGTGGCGTCCTCGCGCACGAACACGATCTCGTCGCCGGCCGTGTGCGCCGGGCCGAACCAGTAGAGGTCGGCATGCACCCCGCCGAGGTCCAGCACATGCTTGTCGTCGAACAGGACGTCGGCCTTGGACGGAACCACGCCTGCCAGCAGTTCCTTGCGCGCCGGGCTGCTGTTGCTGAAGAAATCGATCATCCGCTGGCCGTCGGTGTCCATCTCCACCTGCTGGGCGCGGTTGCGGATCACTGTCGTGCCCTTGGGAAACGCCGACTGCCCGCCGGCGTGTTCGGGATGGTAGTGGGTGGTGGTCAGATAGAGCTTCTGGCCCTTTGTCGACAGCCTGGCGGCGATCTTGGCGACGGTGGCGCCGTTGCGCGGACCCAGCCCCGTATCGATCGCCAGGGTCGCCTTGTCGCCGACCACGAAGGCGATATTGGGAAAGCCGCGCAGGACCCAGACGTGGGGCGAAACCTGCTCCAGCGGCCCGTCCGCCAGAACCGGCTCGGTCACCATCGCATATTGCGCCAGAGCCGCGCTCGCCGCCGCGAGACCCATCACCGTCGTCACGCAAGCCACTGCCGCAAGCTTACCGAAGCGCATGGCGCCCTCCCGTGTGGTCGTATCCGGCCCTAAACCCAGGCCTTGAAGTGCTTGGACAACTTAAGGCCCTGGCCCTGGTAGTGCGAGCCGTCCTGGCCGTAGAGGCGCTTGGGCATTTCGGTCAGCGGTTCGAACACCAGCCGCGCCACCGTCTGGCCATCCTCCAGCAGGAACGGCGTCTCGTGGCTGCGCACCTCCAGCACGCCCTTGGAGCCGACCGACTGGGTCTCCTCGGCGCCGAAACCGGGGTCGAAGAAGCCGGCGTAGTGCACGCGGAATTCACCCACCGACGGATCGATCGGGGTCATCTCGGCCGCCTGCATCACCGGGATATTGACCGCCTGCTTGGAGGCCAGGATGTAGAACTCGCCGGGATCCAGCAGCAGCTCGCCGTGACGCGGCTCCAGCGGCTCCCAGAAATCGCGCGGATCGTGGCCGTCTTCCTTGTCCAGATCGATCACCCCCGCGTGGCGGCGCCCGCGGAAACCGGCCAAGTCCATGGTCAGATCGACCCCGACGCTGGTGGTCGACAGGTGCTGCGGCTCGCCCCGCTTCAGGCGCAACTGATTGAGGCGCGTGCCGGTCCGCGCCAGCACCGAAAACGTCTGCGGCGCGATCTCGACATACATGGGCCCGTCGTAGCTCTCGGCCACATCGTCGAACAGGCGGCTGTGATCGGTCAGCAGGCGCACGAACACGTCGACCCGGCCGGTCGAGCTCTTGGGGTTGGCGCGCGCGGCGATGCCGGCCGGCAGCTTCAACCGCTCCTGCAGCTCAGCGATATAGACGCAGCCCTTCTCGAACACCGCCCCCTGGGTCAGGTCGAGCTGGTGCATGGCGACATCCTTCAGCCGCTCGGTGACCTTGCGGCCAAGCCCGGGCAGGAAAGAGGCGCGTACCCGCCAGGCGCGCTCGCCCAGGCGCAGGTCGAGGCTGGCCGGCTGGACCTGATCCTTGTCGAACGCGGTCTGCGAGGTGATCGCGCCGTGCTGGATCAGGCCGTCGATGGCCTGCGACGGCAGGATGCCGGGGGGTAAGGGTGCTGATGTCATCGCCGCGACACTCGCCGAGTCTCGCGAGAGTCTCAAGACAATCCCAGCCTTGACCTGCCCGGCGGTGCAGGCCTAAGCCCGCGCCAGAAGGACATCTGTCATGTCGAGCTCAGACGAACCTACCGATCCCGCGACCTGGGAGACGGCCACCAAGCTGATCCGCGGCGGCATCAACCGCTCGATGTTCGGCGAGACGGCCGAGGCCCTCTACCTGACCCAGGGCTTTGTCTACGACTCCGCCGAGCAGGCCGATGCACGCTTCGCCGGCGACGAGCCGGGCTATGTCTATTCGCGCTACGCCAACCCCACCTGCCGCATGTTCGAAGAGCGCCTGGCGCTTCTCGAAGGGGCTGAGACCTGCCGTTCGGCCGCCTCCGGGATGGCCGCCGTGGCCATGGCCATCCAGGGCCTGGTCAAGGCCGGCGACCACATGATCGCGGGCCGCGCCCTGTTCGGCTCGTGCCGCTGGATCGCCGCCAACTGGTTGCCCCGCTTCGGTGTCGAAACCAGCTTCGTGCCCGGCTTCGACATCCAGGCCTGGCGCGACGCCGTGCGTCCCAACACCACCCTGATCTTCATCGAGACCCCGGCCAATCCGCTGCTGGAGATGACCGACATCGCCGCGGTCTGCGCCCTGGCCAAGGAGATCGGGGCCAAGGTGGTGGTCGACAACGTCTTCGCCACGCCGATCTTCCAGAAGCCCCTGCAACTGGGCGCCGACATCGTCGTCTATTCCGCCACCAAGCACATCGACGGCGGCGGCCGGGTGCTGGGCGGAGCGATCCTGGGCGCCACCGACCTCATCGAGGAAGCCTACAAAGACCCCTTCCGCCACCTCGGTCCGGCCCTGTCGCCGTTCAACGCCTGGGTGCTGCTGAAGGGCATGGAGACGCTCGACCTGCGCGTGCGCCGACAGAGCGGGACCGCGGCCATGCTGGCGGATGAGATGGCCGAGCATAAGGCGGTCAAGCGCATCTTCTATCCGACCCGCGCCGACTTCCCGCAGGCCGACATCGTCAAGAAACAGATGACCGGCGGCAGCAACATCATCGCCTTCGACGTGGGCAACGCGCGCGCGGCGTTCAACGTGTTGAACGCGCTGGAGCTGGTCGACATCTCCAACAACCTCGGCGACGCCAAGTCGATGGCCACCCACCCGTGGACCACCACTCACCGTTCGACGCCCGAGGAAGAGCGCCTGGCCATCGGCCTGACCGAGGGCTGCGTGCGCCTGTCGGTGGGGCTGGAAGGCGCCGGCGACCTCAAGCGCGACATCCTGCGGGCGCTGGACCGCGCATGACCGCCGTGCAGCAGCGCATTCCGCGCCGGGCCAAGTCCGGCGAGGCTTCGGTCTATGAGCAGATCACCCGCGACATCACCGTGCGCGTGAGCCCCAGCTTCCTGCCCGAGCAATCGAGCCGCGAGCGGGGCCGGTATGTGTGGGCCTATACGGTGGAGATTGAGAACCGCAGCGCCGCCGAGGTGCAGCTGATCTCGCGCCACTGGATCATCACCGACGCGCTCAACCGCACCGAAGAGGTCAAGGGCGCCGGCGTGGTCGGGGAGCAGCCCGAGCTGAAGCCGGGCGAAGCCTATCGCTACGCATCCGCGTGCCCCTTGAGCACGCCGTCAGGCATGATGCAGGGCAGCTATCACATGGTCACGCCGCAGGGCGACGCCTTCGACGTGATGGTGCCGCAGTTCTCCCTGGATATGCCGGGCGCCCAGCAGCGGACCAACTAGTCTATCTCGGCGTTAGCGCTTCGCTGCTTGAGCGCGCCTAGCCCACCGCTTCCGGCGCGATCTCATAGGTGCGCGAACAGTATTCGCAGGTGACGCGGATCATGCCGTCGTCCTCGACCATGTCCTTGCGCTCGTCCAGGCCGAATGACTGCAGCACGGTCATGATCCGCTCCTCCGAGCAGCGGCAGAAGGCGCGCAGAGTGCGCGGCTCGAACACCCGCACCCCGTCTTCGTTGAACAGCCGCCACAGCAGGGTCTGCGACGACACCGTCGGGTCGACCAACTCATCCTCGCCCAAGGTCTCGAACAGGGCCTGGGCCCGCTCCCAGACGTCCTGGGTCGAGCCGCGCGCATCGTCCTCGGCGATGTTCTGCAACAGCAAGCCGCCGGCCCGCCAGACGAAGCCCTTTTCCGTCGCCAGCTGGGCCACGGCCAGGCGCACGCGCGTCGGGGTCTGCTCGGACTGATCGAAATAGCGCTCGGCGCACAGCGCCAGGGTTTCGCCCTCGATCGGAGTGATGCCCTGGTAGCGCTCCATGTCCGGGCCCTGATCGACGGTCATGACGAACACGCCTTCGCCCAGAAGGGTGCGCGCGCCTGGGCGTACGAAGCCCTGGGACGCCTCGGCCACGCGGCCCTCGTCATAGCGGCAGTAGCCGCGCAGCGAGCCGTCGCTGTCGTAGTCGCACACCACATAGCTGACCGGCCCGTCGCCCTGGGCCTGGACGATCAGGCGGCCCTCGAACTTCAGGCTGGAGCCGACCAGCGCCGCCAGGGCGCAGGCTTCGCCCAGCAGATTGGCCACAGCTTCCGGATAGGCGTGGCGGGTCAGGATGTCGTTGACCACATCGGAAAGCCGCGTGATGCGGCCGCGCACCGGCCAGCCTTCGATCTGGAAAGCGGCGACCAGATCGTCGTCGGATGGCGCCAGCGGCTCGGAATGCGATTGGGTCAAAACAACACCGGATGAAGGCTACGAACGAGGCGTCGCCGCCCTAGATAGGGGCTGCACGCGGCCGATGCGAGCCCGGGGGAAGCCTGTCTAGATGCGCAGCAGCGCCCTGACCCGGTCCCTGATACGCGCCCCGCGGTAGTGGGGCGACAGCATCCGCTTGATCTTGCGCTCTCGGTCCGCGCCGGGAGGCAGCATCAGAAGATAGCAAGCGGACGTGCGCTTCAGCGTTTCGTCGATGGTGTCGCCGGACATCTCCTGCAGGCGCCCATTGGCGTGGATCTGGAATATCCGCCGGTTGCCGGCCAGGGTCGTCAGGGCCTCGGAGGGAGGGCCGTACTGCGCCCATGACGCGTAGCTGCCTTCCATCACGATGGCGGCTCCCGGCGAGCGGGCCAGCAGCTCGGTCATGCCCTGGAAGGCCAGCGGTTCGAAGCCTTCGACGTCGATCTTGATCAGGTCGGCCACGCAGTCGGCAGGCACGACGTCATCGATGCGGACCAAGTCGACCTCGATCTTCTCGCGCGTGCCGCTTATGCCGCCGACCTGGCCACCACCGGGATAGCGCTTGTCGAAGCCGAACTCGACGCGGCCCGTGGCATTGCCGACGGCGGCCTGGAACAGGGTTGAACACCCTTCGAGGCCATTGATGTGACAGTTATCTGCCAGCACCTCGAACATCTCGGGATTGGGCTCGAAGCTGTAGATACGCCCCGCCTTGTAGATCCGCGCGCCCAGCTTGACGGTGTAGTAGCCCATGTTGGCGCCGATATCGAAAACCGTGTCGTTCGGCCGAACCAGGGCGCCGAGCAGGTCATCGACGTTTCGCTCCCATACGCCGTACTGGACGATCCAGGTGGCGATATCGCGGGAGTCCGTGTTGACGATGAACAGCCGGCCATTGGCCAACTTTGTCAGCGCTCGCTGGCCGCCAAGATAGAAATAGGGTCTTCCCATTGCGCTCATGACTCTCCGCGCTGATCGCAGCGCAGGCGGTTTAACGTCTGGCGGCGTCCAAAGCTAGGATCGGCGCGGTTTGACAGCATGATCGGCGGCGAAGCTTACGGGTCCCTCGGAAATACCAGCCGCATGAGCAAGCCCGCGGCCCGGCGCGCCAGGCTGCGCTTGATCGGCGGAGCGGCCTCCAGCGCCGCCTCCGACACTGCCGCCATAGCCGCCTCGTCGGTGGTTGCGAAACGGGCGACCCTTGCCCAGGCGTCGTCTGTGCGGGGCAGCAGCAGCATGTAGCAGACCATGGTCTGGTCCATGGCCTGCTCGATGTTGTCGGTCAGCTCTTCGATGTGGCCGTCGTGAAAGATGCGGAACATTCGGCGGTCACCGGCCGCCTCGCGAAGCAGCGTCACCGGATCCCCGAACCGGGCCCAGTGATGGTAGCTGACCTCCGTGACGATGGCGGCGTCCGGCGAGCGCGCGAGCAGCCCTCGCATGCCCGCCAGGACCATCGGCTCATGGCCCTCGACGTCGATCTTGATCAGGTTGGCTACAGCGTCGGCGGGGAGCGCGTCGTCGATGGCGACCACGTCGATCTCGACCCGGTCATGGCCCGCCTCGGCGGCTGTGGCGTGCAGGTCCCGGTGCGCGCCGCCGGGGCGGTGGGCCTGGAACACGAGAGACGTCTTAGCGGCGCCGTCGCCGGCCGCAACGTTGAACACCTGCGATCGCGGGTCGAAACCGTTGATGTTCATGTTGTCGCAGAAGACGGAATACATCACCGGATTCGGCTCGAATGCGTAGATTCGGCCGTCCGGCGCCGTCAGACCGCCGATCTTGACGCTGTAATAGCCCTGGTTTGCGCCCACATCGAGGAAGGTGTCGCCCGGCCTGGCCAGGGCGCAGAGGATGTCGTCGACGAAGGTTTCCCAAAGACCCAGGTGGACGATCCAGGGCGTCAGGTCGCGGGCGCGACTGTTGACGAAAAACAACTGACCGGTGGTGAGGGCGGTAAGGCCTCGGCCATTGCCGAGGTAATAATAGGGACGCATGGAGGCACCGGGTCTTTCTGAGGGGAGCTATGTAGCCCTTGCCGCCCGAATCGCCAAAAGGCGGTTTTGCGACCATGCCAATGCCCTGTACAGACGGGGTTCAACTTAAAGCTAGGCTATAAATGATCCGCCGCGTCGCCCTTGCCCTGAGGGCCTTCCTGCACCCCACCGAATTCCTGGCGCCCCCCGCGCCCTCAACGGAATCGCTCAACGCCTTGCAGCATCAGCTCAACATGGTGCTCGGCCGGCAAATCGAGTTCCACAGAGAGATCCGCACGCTGATCGGTCAGGCGACTTTGCCGCCGGTCGACCTGTGGCGTGGCAAGCCCGATATCCCGGCCGGCTTGGCCGAGGGTGTCATCTTCACCGAATCCGAGCTGTGTCGTCAGGAGAGCTTCGACACCCCCTACTACCGCTACTGGGCGGAGCAGGTCGGCCATGCGGCGCGTTACCACCGCAAGATTTGGGAATTCATTTTCATTTGCCAGGTGCTGTACGAACGCAACCTGCTGGTTCCAGGCTCTCGGGGGCTCGGCTTTGGCGTCGGCGAAGAGCCCCTGGCGGCTGTGTTCGCCGCGCGCGGCTGCCGCATCACCGGAACCGACATGGGGGCCGACGAGGCGGCTCAGGCCGGGTGGACCTCCACCCAGCAGCACGCCGCCGGCAAGGAAGCTCTGCGCAAGCCCTGGCTCTGCGACCAGGCGGTGTTCGACGCCAACGTCGAGTTCCGCACCTGCGACATGAACGCGGTCCCCGATGACCTGCAGGGCTACGATTTCTGCTGGTCCGCCTGCGCCCTGGAGCACCTGGGCTCGCTGGAACACGGTCTGGCCTTCATCGAACGCTCGCTCGATTGCCTGAAGCCCGGCGGCTTTGCCATCCACACCACCGAATTCAATCTGTCGTCCAATGACGACACCATGAGCCAAGGGTCCACGGTGCTCTACCGGCGCCGGGACCTGGAAGCGTTCCAGGCGCGGATCACCGCCAAGGGCCATTTCATGGCGCCCCTGAACTTGGACCCCGGACACGGCGAGATCGACCGCTATATCGATGTGCCGCCCTATCTGGACGAGCCGCACCTGAAGCTGATGCTGTCGGGCTTCGCGGCCACCTCGGTCGGGATCATTATCCAGAAGGCTTTTTAGCCCCAGGCTCCGAAGCACCAGGCCAGGACCGCCTTCTGCGCGTGGATGCGGTTCTCCGCCTCGTCCCACACCACCGACTGCGGGCCTTCGATCACCTCGGCGGTGACCTCGTCGCCGCGGTGCGCGGGCAGGTCGTGGAAGAACAGGGCGTCCGTCTTGGCGACCGCCATCAGCGCTGCATCGACCCGGTATGGCGTCAGGGCGGCGATGCGCGCCTTCTCGTCGATGTCGCCCATCGAAACCCAGGTGTCGGTGATCACCGCGTCGGCTCCGGCCACCGCTTCGCGCGGGTCGCGGGTGACGTTGATTCGGGCGCCGGCCTTCTGCGCCCGGGTCAGGTCCTCCGCATTGGGCGGATACTGCTCGGGAGCGGCGATGTTCAGGGTGAAGCCGAACGGCGCGGCGGCATGGATGAAGCTGGAGCAGACGTTGTTGCCGTCGCCGACCCAGGCCAGGGTGCGGCCGGCCACGGACCCGCGATGCTCTTCGTAGGTCAGCAGATCGGCCATGATCTGGCAGGGATGGCTTCTGTCGGTCAGGCCGTTGATCACCGGGACATCGCAAAATTGCGCGAAGGTCTCCACGTCGGCATGGCTGTTGGCGCGGATCATCACCGCGTCGACCATCCGCGACAGCACCCGCGCGGTGTCCTCCACCGTCTCGCCGCGGCCCAGCTGCATGTCCGACGAGGTGGCGATGACGCAGTCGCCGCCCAGCTGCCGGATCGCCGCGTCGAACGAGAAGCGGGTGCGGGTCGAGTTCTTCTGGAAGATCATCGCCAGAGTGCGTCCGGCGCCGGGGGCGTCGGAGTCGATACGGCCCCTGGTCCAGCCGGCCCGCGCCTGTTTGCGCCGCCGGGCGTCGTCAAGCATGGCGCGTAGGGCGTCGTCGTCCAGCCGCCACAGGTCCAGGAAGTGGCGCGGCCCGCTCATGGCTTGGCCGCGGCCGCCCGCGCCGCCCGGCAGGCGGCTTCGAGCCGGACCATCACCTCACGCCCCTCGTCCACCGACATGATCAGGGCCGGCAGCAGCCGCACGCAATTCTCGCCGCCGCCGGCGATCAGCAGCTTTTGATCGCGGGCGTAGGTCATGAAGTCGCGGTTGTTGGGGATCAGCTTCAGGCCGATCAACAGGCCCTTGCCGCGTATTTCGGAGATCACATCCGGATAGCGGTCACGCAGACCCGACAGCTGTTGGCCGAAATAGCCGGTCAGAGTGCGCACATTGTCCATGGTCTCGGTCTTGGCGACCTCGTCGAACGCCGCCAGCCCCACGGCCATGGCAAGGGGATTGCCGCCGTAGGTCGAGCCGTGGGTGCCGAAGGTCATGCCCGAGGCGGCCTTGTCGGTCGCCAGGCAGGCGCCCACCGGAAAGCCCCCGCCCAGCGCCTTGGCCACCGTCATGATGTCCGGTTCGACTCCAGACCACTCATAGGCGAACAGCTTGCCCGTCCGGCCCATGCCGCACTGGATCTCGTCGAAGATCAGCAGGGCCCCGACGCGGTCACACAGATCGCGGATGGCCTGCATGTCCTGGTCGGAGAAGACGCGCGCGCCGCCCTCGCCCTGAACCGGCTCAAGCATGATCGCGGCGGTGGTCGGCCCGACAGCGGCGCGCAGGGCGTCCATGTCGCCGAACGGCAGGTTGATGTAGCCCGGCAGGCGCGGGCCGAAGCCCTCCAGATAGGCCGGATTGCCGCCGGCGTTGACCGCCGCGTAGGAGCGCCCATGGAAGGCGCCTTCGAAGGTGATGATGTCGATCCGCTCCAGCGCGCCGCGCACGGCGTGGTACTTGCGCGCCGCCTTCAGGGCCAGCTCGACCGCCTCGGTGCCGGAATTGGTGAAGAAGGCGACATCGGCGAAGGTGGTCTCGCACAGCCGCGTCGCCAGGGCTTCCTGCTCGGGGATGCGGTAGATGTTGGACACATGCCACAGCTTCTCGGCCTGGTCCTTCAGCGCCTTCACCAGCTTGGGATGGGCGTGGCCCAGCCCGTTGACGGCGATGCCGGCCACGCAATCCAGATATTCGTCCCCATCCGTGGAATACAGGCGCACCCCTTCGCCTCGCTCGAAAGCCAGGGTCGCACGGCTGTAGACGCCCATCACATGGCTGACAGGGGCGTTGGTATGGGTGGAAGCGGGGCCGGACAAGGGCGCCTCCCAAAAACGAACATCCCCGGGGGAAACCCGGGGACTGGAAGGCGGGCAGTTTTCGTTCGCCGGGAAGCCGCTGTCAATCGCAGCCGCATGACGCTTCAGACGGATCGAGGCAGCAATGCGACCGACATCTCCAAGTATTTGAAATAATATGGCTTTTCTAGAAAAGCCACGACGCCGAATCCATCAAGCGCCCGGCCGGCGGAGGCGTCGGCGCCCGAAGTGATGATCACCGGGAGCCCCGGACGGCCAAAAGCGACCTGTCGGACGACGTCCTCGCCGCGCTGATCGGGCAATCCCAGGTCGATCATCAGGGCGTCGATTCCGTAGCTATATTCCGCCGCCACGGCCAGCGCTTCGGCCCCGCTGCCCGCCTCCAGCACGCCGAACCCGAGTATGTTCAGCATGTCCACGGCCATCAGGCGGATCAGGGGTTCATCCTCGACGACGAGAATTTGCTGCGCACGGCGCGGCTCGGCGGTGTCGGGCATGTCCCCCTCGATGCCCGGGCCCCGCGCGGACGCGCGCGGTAGACCTTGGCTGAGGTATGCAAACGCCATTCGGAGCGATCAGTTCCCTGCACCTGGGCAAATGTAGCTTTGGTGAAATTTTTCTGCTGCAGCGCGGCATCCAGGCCTTGCGCGATGCCGCAACGCAGCATAGATTGATCCTTGCCCATCCTGGGCGTTTCCTCCCTATGACTGGCCGCGCCTCCGGGCGCGGCCTTTTTTTGCGCGCAGCGCCGCCCGCGCGGGCGGCCACGCCCCGGCAGCACAAAATCTCTTTTTGATATCAGCGCTTTGGCGGAGACGCGGCGACCGAGGCTGCGATCGCCGAGGCCTTCACCGGCGCGCCCTGCGACTTGGCCTCCCCGATGAGGGCTGCGCAGTCGGCGTCCTTGGCTAGGCCCCCGTCTATGAACGGCAGAATCGCCGCCAGTGGCGCGAGCACGGACCCCACCACCGCGGCCAGGCCCACCTGACCGGCCACCTTTGCCGCGTCGATCCCCGGCCGGGGATGCAGCAAGGTGCCCTTCAGTAGGATCGGAGCCCACACCCTCAGGATGCGCGGCTTCTTCGGCTGGCCGTCAAGGCGCAGGTCCAGGGTTTCCTCACTCAGATTTACCGTGCCCCTACCCGTCGCCCGCACCACGCCGGTGTCGAACACGGCGTTGTTGACCGACATCAGCCCGTTCTTGACGTCGAACTGGGCCACCGCACAGCGCAGGTCCGTCTCGCGCGGGTCGTTGGACAGCAGCAGATACAGGCCGTTGGCGACATTGATCCCTAGCAGTTCGGCGAAGGCTTGCCGGACCTTGCCGTGCGGGATCACCATCACGACCTTGCCGTTAGCGGTCGACGCCGCCTTGTGAATCGAGTCGCCGACCCCGTGCAGCTGCGCCCGCGCCTCCAGCGTGCCCTCAAGCGCCGGCGGCTGCCCTGCCTTGGACGGCATGAACTGCTGGATGCCAAGATTGGTCAGGCGCACATCCAGATCGGTGGTGGGAACGGCCTTGCGCCCATCGATGCGCACCGTCCCCGCCAGCCGGCCCTGCGGGAAGTCGAACGCGATCGGATTCATGGTCAGCAGGCCGTCGTCCAGCGTCAGGTCCAGGGCGAACTTGCGCAGAGGGTATTTGCCGGTGACCACTGAGACCGCCCGGTAGCGCAGATCGGCGTCTATCGAGCGCAGGCGGTCCTTATAGAGGGTCGCATCGGGCATCATCCGCCCGCTCACGATCGGGGCCGGCGCTTTGGCCGAGGCCTTGACCACCGATGCTTTGGGCCCGCCGCCAATCACAGCCAAGAGGTCCGAGAACACCAACCGCCGCGATTGCAGGTCCGCCGTCACCTTGCGCCGGTCATTGACCTTGTCGACGACCAGCTTGCCTTCCAGGTCGCTGTCGCCGATTCGGCCTTCTATGCCGGAGAACTCAAACCGGGTGGCCTTGCGATCGAACTGCGCCGCCAGCTTGTAGGCTGGGGTCGCCGGAAACGGGATGCTGGTCAGCACATAGAGGTTGGCCAGGTTCGGGCCCTGAATGCTCAGCAGGCCGCTCAGATCGCCGAAGTTGAACGGCTTAGCCAGGGTTCCGTCGGCCAGCAGGTGTGTCTTGCCTGCCGTCATGTCGATATGAAACGGATATGTGAAGCCACAGAACCGCGACGTGACCTATTTCTACGGCATCGACTTTCACCAGGACCTGATCGACTTCAAGGAGCGCGAGGCCGACTTCGTCACCCTCTATGTCTATCTGCACAAGGTGACCCGCGCCGACGCCCCCCTGTTCGTGCTGGAGAACAGCCACAGCCTCGGCGCCTCGGTATTCCCGCACGACCTAACCCAGGCGGGGACCTCCAACCTGTGGACCTACAACAACCCCCCCCCATGGGCGAGGCCGAGACCCGCCAGATCGTCCTCACCGGCGAGGCGGGCTTCACCGCTGTCTGGCACGCCTGCACCCTGCACGGCACCCAGCCCGACGACGGCGACGAGGAACGTATCTCCCTGCGCTATTTGTTCGCTCCCGCCGACGGCGTGCGCGGCGGCCTGCATCAGGTCAATGACGGGATCGGGGCGCCCTGGAGCCTGCAGGCGACCCGCGTGGACCTCGACGCGGCCGGCGCGGCGGCGATCAAGGCCAATACCGTCAACCGGGCCTAGCTAGTCCTCGACCGCAAAGCGGCGAGCGTCTCCTACCCGTCGAGGTCCAGCGAGTATCCCGCCGAGCGCACGGTGCGGATCGGGTCTTCCTCGCGCTCTTCGTTGAGCGCCTTGCGCAGTCGGCCGATGTGGACGTCCACCGTGCGCGCCTCGACATAGACGTCCGAGCCCCACACCGCGTCCAGCAGCTGCTCGCGGCTGAACACCCGGCCGGGGTGCTGCATCAGATAGTCCAGCAGGCGAAATTCGGTCGGCCCCAGGTGCACTTCGCGGGTCGAGCGGCGCACGCGGTGGGCGACCCGGTCGATGACGATGTCGCCGTGCCGGATGCGGTCCTCGGCCAGGCCGGGGCGGATGCGGCGCAGCACCGCGCGGATGCGGGCGGTCAGCTCGGTCATCGAGAACGGCTTGACCACATAGTCGTCGGCCCCGGTGTCGAGCCCCCGGATACGGTCGGTTTCCTCGCCGCGCGCGGTCAGGATGATGATCGGCACATTGCGCGTCTCGGGGCGCGAGCGCAGGCGGCGGCAGACCTCGATGCCCGACACCTTGGGCAGCATCCAGTCGAGCACCACCAAGTCGGGCATGCGCTCCTCGGCCAAAAGCAAGGCTTCCTCGCCGTCTCCGGCGACGGCTACCTCGTAGCCTTCCTTGTCCAGATTGTACTGGAGCAGGGTGGCCAGGGCGTCCTCGTCTTCGACCACCAGTACGTAAGGCGTCACCTCTGGGCCCCTTAAAGGATGCGCTGCAGGGCGTCGCCCTTGGGCCGCTCGGACATCAGTTCCTCGCCGGTGATCTCGAAATAGACGATCTCGGCCAGGTTGGTGGCGTGGTCGCCGATCCGCTCCAGGTTCTTGGCGATGAACAGCAGGTGGGCGCAGCTGTTGATCGTGCGCGGATCGGCCATCATGTAGGTCAAAAGCTCGCGGAACAGGCTGTTGTAGTGTTCGTCGACCTCGTCGTCGCGGGCCCACACCGCCACGGCGCGGTCGAGATTGTGCGAGGTGTAGGCGTCAAGCACGTCCTTCAGACGCCCGGTCACCAGATTGCCCATCCGCTCGATCGAGCGGGTCAGGGGGCTCAGGGGTTCGGCCTCGGCAAGGATCAGGCTGCGTTTGCAGATATTCTTGGCCAGGTCGCCGCAGCGCTCCAGCTGCATGGCGAATTTCATGGCGGCGACGGTGTGGCGCAGGTCCTGCGCCACCGGCTGGCGCAGAGCGATCAGGCGGATGGCTTTGCGCTCGATCTCCGCTTCCAGGGAGTCCAGCTTGTCGTCGCGTTCGATCACGCTCTGGGCCAGATTGAGGTCGCGGCGGGCGAATGACACGATCGAGTCGGCCACTTGCGCCTCGGCCAGCCCGCCCAGGCGCACCACGTCGGCGGTCAGGTTTTTGAGCTCTTCTCCGTAGGCTTTGACCGTGTGTTCCATCGCTCAGTTCTCCGCGGTCCGCAGCCCATGCGATCGCTCTTGGCGGCCGGTCGGCGCCAGGGGCTCATTGCGAGCGGACACTGCCCGCCTAATGCATTGGCTCCATGACGCTTATGCGACAGTTTTATTACGATGCCGCCGCGTTGGCGACGGCAAGCGTCAATGGGAAATAGACCACGAAGGTCGCCCCCGCGCCCTCCTCCGATTCCACCGCCAGCCCGCCGTGGTGCCGGTTCATGATGTGCTTGACGATCGCCAGCCCCAGACCCGTTCCCAGGCGCTCGCCGCTCTTCTGGCCCTCAACCCGGTAGAAGCGCTCGGTCAGGCGCGGCAGGTGATCGCGCTTGATGCCGGGCCCGGAGTCGGTAACGCGGATCGCGGCGTACAGCTGATCCGCGTGATCGGGCGTCAGCAGCGACAGCCGCGCGCCGTTGGGGTTGTGCAGGGCGACGGCCTCGGCCGCCGTCAGGCCGCAGATCAGCTGGATCCGGACCCGGCCGCCGCGCCCGGCGTATTTGACGCCGTTGTCGATCAGGTTCTGGGCGACCTGCACGATCTGGTCGCGGTCGCCGGTCACCGCCGCCGGTCCGGCGCAGTGGACATCGAACGCGACCCCCGCGCCCTGCGCCTGCGGCCCCAGGGCGTCGACCACGTCGCTGACCGCCACGGACAGGTCCACCGTGTCGCTGGGGCGAATGTGTTCGTTCAGCTCGATCCGGCTGAGCGACATCAGGTCCTCGATCAGCCGCGCCATGCGCCAGGCCTGAGCGGCCATGATCTCCAGGAAGCGGTCGCGGGCCTTGGGGTCGTCCTTGGCGTGGCCCCGCAGCGTATCGATAAAGCCGGCCAGCGAGGCCAGAGGCGTGCGCAGTTCATGGCTGGCGTTGGCCAGGAAGTCGGCCCGCATGCGCTCGTTGCGCCGCGCGTCGGTCTGATCCCGCAGCACCAGCAGCGCTCGCTTGTGGCCCTCGGGCCCCGCCGCCAGCGGCTTTGCCAGGACGTTCCAGTAGCGGTCCTGCACCCCGCCGGCTTCGTAGAAGGTTTGGCCCTCGATGCCCGCGAACAGGGCTTCGTCGACCACCTCCAGCACCTCGGGATTGCGCACGGCGGTCAGCAGCATCGCTTCGGCCGGAATGCGGAACAGCTCGCGTGCAGCCAGGTTGGCGAACAGCACCTGGCGCCCGGCGAAGTCACCCGGGTCGTAGCCGCTGATCACCATCACCGGGTCGGGCAGGCCCTCGGCCACCTCCATCAGAGCCGCGGCGGGCAGGCCGACCACGGGCGCGGCTTCCACCGTCACGCTGGCCGCGAGCCGGCGGGCCGGAGCGCCCGACAACCAGACCACCGCGCTGATCGCGCCCAGGGACAGGAGCGCCGCCCCGGCCGGCTCGCTCGCCAATCGTCCGGCCACGGTCAGGGCCAGAACCGCCAGCCCGAGAACCAGCGCCAGCACCAGAATCCACGCCCGAGGGCTCGCGCCACGGGAGGGTTCGGGCGCCATCGGCGACGGGGATTGGAGCAGCGGCATTTTCAAGGCGACTCGAAGCTAGCACAGGCGTGCCAACAGTCAGACCACGGTCATATGGCGTGCGCATGACAGCGGCCGCTCCGGACCCCGTGAACCGAGCCATTAGAAAAGCTGGGGGGGGGGCGCGAAACTAATCTACCTTTTGTCACTAGGAATTATCTCTATTGGTCCCTGCAACCCCGGTTAGGGGATCAATGAGGGGACTTTCTCTTGCACTTCCAGACCAAGACCTTCGCGCGTCCGCTGCGCACCATCCTGCTCGGCACTGCGCTGGCGAGCATCGCCGGCGCCGCATTCGCCGAGACCGCGACCGTGGCCCAGTCCGCCACCTCCACCGGAGCCGGCGCCGCCGCCAACGATCTCAGCATCGTGGTCACCGCCCGCCGCCGCGAGGAAAGCGCGCAGCAGGTTCCGATCGCTCTGTCGGTGATCACCGACGCCGTGGTCGACAAGATGGGCCTGTCGACCATGAGCCTGCTGACCCAGGCCGTGCCGACCCTGCAGATCCCCTCGCCCAACGCGCGCAACACCGCCATCACCGTGCGCGGCCTCGGCGCCAGCCCCGGCCTGACCAATGACGGCCTGGAGCAGGGCGTCGGCGTCTACGTCGATCAGGTCTACGTCTCGCGTCCCGGCATCGCCACGCTCGACTTCAACGACATCGACCGCGTCGAAATCCTGCGCGGCCCCCAGGGCACCCTGTTCGGGAAGAACACTACCGCCGGCGCCCTCAACATCACCAGCCGCGCGCCCAGCGCCACACCGGAAGCCCAGGCCGAACTGACCTACGGCAGCTACAACCTCGCGCAGTTCAAGGGCACCGTGTCGGGCCCCGTGGCCAACGATCTGACCGGCCGCGTGTCGCTGGTCTACACCCGCCGCGACGGCGTCCTCAACAACGCCACCGTCAACCGCTTCCAGAACACCCAGAACAGCGTCGGCGGCCGCGGCGAGCTGCAATACTCCCCCACCGACAAGCTGAAGGTTCGCCTCTACGCCGACTATTCCTATCAAAACCCCGAGTGCTGCACTCAGACCTACTATCGGGTCGGCGCGACCCTGAAGCCCGCCTCTCAACAGTATCCGGCCCTGGCCGCCGGCATCGGCTACAAGCCCGCCAGCACCAACCCCTACGACCGCGTGTCCGACGTCGACGGCAAGCTCGGCGCCCGTCAGACCCTGGGCGGCGTCTCGGCCATCGTCGATTACGACCTCGGCTTCGCCACCCTGACCTCGGTCAGCGCCTACCGCGAGTGGAGCTGGCTGCCGGCCAACGACCGCGACTACACCCGTCTGGACATCACCCGCCAGTCGGCCAACCCGTCGCAACAGGTCCAGCGCAGCCAGGAATTCCGCCTGGGCTCCAATGGCGTCAACCGCGTCGATTGGACTGTGGGCGCCTACTACTTCAACCAGCGCATCACCACCCACGGCATCACCGAATATGGCCGCGACGCCTCCTACTGGCTGTTGTCGTCCACGCCCGGCACCCCGGCCTCGCTGCTGGATGGCTACAAGGTGTTCAACGACAGCTTCATCAACACCGACAGTTATGCGGCCTTCGGCGAGCTGAACATCAACGTCACCGACCGCCTGCACATCACCCCGGGCCTGCGCTACACCTCCGAGCGTAAGGACGGGACCTACACCGCCACCACCACCGGCGGGTCCAACACCACCGACGCCACCCTGCTCAGCCGCCGCCTCGGCATCGCCCGGCCGCAGACCTACTCGGCCGCCCTCAGCGAAGGCTCGACCTCCGGCCACATCAAAGTCTCCTACGACGTCGCCAAGGATATCCACGCCTATGTGAGCTACTCGCAGGGCTTCAAATCCGGCGGCATCAACATGACCGGCCTGCCCTCGCTGGCCGCCGCGGTGGTCAAGCCCGAGCGGGTCACCACCTACGAAGCCGGCCTGAAGACCCAGTTCTTCGACCGTCTACTGTTGGCCAACCTGGCGGTGTTCTCGACCATCGACCGCGACTTCCAGGCCAACGTCGTCGATTCCGGTCCTGGCGCCCTGCGCGGTTACCTGGCCAACGTCGACCGGGTCAGCGTCAAAGGCGCCGAACTGGACTTCAACACCCGTTCGATCAACGGCTTCACGGCCTACACCAACCTGGCCTACGCCGACGGCAAGTACGACTCCTTCAGGAACGGCCCGTGCCCGCTGGAAAAGGTGGCGGCCTCCACCGCCGCCTGCGATCTTTCCGGCAAGGATCTGCCCGGCCTGTCCAAGTGGGCCGGCGCGTTCGGCGCGGAATACCGCCGCACCCTGCCGCTCGGCGGCTTGGTCGGCGACGCCTACATCGGCGTCGATGCCAGCTTCCGCTCGCACTACAACGGTGACGCGGCCGCCTCGATCTACACCGACATCGCCGGCTACCAGATCTACAACCTGCGCTTCGGCTACAAGCCCGCCGGCGCCTGGGAAGGGTTCGTCTCGATCAAGAACATCGGCAACGCCAACTACATCCAGGTCGTCACCGTGCAGTCTGGCAACTCCGGCCTCGTGGTCGGCAACCCGTCCGACCCGCGCACCGTCAGCCTGACCGTCCGCGCCCGCTTCTAAGACGTCACTGCCGCTCGCCCCGGGCGGGCGGCAGGAACCTCTGGCCTGGACTCCCGTTCAAATCCTGACGGTTCGGAGTTGCGACCCGTCAGGAGAGACGAGATGGCCTATTATCACCAGCATCACACCCAGCCCGCCCGGGTTCGCACCCGCGCCCATAGCGATCATACCGGCGCCGTCCTGGCCGGCGTGGCCCTACTGATGGTCGCCGTCCTGGCCCTGGTGTGGCTTGGCCAATCCTCGACCCTGTCGGCCCTGCCTCAGGCGGCCGGCCAACCTGCTTCGGCGGTGGCTCCGATCGTGACGGCGCCCATCCTGTCCCTGCGCGCGCCGCCCGCCGTGACCCCGCCGGCCTCCGACGTCATCGCCGCCGCCGGCGACACCCGCGCCCTGCAGCCCTAACCGTCCATGGCCGGGCCGGTCCTGGTCAACGCGGTCGGTACGGCCGCGGGCCTGTGCTCGATGACCAGTTTCGTGCCGCAACTGATCAAGATTGTCCGCGAGCGCAGCGCCGAGGGCGTGTCTCTGCGCACCTACATGGTCACCGTCCACACCCAGCGCCGTCGCCTCCTTGAACCCCAACGACCGCCGCACGGAACGCAAGGGCGCCGCCGCGCTGCAGGCCGTGCCCGACGCCCTGGCCGACAACCGCGTCGATCTGTACCTGCAGCCCGTCGTCAGCCTGCCGCAACGGCGCACCGTGTTCTACGAGAGCTTCTCGCGCCTGCGCGACGATGCCGGCCGCATCATGATGCCGTCCGAGTACCTGGGCGCGGCCGAGCAGGCGGGCCTGGTCAGCGCCATCGACAACCTGCTGCTGTTCCGCTGCGTGCAGATCGTCCGCCGCCTGGCCAAGCAGGACCGCAAGGTCGGCATCTTCTGCAACATCTCCCTCGGCTCACTGGCCGACGAAGGCTTCTTCCCGCAGTTCATCGAGTTTCTCGGCGAGAACCGCGACACCGCCAATGGCCTGATCTTCGAACTGGGCCAGGCCGCCTTCGAGGCGCGCGGCTCGGTCGAGGCGCGCAACATGGCCAAGCTGGCCGACCTCGGCTTCAGCTTCTCCCTCGACAAGGTCACCGACTTGGCGCTGGATTTCACCGACCTCGCCCGCTCGGACGTCAAGTTCATCAAGGTGTCGGGCAAGGTGCTGCTCGACCAGCTGGTGGAGGAGGGCGGCCGCCTGACGCTGAAGACCAACCGCGACATCGAGGCCGCTGACTTCGCCGATCTCAACCGCCGCTACGGCATCGAGGTCATCGCCGAGAAGATCGAGAGCGAGCGCCAGGTGGTCGACATCCTGGAACTGGATGTCGGCTTCGGCCAGGGCAACCTGTTCGGCGAACCGCGCGCCATCCGCGAAGCCATGCTGGCCGAAAGCGATCCCCCCGCCGAATACATCCGCACCACTCTGCGCCGGAAGGCCAACGGCTGGTAATTCATAACCCTTCCGGTTGACCTCGCCCTTCGGGGCCCTTAGCTCCCACGCATGACCGTTCCCCGCGCCCTGACCGGCCTCTCCGAGGTCGCCGACCGATATGACGTCCTGCTCTGCGACGTCTGGGGCGTGATCCACAACGGCCGCGAGCGCTTCCCCGAGGCCTGCATCGCCCTGCAGCGCTTCGCCGCCGAGCGCGGGCCGGTGATCCTGATCTCCAACTCGCCTCGTCCGGCTTCGGCCGTGGAAAGCCAGCTCGATGAGCTGGGCGTGCCGCGCGACGCCTGGACATCCTTCATCACCTCCGGCGACGCCACCCGCGCCCTGCTCGCCGAGCGCGCTCCCGGCCCTGCCTGGCGAATCGGGCCCGACCGCGACAACGTCCTCTACGAAGGGCTCGGCCTGGAGTTCGCCGGCCCCACAGAGGCCGCCTTCATCGCCTGCTCCGGCCCGGTCAACGACGACTGGGAAACGCCCGAGGATTACCGCGCCGACCTGACCCTGGCCGCCGAGCGTGGCCTGACCATGATCTGCGCCAATCCAGACCGGGTCGTGCATCGCGGCGACAAGCTGATCTATTGCGGCGGCGCCCTTGCCGACCTCTACGGCCAGCTGGGCGGCGAGGTGATCATGGCCGGCAAGCCCTATCCCGCCATCTACAAGCTGTGCCTGCGCGAAGGCGTCCTCAAGTCGGCCAACGGCGCGCCGCGTGTGCTGTGCATCGGCGACGGCATCCCCACCGACATCAAGGGCGCGGACCAGCAGGCGCTGGACTGCCTGTTCATCGCCGGCGGCATCCATGGACTTGAGACCGCCCACGCCGGCGGCGGCATGAATCCCGAGGCGGTGGGCGCCCTTCTGGCCGGCGAGGGAACCCATGCCGCCTACGCCTCAATGGCCCTGACCTGGTGAGCCTGACCCTCGTCAACGGCTGGCAGGGGCTGCCCCCCGAGCACCAGGGCGCCTCGGTTGCGCTCGGCGCCTTCGACGGCGTTCACGGCGGCCATCGCCAGGTGATCGCGCAGGCGGCCAAGGCGGCGAAAAGCCTCGGCTCTCCCCTCGGCGTGATCCGCTTCTCGCCCCACCCCGCCCGGGTGATGCGCCCGACAATCGAGCCCTTTCTGCTGATGACTCCCGACCAGCAGGCTCGCGCGCTCGAGGACCTCGGGGTCGACATCCTCTACGACATCGCCTTCGATCCGGGCCTCATCGCCCTGTCCGACGAAACCTTCGCCCGCGACGTCCTGGCGGCCGGCCTCGGCGTGCGCCACGTCAGCGCCGGTTTTGACATCACCTTCGGCAAGGGCCGCAGCGGCTCGGCCGACAGCCTCAAGCGCCTCGGCGAGGCCTACGGCTTCGGGGTCACCATCGTCGAGGCGGTGTCCGACGGGCATGGCCACAAGCTGTCCTCCAGCGCCGCCCGCCAGGCGGTCAAGGCCGGCGACGTCGCCCTGGCCGCCCGCATCCTCGGCCGCCCCTTCGCGATCGAGGGCGTGGTGGTCGAAGGCCAGCATCTGGGCCGCAAGCTGGGCTACCCCACCGCCAACGTCGAACTCGACGGCTATATCCGCCCGAGGCTCGGCTCCTACGCCACCCGCACCCGCCTTCCGGACGGACGGCTGATGCCCGGCGTGGCCAATATCGGCGAGAATCCCACCACCGGCATCGTCAAGGCGCGCCTGGAGGTCTGGCTGTTCGACTTCGACGAGGACCTCTACGGCCAGACGATCGAGACCGAACTGGTCGCCTTCCTGCGTCCCGAGATGAAGTTCGACGGTCTCGAAGCCCTGATCGCCCAGATCGGCGCCGACGCCGCCCAGGCCCGCGGCCTGCTCTGTCCTGAGTTCTAGCGCGCTGGCCCCCCGCGTTTGGCTCTGATAAACAGCCGCCGATGACAGTGCTTCGGCCAGTTTCGCGAATTAACCGCCCGGCGTGACGCTGGGGCGAGAGCACTTGTGCGCCGCGTCGGGTTCCTGAACACCCGCACAGTCCAGCTCAACGCGAAATCTGAATCCCATGGCCGACGACGCCCAATCCGCCCCCTCCGACGCCCGCGACTACCGCGAGACCGTGTTCCTGCCGGAAACCCCGTTCCCCATGCGCGGGGGCCTGCCGCAGAAGGAGCCGGAAATCCTGGCCCGCTGGGAAGAGCAGGGCCTGTATCACGCCATGCGCAAGGCGCGTCAGGCCGCCGGCGCCCCGCTCTATGTGCTGCACGACGGCCCGCCCTACGCCAACGGCGCCCTGCATATCGGCCATGCGCTGAACAAGACGCTGAAGGACTTCGTGGTCCGCTCGCGTTTCGCGCTCGGCTACGACGTCGACTATGTGCCCGGCTGGGACTGCCACGGCCTGCCGATCGAGTGGAAGATCGAGGAAGAGGTCCGCGCCCAGGGCAAGCGCAAGGACGAGGTCTCGGTCGCCGAGTTTCGCACCCGCTGCCGCGCCTTCGCCGCCAAGTGGATCGACTTGCAGCGCACCGAGTTCAAGCGCCTGGGCGTGCTCGGCCGCTGGGAAGACCCCTACCTGACCATGGACTTCGCCTCCGAGGCCAAGATCGTCGGCGAGTTCCACAAGTTCCTGATGTCCGACCAGCTTTATCGCGGCTCCAAGCCGGTCATGTGGAGCCCCGTGGAACGCACCGCCCTGGCAGACGCGGAGGTCGAGTACCACGATCACGTCTCGCCCACGGTGTGGGTGAAGTTCCCGGTGGCCAAAGAGACCGCGCTCGAGGGCGCGACCATCGTCATCTGGACCACCACGCCCTGGACCATCCCGGCCAACCGCGCGATCTCATTCAACCCCAAGGTCGCCTACGGCCTCTATGAAGTTGCCGCCATGGAAGAGGGCCTGGCCTTCGAGCCCTGGGCCAAGGCCGGCGACCGGCTGATCGTCGCCGACAACCTCGCCGCCGACGTCGCCGCCGCCGCCAAGATCGCCGACTGGGTGCGCTTGCGCGCTGTCGATCCCACCGGCATGATCGCCCGCCACCCCCTGCACGCCTTCGATGCGGGCTACGGCTTCGACGTGCCTCTGTTGGCCGGCGATCACGTCACCGACGACGCCGGCACAGGCTTCGTGCACACCGCGCCGGGCCACGGCGCGGACGACTACAACGTCTGGCTGGCCCACGGCCTGCCCCGCGACGCCATCCCCGACACCGTCGATCCGGACGGCGCCTATTACCTGCATGTGCCGCTATTCGCCGGCCTCAAGGTGCTGGAGACCGAAGGCAAGAAATCCGGCAAGTTCGGACCGGCCAATGGCGCGGTCATGGACAAGCTGATCGAGGCCGGCAACCTGCTGGCCCGCGGCCGGGTCGAGCACTCATACCCGCACAGCTGGCGCTCCAAGGCCCCGGTGATCTTCCGCAACACCCCGCAGTGGTTCGTCCGCGTGGCGGATGACGGCCTGCGCGCCACCGCCCTGGCCGCCATCGACGCCACCCAGTTCTATCCGGCCGGCGGCAAGAACCGCATCCGCTCGATGGTCGAGAGCCGTCCCGACTGGCTGATCTCGCGCCAGCGCGCCTGGGGCTCGCCCCTGGCCATGTACGTCGACAAGCAGACCGGCGAGCCGCTCAAGGACGAAGGGGTCAACGCCCGCATCCTGCGCGCCATCGCGCAAGACGGCGCGGACGCCTGGTTCACCCGGCCCGACGCCGAATTCCTCGGCAACGAGTACGACCCGGAAAAGTACGAGAAGATCGAGGACATCCTCGACGTCTGGTTCGATAGCGGCTCGACCCATAGCTTCGTCCTGGAAGACCGCGACGACAGCCGCTGGCCCGCCGACCTCTACCTCGAAGGCTCCGACCAGCACCGCGGCTGGTTCCAGTCGTCCCTGCTGGAGGCCTGCGGCACCCGTGGCCGGGCGCCGTTCAACGGCGTCCTGACCCACGGCTTCGTTCTCGATGAGAACGGGGAGAAGATGTCCAAGTCCAAGGGCAACACCACCGAGCCCCAGACTATCACCAAGGAAAGCGGCGCCGACATCCTGCGCCTGTGGGTGGCGATGTCGGACTATTCCGAGGACCTGCGGATCGGCAAGACCATCCTGCAGACCACGGTCGACGCCTACCGCAAGCTCAGAAACACCTTGCGCTACCTGCTCGGCGCCGTGGCCGGCCTCGAGGACGCCGAACGCCTGCCGCTGGACGAGATGCCGCCGCTTGAGCGCTACATCCTCCACCGACTGTGGCAGCTCGACACCCAGGTGCGCGGCGCCTACGAGACCTACCGCTTCCAGGACGTCTGGCGCCCGATCGTCGACTTCTGCACGCTCGAACTGTCCTCGCTCTACTTCGACATCCGCAAGGACAGCCTCTACTGCGACCGCCCGGACGCCATCCGCCGCCGCGCCGCGCGCACGGTGATGGACCTGGTGTTCGAACGCCTGACCATCTGGCTGGCCCCCCTGGCGCCCTTCACCATGGAAGAGGCCTGGACCACCCGCTATCCAGACGCCGGGTCCCTGCATCTGCGCACTTTCCCCGATACGCCCGACGCCTGGCGTAACGACGCCGAAGCGATCCGCTGGACGCTGGTCGAAAAAGTGACGAGCGTGGTCACCGGCGCCATCGAGGTCGAGCGGCGTGAGAAGCGCATCGGCGCCGCCCTGGAAGCCGCGCCCAAGGTGTGGATCGCCGATCCGGCCCTGCTGCTCGCCTTCGAAGGCCTCGACGCCGCCGAGGTGTTCCGCACCAGCCAGGCCGATCTGGTCTCTGGTGAAGGCCCCGACGAGGGTTTCCGCATGGACGAGGCGCCCGGCGTCACCGTCCAGCCTCTGCGGGCGCGCGGAATCAAGTGCGCGCGCTCCTGGCGCATCCTGCCCGAGGTCGGGTCGGACCCGCTCTATCCGGACCTGTCCCTGCGTGACGCCGACGCCGTGGCCTACTGGGACGCTCACCGATGACCGAAGCTCCCGCCGCTCGCCCCCCGCGCGGCATCACCCGGCTGGGCCTCTACGCCTACGCCCTGGCCGCCGCCGTCCTGGTGATCGACCAGCTGTCCAAGCTGTGGGTGCTCAACGTCCTGGACCTGCCCAGCAAAGGCCAGATCCCCGTGCTGTCGTTCTTCCGCCTGACCATGGTCATGAACCAGGGCGTGTCGTTCGGCCTGCTGCGCGCCGACGGCCCGGTCGGCCGCTGGCTGTTGGTTGGCGCGGCCCTGGCCGTGGTGGTCGCCCTGATCATCTGGGTACGCAAGGCCGACCGGCGCCTTTTCGCTACGGCGCTCGGCCTGATCATCGGCGGCGCTCTCGGCAACAACCTGATCGACCGCGCGCGGATCGGCGAGGTGGTCGATTTCCTCGACTTCTCCGGCCTCTATTTCCCCTGGGTGTTCAACATCGCCGACAGCGCCATCAGCATCGGCGTGGTCCTGCTGCTGATCGACAGCTTCGCCCCGCAAGGCCCTAGTGCTGACACACCGGACCGTGACAACTGATCCTATGGATTGGCGCCCGCCCTCCAACTAGGGTATCTGCACACCAACCAAAGGCGGCCGGGAGCTATCCGGGTTTCCGCTCATGAGGATGAAGATGCGTCTGAACCGCTTTGTGAACGCCCTCGCTCTGACCACCTGCATGGGCGCCATCGGTTTCGGCATGTCCGGCTGCGGCAGCGCCGCCCAAGCCCTGGGCATGACCAAGGTCACCCCCGATGAATTCCGCGTCGTCACCAAGGCGCCGCTGACCATTCCGCCCGACTACTCCCTGCGCCCGCCGGCCCCCGGCGAGCCGCGCCCGCAGGAACTGCAGCCGGAAAGCGCCGCGCGCACCGCCGTGCTCGGCGAGCGCGCCTCGCAGCAGCGTTCCGACGGCGAGAAGCTGCTGGCGTCCAAAGCCGGCGGCGACAAGGCCGACCCGCTGGTCCGCTACGTCGTCGACGACGAGTTCGGCGACCTGGCGCACAAGGATCCGAGCTTCGCCGACCGCGTGATGTTCTGGCGCAAGGACAAGCCCGTCCCGGCCGCCGCCAACACCGCCGCCGCCACCGGCGCCAACCAGGTCGCCGCCATCGATCCAGCCGCCGAAGCCGCCCGCCTCAAGAGCCTGACCGGCGACAAGCCCGTCACCATCCAACGCGATCAGAGCGGCGGCGCCATCAAACTGCCGGGCCTGTAAAAAACCGGCTACTCTTGGGTTCTCACGACTCGCCCAAGAGCGCCATGCCGATCCGCCGCCTACCGCCCGAGACCATCAACCGCATCGCCGCCGGCGAGGTGGTGGAGCGGCCTGCCAGCGCGGTCAAGGAACTGGTCGAGAACGCCCTGGACGCGGGCGCGACCCGTCTCGAAATCCAGATCGACCAGGGCGGCCTATCGCGCATCCTCGTCGCCGACGACGGCCAGGGCCTGACCCGCGAGGAGCTCAGCCTCGCCGTCGAGCGCCACGCAACCTCCAAGCTCTATCCCGACGCCGACGGCGAATGGGACCTGCTGCACATCTCCACCCTCGGCTTCCGCGGCGAGGCCCTGCCCTCGATCGGCTCGGTCGCCCGCCTGACCCTGACCTCGCGCCCGAAATCAGGCGGCGACGCCTTTTCGCTGCTGGTGGAGGGCGGCCTGGCCGGCTCCGCCCACCCGGCCCCCTTCGCCGGGCCGCACGGCGCCCGGGTCGAGGTGCGCGACCTGTTCTACGCCACGCCCGCGCGACTGAAGTTCATGAAGTCCGAGCGCTCGGAAAGCATGGCCATCACCGAAGAGGTCAAGCGCCAGGCCATGGCCCACGAGGCGGTCGCCTTCTCCCTCGACATCGACGGGCGCCGGGTCCTGCGCCTGGCCGCCGAGCAACCCGGCCCGGAAGGAAGACTTCAAAGGCTAGCTGCAATCCTCGGCCGCGAATTCCAGGACAACGCCATCCTGATCGACCAGAACCGCGAGGGCGTGCGGCTGTCGGGCTACGCCGGCCTGCCGACCTTCTCGCGCGGCAACGCCGCCCACCAATATCTGTTCGTCAACGGACGCCCGGTCCGCGACCGCCTGCTGCAAGGCGCCCTTCGCGCCGCCTACGCCGATTTCCTGGCCCGCGACCGCCATCCCCTGGCGGTGCTCTATCTAGAACTCGATCCGCATGAGGTCGACGTCAACGTCCACCCGGCCAAGGCCGAGGTGCGCTTCCGCGATCCGGGGCTGGTCCGGGGACTGATGATCGGGGCCCTGCGCCATGGCCTGGCCGGCGCCGGACACCAGGCCTCCACCACCGTGGCCGCCGCCTTGGGCAGCTTCCGCCCTGAAGGCTCCGCCGGCTTCCCGCACATCCCCTACCGCCCGTCCAGCAACGCCCCCGGCTATTCCGCCTGGCAGGCCGGCGGCTGGGCTCCAGCCCCGCCGCGCGGCCCGCCCCCGTCCCTACCCGGTCTGGGCGCCATGTCCGCTCGCGTCGATCCGGGCCTGGAAGAGCCGGCGTCGGACTATCAGCCGCAGACCGCCGAGGTCATCGATCTGCTCGACCAGCCGCTGGGCGCCGCGCGGGCCCAGCTGCACGAGACCTACATCCTGGCCCAGACCCGCGACGGTCTCATTATCGTAGATCAGCACGCCGCCCACGAACGCCTGGTCTACGAGCGGATGAAGACCGAACTGGACGCCGGCGGCGTCGCCCGCCAGGCCCTGCTGCTGCCCGAGGTGGTCACGCTGGATCCCGCCGAGGCTGAGCGCCTCATCGCCCGCGCCGACGAGCTGGCCGAGCTTGGCCTCGTCCTCGAAGGCTTCGGCCCCGGCGCCGTGCTGGTGCGCGAAACCCCGGCCATGCTCGGCGAGATCGGCGTCCAGGGCCTGGTCAAGGACATCGCCGACGACCTTTCGGAAAACGACAACACCCAGAGCCTCAAGGAGCGCCTCGGCGAGGTCTGCGGCACGCTCGCCTGCCGCGGCTCGGTCCGCGCCGGCCGCCGCCTGGCCCCGGCCGAGATGAACGCCCTGCTGCGCCAGATGGAAGTCACGCCCCACTCGGGCCAGTGCAACCACGGCCGCCCAACCTACGTCGAGCTAAAGCTGGCCGACATCGAACGCCTGTTCGGACGCCGCTGATGAAAATCAGGGTCGCCCTCACCGCCGCGACCCTGTTGGCCCTGGCCGGGTCGGCCGCCGTCTCCCAGCCCCCACCGCCGACCGCTGCGCCGCGGCCTCCGGCCGAGGACTTCACCGTCGTCAGCCGCATCGACAACACTCAGACCGTCGAGGCCGTCGATCTGCCCCTGGCCCTGACCAAGGCCAAGCGCGAGGAGCACGCCCTGGTCCGCCGGCTTCTTTTCATCTCGGCCACCCTGCGCCTGACCCAGCCGATCACGCCCGCCGAGCCCGAACCGGCGCCCGCCGCCAGTTCAGCGCCGCCCGAGACCGAAGCCCCCGAAGGCCCGCCGCCGCAACAGACCTGCCGCTGGACCTACCGCGCCTTCATGCAACGACAGATCTGCTTCGTCTCGATGACCGGCCTGTCCAGCTGCACCCAGCCCGAGATCATCGCCCTGCCCGACGTGGCCGAGGGCGATGCGCCGATCTCCGACGCCCCGCAGCAGAACGTCTGCAACGACATCTTCCGCCCGGCGGTCAACGCCCGCATCCGCCTGTCATCGTCGCTGCTGGCCCGCAGCAAGGACCTGTTCGCCGCCGATCAGAGCGGCAAGGTCGACCCGATCTTCAAGGCCGCCGGCGTCGTCGCCACCCCCGAGCCGCCGCCCAAGCTGCCGGGACCGCGGATCAGCCGCTAGGCGACGTTTTTTCGAAGTCGGCTAGGACCTGCTTGGGGTCCAGCCCGCGCTCGCGCACCCTCGCCTCCCAGCGTTCCAAGGCGTCGTCGTAATAGTCAAAGATACAGGGGCTGCAGCCGCGCCCGCAGCACGACAGCGGGTCGGGCCGCTCCGGGGGTCTGGGGACCTCGGCCACGCCTAGGCCTCCACCGCCTTGAGGAACAGTATCCTGGCAGCGCCGTAGGTCCGCTCGTCGACCAGGTCGAAGCCGTCGAAATCGACCACCGGCTCGTCCGCCCCGCGCTCGAACACCACCGCCGCCCCCGCCTTCAGCCAACCGTGAGCCAGAATCTGCGCCAAGGCCTTTTCCCCCAGACCCCTAGCATAGGGCGGATCGAGGAAGGCGAGGTCATAGGGTGGCGCCGCACTGGCCGGCATCGGTCCCAGGTCGATGGCGTCTCGGCGCTGGATGCGGGTTTGGCCGAACAGGCCGAGCGCCTCGATATTGTCCCTGATAGCCCCGCGTGCCGCCTCGTCCGTCTCCACGAA
Organism: Caulobacteraceae bacterium; assembly: GCA_947475845.1. Classification (GTDB taxonomy): domain Bacteria; phylum Pseudomonadota; class Alphaproteobacteria; order Caulobacterales; family Caulobacteraceae; genus BOG-938. Next base: position 4,685 of record CANJMO010000009.1, on the reverse strand, counting down.
CAGGGCGAACGCCGCCCCGCGCGACACGGCCTCCAGGCCAAGCGCGCCCGATCCGGCGAACAGGTCGATCACCCTCGCGCCGTGTAGGGTCTGCGACCACGGCGCGTGCTCCAGAATGTTGAAGATCGACTCGCGGGCCCGGTCCGAGGTCGGCCGCGTGGCCGATCCCTCCGGCGCGATCAGGGCCTTGCCCCGGTATTGTCCCGCTACGATACGCATGCGTTTCCATAAGCGAGGATCGTCTAGCGCCAAAGCGCAGTTGAGCGCGTTATACCCGCATGAGCGACATCGCCCCCGAAACCCACGCCCCCACCGTGACCGAAACCGCCACCGCGGCGGTCGAGGTCGCCCGTGGCTTCCGCTTGCGAACCCTGGCCCGCCGGGCGCGTGAGGTGAAGCTGAGCGGCAACGCCCTGGTCGGCGTCGGAGTCGGGCTGACTGCCCTGGCCTCGGCGGTCCTGCTATGGACCGGCATCATCACCGGCGCCCCGCGCGCGGTGTTTCTGGTGGTCGCTGCCGGCCTTCTGTCCGTGCGGCTGACGGCGGTGCGCCTCGGCGCCATGACCCCGGCCGACGGTATAGACGCGCCGGCGCCGCGCAACGGCATACTGCGCTGGCTGACGCCGATCGAGAGCGCCGTCCTGCTGATCGCCGCGGGGCTGCACCCGTTCGGTTCGGGCTCCGACATCGGGCCCCTATTCGGCCTGTTGGCCGCCGCCCTGCTGATCGTCGCCTTCATCCGCCGCCGCGCCGGCCACGCCGTGAGCGAGCCGGCCAAGCCTCACGCCAGCACCCTGCTGGCCTTCACCTGCATCGCCGCCGTCTTCGAGCCTCTGTGGGGCTGGCGCGGTCAGGTCATGATCGGCGGCCTTTGCCTGATTTCAGCGGTCCTGCTCGTTCAGGTCGTGCTCGCGCCGCGTCGGGCCGCCTAGGACCGCGTTCCTGCCCCGGTTTGTCGCGCGATATCACCGCGGGACCCGGCTTGGCCGGCCCCTTCTCCCAATGCGCCTTCGGCCCGGCCTTGGCGGCGCCCGGCTTTGCGCCCTTGGACGGCTTGTGTGGTGAAACCTTGATCTTCGGCTTGGCCCAGCCGGTCTTATAGACGGCCTTGGCCTTGGGCTCGATCAGCGCCCCTCCGGAGCCTTGGCCCGGCGTACGCCGCGCCTGCACGCTCGGCTGAGCCAGGGCCGGCGTGTGGTCGCCCTTGGGCATTTTATCGGCGGCGATGAACTGCGCCAGCTGCTCGCGGATCACCCGCGGCCCGACCTCTTCCACCTGCCCCTGGCCGAGCACGCCCAACTGAAACGGCCCGTACGACAGCCGGATCAACCGGTTCACGGTCAGCCCGATGGCTTCCAGCACCCGGCGCACTTCTCGGTTCTTGCCCTCGGTCAGGGCCACAGTGATCCAGACGTTGGCGGCGGAGGTCCCGTCAGGGTTCTCCTTCATCTTGTCGATGCGCGCCTCGATCGGCCCGTAGCGCACGCCCTCCACCGTGATGCCGTCCTTCAAGGTGTCGAGCTTGGCCTGGTCGGTGCGCCCGCGCGCCCGCGCCCGGTAGCGGCGCACCCAGCCGGACGATGGCAGCTCCAGCGCCCGCGCCAAGTCGCCGTCGTTGGTCAGCAGCAGCAGCCCCTCGGAATTCAAATCCAGCCGCCCGATCGAGATCACCCGCGGCATCGCCTTGGGCAGGGCCTGGAACACCGTCGGCCGCTCGTGCGGATCCTTGTGCGTGGTCACCAGCCCCGTCGGCTTGTGGTAGCGCCACAGCCGGGTCGGCTCGGCGGCGCCGACCGCCTTGCCGTCCACCGTCAGGGTGTCGCCGGGCAGAACCTTGACCGCCGGCGTGGTCAGCACCTCGCCGTTCAGCTTCACCCGCCCGGCCTCGATCAGGCGCTCGACATCGCGCCGCGAGGCCACGCCCGCTCTCGCGAGAGCCTTGGCCACCCGCTCACCCGATGAAGCGTCGTCTTGACCCGCGTCGTCCCGCGGGCTTGGGTCTTTTGAATGCTCGACCATGATCTCCGCACCATGCGCATCGCCCTTGAGATGGCGCAAGACGCCGCCGCGCGCGGCGAGGCGCCGATTGGCGCCGTCGTCATCGATCCGTCGACGGGCGAAGTCATCGCAGCCGCGGGCAACAGCCCCATCGGCCTGCACGATCCCAGCGCCCACGCCGAGATCCTGGCCCTGCGCGAAGCGGCGAAAAAGCGGGGCAACTACCGCCTGACCGGCCTGACTTTGGTAGTGACCCTGGAGCCCTGCGCCATGTGCGCCGGGGCCATCAGCCATGCTCGTATCGGCCGCGTCGTCTATGGTGCCGACGATCCCAAGGGCGGCGCTGTCGTCCACGGCGCCAAAGTCTTCGACCACCCGACCTGCCACTGGAAGCCCGAAGTCGAGGGCGGGGTGCTGGCGGAAGAAAGCGCCGAGATACTGCGCGGGTTTTTCCGGGCCCGGCGCGGCAAGACTTAGGTTCTCCCCGGCGTTAGAAACGGCTCAGCCGCTCGTCGAGCCCCGCCCGCACCGCCGGCCACTCGGTATCGGTCACCGAAAACACCACCGTATCGCGCACATAGCCGGTCCAGGTGACCTTGTGATGGCGCATCACCCCTTCGCGCACGGCGCCCAGCTTGGCCACCGCCGCCTGGCTGCGCCGGTTGCGCAGGTCGACCATCAGCTCCACCCGGATCGCCCCGCCGTCGAAGGCGTGGGCCATCAGCAGGCGCTTGCATTCCGGATTGATCGGACCGCCGCGGGCGTCCGGCCGGTAGAAGGTCCAGCCGATCTCCAGCCCCCGGTGCGGCCAGCGGATACTCATCAGGCTGGTGGCGCCGATCACCGCCCCGTCCGACAGCCGGCGCACGGCGTAGGGGATGCGCGAGCCCGCCGCCGCTTCGATCTCGGCGTCCGCCCACCATCGGTCGAACTGGTCGCCATAGGCGCTGCAGCCCATGATCGACCAGGTCTCGGGATCGCAATTGAGCGCCTCGCGCAGCGGTTCGCGTAGCAGCGCGCTGTGCGGCTCCAGCCGCACGAACCGGCCGTCGAGAGTGTTTGTGTCCAGCTTCATCCCGGCGCTCATGGCTTCAAATATAGCGTCTTGCCGCATGCGTCGCAGATCAGGTCCTGCGTCGGTAGAGGCGCTGGCTCCAGCTTGATCGGCCAGTGCCCGCTGATGCTCCCGCCGCAGCAGGCGCAGCCTGTGTCCGGCCCGAACCAGGCGGTCATCCGCGCGCTCCACGGCGCGTCGCAAAAGGCGCAGCGGCGGGCTTCAAGCGTGGCGGGTTCACGGCTTTGCGACATGGCTTGGCCATAGCACAGGGGGTAGAAGGCGGCGCCCGTAAATACACGCCTCGCCTTGACTCCGAGGGGGCGCGCGCCTACTTCCCGGTCCCGTTAGCACTCGGGATGGTCGGCTGCCAAAAGCCACCTTCCTCGGTCATCAATCAACGTTCCCTACCGTCTATACGGAGATTTCCAAATGGCATTTCGTCCCCTGGGCGACCGCATCGTCGTCAAGCGCGTCGAAGAAGAAACCAAGACCAAGGGCGGGATCATCATCCCCGACACCGCCAAGGAAAAGCCTCAGGAAGGCGAAGTCATCTCGGTCGGCCCCGGCGCCGTCAACGAGAAGACCGGCGAGCGCACCAAGATGGAGCTCAACGCCGGCGACCGCATCCTGTTCGGCAAGTGGTCGGGCCAGGAAATCAAGATCGACGGCGACGACCTGCTGATCATGAAGGAATCCGACGTCCTGGGCGTCCTCGTCTAAGCACGCGCCTTCCTCACCGGCCCGGCGCCCGAGGCGCCCCCTTCTGATTTCAAAGAGAACCCATCATGGCTGCCAAGACTGTCTATTTCTCTTCCGACGCGCGCGACAAGATGCTGCGCGGCGTCAACATCCTCGCCAACGCGGTGAAGGTCACCCTCGGCCCCAAGGGCCGCAACGTGGTCATCGAAAAGTCGTTCGGCGCTCCGCGCTCGACCAAGGACGGCGTCTCCGTCGCCAAGGAAATCGAACTGGAAGATAAGTTCGAGAACCTCGGCGCTCAGCTGATCCGCGAAGTCGCTTCCAAGACCAACGACAAGGCCGGCGACGGCACGACGACCGCCACCGTTCTGGCCCAGGCCATCGTGGTCGAAGGTCTGAAGTCGGTCGCGGCCGGCATGAACCCGATGGATCTGAAGCGCGGCATCGACAAGGCCGTGATCAAGGTCGTCGAGGAGATCAAGTCGACCTCCAAGAAGGTCTCGGCCAACAGCGAAATCGCCCAGGTCGGCACCATCTCGGCCAACGGCGACGCCGAAGTCGGCGAGATGATCGCCCGGGCCATGGAAAAGGTCGGCAACGAAGGCGTCATCACGGTTGAAGAAGCCAAGACCGCCGAAACCGAACTCGACGTCGTCGAAGGCATGCAGTTCGACCGCGGCTACCTGTCGCCCTACTTCGTGACCAACGCCGAAAAGATGGAAGTGCAGCTCGAAGAGCCGCTCATCCTGCTGTTCGAAAAGAAGCTCTCGGGCCTGCAGCCGCTGCTGCCGGTGCTGGAAGCCGTGGTGCAGTCGGGTCGTCCCCTGCTGATCATCGCCGAGGACATCGAAGGCGAAGCCCTGGCCACCCTGGTGGTCAACAAGCTGCGCGGCGGCCTGCGGGTCGCGGCGGTCAAGGCGCCGGGCTTCGG
>CANJMO010000008.1 GCA_947475845.1 Caulobacteraceae bacterium | reverse complement strand
TCCTTCATCAGAGGAACGTTCAGTAGATCGGGAACCGCTCGCACAGCGCCTCGACCTTTTTCGCCACGGCCGCCTCGACCGCCGCGTCGCCGTCGTCACTGTTACGGGCGGCGATGCTGTCGACGACTTCCACGATCAACTTACCGATCTCCTGGAATTCAGCGACACCAAATCCGCGCGTGGTCCCGGCGGGCGTGCCCAGACGGATGCCGGAGGTGACGAAAGGCTTCTCCGGATCGTAAGGGATCGCGTTCTTGTTGCAGGTGATCGAGGCGCGATCGAGCGCCTTTTCCGCCAGCTTGCCGGTCGCCTTCTTCGGACGCAGGTCCACCAACATCAAGTGGTTATCGGTTCCGCCCGACACAATATCCAGCCCCTCGCTTTTCAGCGTCGCCGCCAGGGCGCGAGCATTCTCCACCACGGCATGAGCGTAGGTCTTGAACTCCGGCTGCAGCGCCTCGCCGAACGCCACCGCCTTGGCCGCGATCACATGCATCAGCGGGCCGCCCTGCAGACCGGGGAAGATCGCCGAGTTCATCTTCTTGGCGATGTCCTCGTCGTTGCTGAGGATCATGCCGCCGCGCGGGCCGCGCAGACTCTTGTGCGTGGTGGTGGTGACCACATGGGCGTGCGGGATCGGGCTCGGATGCGCGCCGCCGGCCACCAGGCCGGCGAAGTGGGCCATGTCGACCATCAGATAGGCCCCGACCTCGTCCGCGATCTCGCGGAAGCGCTTGAAATCCCAGGTGCGCGAATAGGCGGTGCCGCCGGCGATGATCAGCTTGGGCTTATGCTCGCGCGCGGTCTGGGCGATCACTTCCATATCCAGCAACTGGTCCTCGCGGCGCACGCCGTAGGAGACCGGCTTGAACCACTTGCCGCTCATGTTCACCGGCGAGCCGTGGGTCAGGTGACCGCCTGCAGCCAGGTCCAGGCCCATGAAGGTGTCGCCCGGTTGCAGCAGCGCCAGGAACACCGCCTGGTTCATCTGGCTGCCGGAATTGGGCTGCACGTTGGCGAAGTTGCAGCCGAACAGTTGCTTGGCCCGCTCGATGGCCAGGGTCTCGACGATGTCGACGTATTCGCAGCCGCCGTAGTAGCGCTTGCCCGGATAGCCCTCGGCATACTTGTTGGTCAGGACCGAGCCCTGCGCCTCCAGCACCGCCTTGGAGACGATGTTTTCCGAGGCGATCAGCTCGATCTTCTGCCGCTGACGGTTCCATTCCAGTTGGATGGCGTCGAACACGTCCGGGTCGCTGTCGGCCAGACCCGCGCCAAAGAATCCGCCTTTGGCTGCGACCGAAGAAGAAGCGGGCAGAGTCATGAGACAGGTCCTTTACGGAGGCGCCGTGGGAGCCGGCGGATGCGGGCTTCTGTTTACTCACCCCCACGCCGCGATCAATGCGTCAGGTGCTTAATCTCAATCAATAGTGCTGGAACCTGCACTTGGACGGCGCGTTTATCGGCTCACAGGCTGCGCGTCATGGGGATCTCCATGGCGAGGGGGCACGCTGAAAAAGGCTCATAGGTCTATGACTTCCGATTCCGATTCCAGCGAACCCACCGACCAAGACAAGCTGCGCTGGAGCGCCGATATCGTCGCCTCTTATGTGGCGCAAAATTCAGTCTCTCCCGCCGCCATTCCAGACCTGATCCACTCGGTTTTCGATGCGCTCAGCAACCTCGGACAGGCCCCCGCCCCCGTCCGGCCCGCCGAAAAGCAGAAGCCCGCGGTCCCGGTGTCCAAGTCCGTGCACGACGACTACATTGTCTGCCTGGAAGACGGTAAGCGGCTTAAGATGCTCAAGCGCTACCTGAGCTCGCGCTACGACATGAGCCCCGAGGAATACCGCCGTAAGTGGAACCTGCCGCCGGACTATCCGATGGTCGCTCCCGCCTACGCCGCCCGCCGCTCGGACTTCGCCAAACAGATCGGCCTCGGCCGCGGGGTACGGCGCCGCAAGGCGTAGAATTCAGCCACGAATGAAAAACGCCCGCCGGAGCGATCCGGCGGGCGTTTTGTATCTGGATACGAGCTCAAGCAGCGAGCGGATGCGAGCGTTAGCCCAAAGACAATGGCCTAAGCCGCGACGCCGCCCATGCGCTTGACGTTGCAGTGCGACCACAGCGCGTCCATCGCCTTCACCAGATGATCCATCATGGCGTCGGTGTGGAACGGCGTGGGCGTGAAGCGCAGGCGTTCGGTGCCCTTGGGCACGGTCGGATAGTTGATCGGCTGCACATATACGCCGTAGTCCTGCAGCAGCATGTCCGAGATCAGCTTGGTGTGAACCGGGTTGCCCACCAGGACAGGCACGATGTGGCTGACCGAGCCCATCACCGGGATGCCGGCTTCGGCGAAACGGCGCTTCAAGGTGGCGGCGCGTTCCTGGTGCAACTGACGGATTTCGTCGTGCGCCTTCAGGTAGCGGACGCTGGCCAGGGCCCCGGCGCTCAGCGCGGGCGGCAGCGAGGTGGTGAAGATGAAGCCGTGGGCGTAGGAGCGGATGGCGTCGATCAACAGGGCGCTGCCGGTGATGTAGCCGCCCATGACCCCGAACGCCTTGCCCAGGGTGCCCTCGATGATGTCGATGCGATGCATCAGGCCGTCGCGCTCGGCGACGCCGCCGCCGCGCTTGCCGTACATGCCGACCGCGTGGACTTCGTCCAGGTAGGTCATGGCGTTGTACTTCTCGGCCAGATCCGCCAGACCCTTCAGGTCGGCGATGTCGCCATCCATCGAATAGACGCTTTCGAAGGCGATCAGCTTGGGCGTCGAGGCTGGGAACGCCTGCAGCAGGCTTTCCAGGTGGACCAGGTCGTTGTGGCGGAAGATGTGCTTCTCGCAGCCGCCGTGGCGGATGCCGGCGATCATCGAAGCGTGGTTCAGGGCGTCGGAGAAGATCACCAGTCCGGGCAGAATCTTCTGCAGAGTTTCCAGGGTCGCCTCGTTGGAGACGTAGCCCGACGTGAACAGCAGCGCCGCTTCCTTGCCGTGCAGGTCGGCCAGCTCGGCCTCCAACTGCACATGGTGATGGGTGGTGCCGGAGATGTTGCGGGTGCCGCCCGAGCCGGTGCCGACGGCGTCGATCGCCTCATGCATGGCCTGGATCACCACAGGATTCTGGCCCTGGCCGAGATAGTCGTTGGAACACCAGACGGTGACGTCGCGCTCGCCGGCTTCCGAAGTCCAGGTGGCGCGCGGAAACTCGCCGCGAATGCGCTTCAGATCGGCGAAAACGCGGTACCGGCCTTCGGACTTTACCTTCTCGACGGCGTCCTGGAAGGCGGCTTGGTAATCTACGCGAGAATCCATCGACGTTTCCCTGCCGGGTTCACCGGCCTTTTGAACGTTTTTGCACAGACGGAGTTGATATGTCCACTCCGCCACCCCGATACCACCCCATATCGGGGTAAAGATCGACATATTTTTGTCAGGTTAGTCGAACTTCGTAGCCGAATTTCGACGATCCAGAATTGTCACATATCAACTCATTGCCGGCAAAGCTAAGGACAAAAATCGCGACCAAGCCACGCACCCTTGAGGAAAGCGCGCGTCATGCGCACCTTGCATACGCACGCGCTTCCGGAAGTCCTCATGACGGCTGTTCCCCCTACCTCGTTCGATCCGCCCTCCCCGTTCGCGCGGGGCATGGCGTTCGCCGCCTATTTCCTGCTGCTGGGCGCCCTGCCGACCTTCGGAACCAGCGCGCTTCTGGGCCTGCTGATCGCCTACGCCCGGCGCGACGGGTCTGGGCTACTGATCCGCAGCCATCACCGCTTCCAGATTCGCATCTTCTGGGTCGGCCTGGCCTTGGTGGTCGCCGCGATGGCGCTCGGCCTCAGCGCCTGGAGCCATTCGTGGAGCCTGCCGTTCGATCCGCCGCCTCTGCGCATCGAACGTTCGCCCGACGCTCAGACCATTTCTTACAGTCCGAGTCCGAGCGCCTATCACCCGCAAGCCGCGCCCGCCGCCTTCTACAGCTGGAGCTATAAATCGCCCGGCGCGCACCTTGGCTTACGCGCCATGCTGGAGGGTTACGCCGCCATGGCCACCATCCTCGTGGCCGGTCTGTGGGGCGTGTTCACGCCGCTGTGGGGCCTCGTGCGGCTTGCATCCGGACGTCCCATAGGTCACAGCGCTCGGTGAGTTTTTGAAGCCGGAGGCGTCATGACCAAGGCCCCTATCGCCGCCTACCCCGCCCTGCGGCCCCGCCGACTGCGCCAGGCCGACTGGATTCGCCGGATGGTGCGCGAGACGACGCTGCAGCCGTCCGACCTGTTGTGGTCGATGGTAGTGCACGACGGCGACGGCCTGATCCCGGTCAAGTCCATGCCCGGCGTGGACCGCTTCTCGGTCAAGGAAGCCGCCAAGGCCGCCGTGCAGGCGCGAGACCTCGGCATTCCCGCCATCGCCATCTTCCCGTTCATCGACGGCGAGAAGAAGGACGCCCGCGGCACCCAGGCGTCGGACCCCGACGGACTGATCGCCCGCGCGGTCAAGGCGATGAAGGACGCCGCGCCCGAAGTCGGCATCATGTGCGACGTGGCGCTGGACCCCTTCACCGACCACGGCCACGACGGCCTGATCGAGGACGGCAAGATCCTCAATGACCCGACCATCGAGCGCCTGGTCGAACAGGGCCTGATGCAGGCCGCCGCCGGCGCCGACATCCTGGCCCCCTCCGACATGATGGACGGCCGCGTCGCCGCCCTGCGAGCGGCGCTTGAGACCGGCGGCCATCAGGACGTGATGATCATGGCCTACGCCGCCAAATACGCCTCGGCCTTCTACGGCCCCTACCGCGAGGCGATCGGCTCGGCCAAGGCCCTGAAGGGCGACAAGCGCACCTATCAGATGGACCCGTTCAATACCGAGGAAGCCCTGCGCGAGGTGGCGATGGACATCGCCGAGGGGGCTGACATGGTCATGGTCAAGCCCGGAATGCCTTACCTTGACATCGTCCAGCGCGTCGTCGAAGCCTTCGCCATGCCCACCTTCGCCTACCAGGTGTCGGGTGAGTACGCGATGCTGATGGCCGCCGCCCAGAACGGCTGGCTGGAGGAAGAGCGGGCTATTCTGGAAACCCTGACGAGCTTCAAGCGCGCCGGCTGCGCGGGGATCATCACCTACTTCGCACCGCGCGCAGCGAAACTCTTAGGGGCCTAGGAAACATGCTTACGAAACGCCTTGGACTGGGCCTCGCCGCCCTGGCTGTCCTGCTGCCGTCCGCCGCCCTGGCGCAGCAGAAGCGCCTGCCGACCATCCCGCCCGCCAATTACGACGCCGAACAGAAGGCCGCCGCCGAGTCGTTCCTGGCCGCGCGCAAGGAGCCGGTGTTCGGTCCGTTCGAGCCCCTGATGCACAGTCCCCGCGTGGCCGTGCCCACCCGCATGCTCGGCGACTACCTGCGCTTCGGCTCGGCCATCGGCACCACCCTCAGCGAGTTCGAGATCCTGCTGATCTCGCGCGAGTGGTCGCAGAACTACGAATGGTCGTTCCACGCCCCGATCGCGCTGGAGCGCGGCATCTCGCAGGCCAAGATCGACGCCATCGCCGCCGGCAAGCGTCCGGACGGCCTCAGCGCCGACGAGACCATCATCTACGACTTCGTCACCGAACTGCTGAAGACCAAGCACGTCTCCGACGCGGTCTACGCCAAGGCCCAGGCCCGCTACGGCGACAAGGGCGTCATGGATATCGTCGGCCTGTGCGGCTACTACAGCTTCCAGGCGATGACCCTGAACGTAGCCCAGACGCCGCCGGTCCCCGGCCGGCCGACCCTGACGGGCGCGAAGAAATAATCTAGCGGGTGAGGCGCGCCAGCAAGCTGGAGGTATCCCAGCGCTGGCCGCCCATCTTCTGCACTTCGGCGTAGAACTGGTCGACCAGGGCGGTCAGCTGCAGGCTGGAGCCGTTGACCCGGGCTTCGTCGAGCGCCAGCCCCAGGTCCTTGCGCATCCAGTCGACCGCGAAGCCGAAGTCGTACTTGCCCGCGGTCATGGTCTTCCAGCGGTTCTCCATCTGCCACGACTGCGCCGCGCCCTGGGAAATCGCCTCCAGGACCAGTTGCTCGTCGATGCCGGCGTTCTTGGCGAAAGCCAGGCCCTCGGCCACGCCCTGCACCACGCCCGCGATGCAGATCTGGTTGACCATCTTGCACAGCTGGCCCGAGCCCGGACCGCCGATCCGCTTGATCGCCTTGGAATAGGCCTGCATCACCGGCTCGGCCCGGTCGAACGCCGCCTGCTCGCCGCCGACCATCACCGACAGCTTACCGCTCTCCGCGCCCGCCTGCCCGCCCGACACCGGGGCGTCGACGAAGCTGCGGCCGACCGCCGCCGCTTGCTCGGCCGCTTCCCTGGCCAGTTTGGCCGAGGCCGTGGTGTGGTCGATCAACACCCCGCCGGCTGCCATCGCCGGCAGCGCGTCTTTCAGCACCGCGCGCACGTCGTCGTCGTTGCCCACGCACATGACCACGAACTCGCAGTCCTTCACGGCTTCGGCCACCGTGGCGCCCGCGCGGCCGCCGTATTCCTTGACCCAGGCTTCAGCCTTCGCCGGGCTGCGGTTGAACACCGAGACCTCATGGCCGGCCTTGGCCAGGTAACCGGCCATGGGGAAGCCCATCACGCCAAGTCCCATGAACGCCACTTTCATGTCCGAGCCCCCGAAATAAGGAAAACCACATCTTAACGTCCGCAACCCAGATTGGGCGGCGAACACGGTTAATGGCCTCCGAGTCGGGGCCTGTCAAAGCGGGCGGCGAAACGATGGCATTTGGCGGCGGCGAACGCCCGATCATCATCAAGAAGATCAAGAAGGGCGGCGGCGGCGGCCACCACGGCGGCGCCTGGAAAGTCGCCTACGCCGACTTCGTGACCGCGATGATGGCCTTCTTCCTGCTGATGTGGCTGATCAACACGACCTCGCCCGAACAGAAGCGCGGCATCGCCGACTATTTCGCTCCAGCAAGCGTCTCCGCCTCGACATCGGGCTCCGGCGGCATCCTGGCCGGCACCTCTCTCGGCGACCAGGGGGTCAAGGGCAAAGGTTCGGTCAAGGTGGTCGAGCAGATGGCCCCCGAAGCGCCCAAGAACGTCGTCGACCAGGGCGCCAACTCCAAACAGGCCGCCCAGGCCGCCGAGGACGCGATCAAGGAGGCCATGGCCAAGCGCGAGGATCAATCCTTCCAGAGCGCCGCCGAATCCCTGCGCCAGGCGATGCAGAAACTCCCGGAACTGGCCGAGCTGTCCAAGCAGATCATGGTCGATACGACCCCCGAGGGCCTGCGCATCCAGCTCATCGACCAGGAAGGCCGCTCGATGTTCGAGCAGGGCTCCACCAAACCCAACGAGCGCGCCCGCGTCCTGCTGCGCGCTGTCTCCACCGTGGTCAACAAGCTGCCCAACCGCCTGACCATCGCCGGCCACACCAGCGCTAGCGACGACGGCACGAGGCCGGCCACCGACTGGCAGCTGTCCGCCGCCCGCGCCGACGCTTCGCGCCAACTGCTGCAGCAAGCCGGCGTCGCCGCCGACCGTATCTATCAGGTGTCGGGCAAGGCGGCGTCCGATCCGCTCTATCCCGATGACCCCACCCTTGCGGGAAATCGTCGCATCGCGCTGGTTCTGCTACGCGAAGCGCCGGTTTTGCCGCCCAATCATTGATCCAAAATGAGATTCCCCGGCTCAGGCATCTTGCGGAGCGGGGTCTGGATGAGCACTAATTTAAGTAAGGGATTCCCTCGGAGTCTCCGCCCATTGGACAAGAGCGTTCAGGACACAACCGTCCCGTGACTCAGCACTTCGCGCCGCGGCAGCTCAGGTTCTTCCTCACGGCGCCGTCGCCGTGCCCCTACCTGCCTGGACGCGAAGAGCGAAAGGTGTTCGCCCACCTGCCCCTGTCCGACGGCCCCGGCGTCAACGACGCCCTGACCCAGGTCGGTTTCCGCCGCTCGCAGAACATTGCCTATCGCCCCGCCTGCGAGCAGTGCCACGCCTGCATCTCGGCCCGTATCCCCGCCGCCGACTACCCGTTCTCGCGCTCGCAACGCCGGGTCCTCGACAAGAACGAAGACCTGTCGCGCCATCTGGTGGAAGCCGAGGCGACGATGGAGCAGTTCGACCTGCTGCGCCGCTATCTGCTGGCCCGCCACGCCCAGGGCGGCATGGCCGACATGACCTGGCCCGACTATGTGGCCATGGTCGAGGACACCGCCGTCCGCACCCACCTGATCGAGTACCGCCTGCCGCCCAACGATCGCGGCCCCGGAGACCTAGTGGCCTGCGTGCTGGTCGATATCCTCGGCGACGGCCTGTCGCTGGTCTACAGCTTCTACGATCCGCTGATGGCCAAGCGCAGCCTCGGCTCGTTCGTGATCCTCGACCATGTGGTCCAGGCCAGCCTCGCCGAACTCGACTACGTCTATCTGGGCTACTGGGTGCCGGGCAGCCCGAAGATGGACTACAAGGCAAACTACCGGCCGATCGAAGTTCTCCGGCCCGGCGGCTGGGTGCGCGTCGATCCCGACGAGTAGACGGTGCGGACCCCCGAGGACGCCCTGTTCGGCGCCGTGAAATCCGACAGGTCCTGCGGCGACTGCACGGCCTGCTGCGTCTTCACCCGCATCGACACGCCTGAGCTGACCAAGCCCGCCGGGATCGCTTGCGCCCACTGCACGGGCTCAGGCTGCGCCATCTACGACAGCCGCCCGCCGGTCTGCCGCACCTTCGAATGCGGCTACAAGCGCATCCCAGGCATGCCCGTCGAAGCCCGCCCGGACAAATCCGGCGTCCTGCTCACGGCCGAGCGGGAGAGCCCCGCCGCCACGGTGTTCGAGAACATCTATTACATGGTCGCCACCGACCGCGATCCGGTCCTGATGGACTCGGTCGAGGCCAACAACATCCTGGCCTTCCTCTGCGGCGGCCCCCTGCCCGTCTATGTCTACTGGAACGGGTTCAAGACCCTGGTCCACCCGGCGGGATCCCTCGCCGAGGCCATCGTTGAAGCCGCGCCCGGTCCTGCCGAGCAATGGCTGCGAGCCTACGCCCCCTACGCCCGGGCGATCTGGGGCCCTCGCGCCAACCTGCCGCCGGGCTTTTGAATGTGCTACCTGCGCCGGTGATGACAGTCACCTTCCACGACATCCTGTTCGGCGAGACGCGCGAAGACCGGCCCTGCGGCGACTGCATCGCCTGCTGTCAGGTGCTCAACATCGACGAGCCCGAACTGGTCAAGCCGCAAGGCACGCTCTGCCCCAATTGCACGGGGACCGGGTGCAGCATCTACGAGACTCGCCCCCAGGTCTGCCGGGGCTGGAACTGCGCCTGGAAGCGCATCCCCTCCATGCCCCCCGAGACCCGGCCCGACGCCATGGGCGTGCTGTTCACGGTCGACCGCCACCTGCCGCCCCGCAACCCGTTCGAGAACCTCTACATCATCGCCGTGGCCCAGGAGCGCGAAGAGGATCTGAGCAGCCGCGACACCCAGGACGTGATCAACATGTTCAAGGCCGCCGCCCTGCCGATCTTCGTGCAATGGCAAGGCATGAAGACCCTGGTCCACCCCGAGCCGGTGCTGGCCGACGCCATCATGAATCCTGAGGGGATCAAGGACTGGCGCCTGCGCGAACAGGCGCGCCAATGGCTGGAGCGCTACGAGCCCTTCGCCCGCGCCGGCGCCGACGATCAGGTGTTGCTACCACAACTCGGCTGACGCCTTGTCAGGGCCGGAATTTCCGCTTCACATCGCCCTTCCATCTCCCAGGAGCCAAGCCATGACCAAGCTGCCCGTGATCACCCTCGCCGTCCTGGCCCTCGCCGGCGCCGCCACGGCCCAGACCGCGCCGTTCAACGGCGCCAACCTGCCGGTCGCCGGCCCGCGCGCCAAGGGTCCCGCCCTCGGCCCGGCCGTCTCCGCGGCCCAGGAAGCGATCGCTGCCTGTAAGGCGCAGGGCTATACGGTCAGCGCCCTGATCGTCGATTCCATCGGCCAGCCGGTGGTGCTGCTGTCGGGCGACGGTGCCACCTTCCGCACCCAGTATGTGGCGGGGTCCAAGGCCGCGGCGGTGATCAAGTACAAGGTCGCCTCCGGCGTGCTGGTCGAGCGCGCCAAGACCGACGCCAAACTCGACGCCGAGCTGAAAGCCAATCCCGCCATCGGCGCCGGCCGTCAGGGCGGAGTGCCCATCATGAGCGGCGCCGACCTGATTGGCGCCTTCGCCATTTCCGGCGCGCCGGGCGGCGACAAGGACGAAGCCTGCGCCATGGCCGCCCTGGCCAAACACCCGCTGAAATAAGGATCTTAGCCCTTGGGCCTGAACCGCTTGCTGGCGGGGAAGCCCTTGGGTGCGAGGCGGCCGGCGCCGGCGCGGCGACCGGCCCATTCGCGCCATTCCGGCCAGGCGCGCGAACGGCCGTCGCTGGTGATCCACGACGGTCCCTCCGCCGCGCCGAACGCCAGCACGTCGCGCAGCCCGCCTTCGCGGTAGCTCTGCAGCTTGACGCCCTTGCCGCGCGGCATCTCCGGCAGCTCCTCCAGCGGGAACACCAGGATCTTGCCGTTGTCGCCGACCACGGCCAGCTGGTCGCCCTCCAGCGGCAGGCACACCGCCACGCCCTTGGCATCGACCGTCAGCACCTGCTTGCCGCCGCGCTTGGAGGCCAGAGCCTCTTCCTCCGGCATGACGAAGCCGTAACCCATCTTCGACGCCAGGATCAGCTTGCGCCCGGCCTTGTGCGGGAACACCGCCTCGATGCCGACACGGTCGTCCAGGTCGATCATCAACCGCAACGGCTCACCATGGCCCCGCGCGGACGGAAGCTTGTCGCACGGCAGGGTGAAGAAGCGGCCGTCCGAGGCGAAGATCAGCAGCTTGTCGGTGGTCTCGCACGGAACCAGGAAGCCGAGCTTGTCGCCCTCCTTGAACTTCAGCTCCGAGGGGTCCTCGACCTTGCCCTTCTGCGCCCGGATCCAGCCACGCTCGGACAAGATCACAGTGATCGCCTCGCGCACGATCATCGCTTCCATGGCCGCCGAGGCGTCCACCACGGGCGCCGTCTCGAAGGTCGAGCGGCGTTTGCCCAGCGGCGTGCTCTGTCCCAGGACGTCGCGCACCGCGCGCAGGCCGGCGCCGACCAGCTTCCACTGATCGGCTTCCGAGCCCAGCATGGCGCGGATGCCGTCTCGCTCCGCCGACAGCTCGCCGTGCTCCTTGCGCAGTTCCATCTCCTCCAGCCGCGCCAACTGGCGCAACCGGGTGTTGAGGATGGCGTCGGCCTGGATTTCCGAGAGGATGAAGGTCTCGATCAGCTTGGCCTTGGGGAACTCCTCATAACGGACGATGCGGATCACCTCGTCCAGGTTGAGGAAGACGATCAGCATCCCGTCCAGGATGTGCAGCCGAGCTTCGATCTTGGCCAGGCGATGGCTGGCGCGGCGCACCAGCACCTCGCGCCGGTGGGCCAGGAACGCCACCAGCGCCTGTTTCAGGTTCATCACCCCGGGGGTGCCGCGGGCATCCAGCACGTTCAGATTGACCGGAAAACGGGTCTCCAGGTCCGAGAGCTTGAACAGGCTCTCCATCAGCACTTCGGGCTCGACGTTGCGCGACTTGGGTTCGATCACCAGCCGCACGTCCTCGGCCGACTCGTCGCGCACGTCGCCCAGCAGCGGCGCCTTCTTCAGCTCGATAAGATTGGCCAGGCCCTCGACCAGGTCGGCCTTGCGCACCTGATAGGGGATCTCGGTGACCACGATGCGGTAGACGCCGCGCGCGTCCTCTTCCTTGAACCAGCGGGCGCGGGTGCGCACCCCGCCCCTGCCCGTCTCATAGACCTCGCGCAGCGACGCGGCGGGCTCGACGATGATGCCGCCGGTGGGAAAGTCGGGACCCGGTACGCGCTCCATCAGGTCGGCGACGGTGGCGTCAGGACGTTGCAGCAGCAGCAGGCAGGCGTCGATCAGCTCGCCGACATTGTGCGGCGGGATCGAGGTGGCCATGCCGACCGCGATGCCCGATGAGCCGTTGGCCAGCAGATTGGGGAAGCCCGCGGGCAGGACGACCGGCTCGGAGTCCTCGCCGTCATAGGTCGGACGGAAGTCGACCGCGTCTTCGTCGATGCCGTCAATCAACAGCTTGGCGGCGATCGTCAGGCGGCACTCGGTGTAGCGCATGGCCGCGGCGTTATCGCCGTCGATGTTGCCGAAGTTGCCCTGGCCGTCGATCAGCGGATAGCGCTGGGCGAAATCCTGAGCCAGGCGCACCATGGCCTCGTAGACCGCCACGTCGCCGTGGGGGTGGAACTTGCCGATAACGTCGCCGACCACGCGGGCGCACTTCTTGGCCCCGCTGGCCGGATCCAGGCGCAGCTCGTTCATCGCGTGCAATACGCGGCGGTGCACCGGCTTCAACCCGTCGCGCACGTCCGGCAGGGCGCGGTTGGTGATGGTCGACAGGGCATAGGCGAGATAGCGCTTGGACAGCGCCTCGGACATCGGTTCGTCGACGATCCGATCGTCGCCGCCGCCGTCGCCGGGAAGGACTGGTTTGTTCATGCGCCCACAGAATCAGATTCTGGGCCCCGGCTCCATCGGCAAAGGCGCGCAGCTCGCGATCGTTGTTCCCACATCATCCCCTGGCCACTCGCCTAATAGGCTGTAAGGTTCGCTTCAGGATGGAAACGAGCCAGAAACCCAGGCCGGCCACGCAAGCCTTTCTCGGAACCGCGCCCGCCGGCCCCTGGGACAGACGGCTGGGCACGGCCTTCGTCATCCTCAGCTTTCTGGTCCTGGGCGCGATCGCCCCGTTCGCGCGCCTGCCGATGTCGCCGATGCCGGCCTTCGTGCCGGCCTACGAGTCCGCCCTTTGGATCTGCGACCTGCTGACCGCGGTGCTGCTGCTGGGCCAGTTCAACCGTTCGCAGTCGCCGTCCATCCTGGTCCTGTCCTGCGGTTATCTGCTCTCAAGCTTCATCATCGTGCCGCACATCCTGGCGTTCCCCGCCGTGTTCGCCCCCAAGGGACTGCTGGGCGGCACCAACCAGACCGTCGCCTGGCTCTATGTGTTCTGGCACATTTGCTTTCCCCTGTTCGTCCTGGCCTACAGCGTCACCGCCAAGCTCGAGGTCAGGAAAGGCTGGCGCTGGTCGCGGCCGGGTCTGGCGATCTGCACGGCCATAGTCCTGGTCCTGGCGCTGGTCGCCGTTTTCACCAAGCTCTCGTTGCATCCCGACGGCCTGCTGCCGGTGATCTCGGTCGATGGCCACTATTCTCGAATGGTCACCTCGGGCGTCAGTCCGGCGATCCTTTGCGTCATTATCCTGACACTGGGCGTGCTGTGGCGGAACAGCCGTGGCTCAGTGCTGGACGTCTGGCTGATGGTGGTGCTCAGCGCCTGGATCGGCGATGTCGCGCTCTCGGTCGTGGTCAGCGACACCCGCTTCGAACTGGGCTAGTACGCCGGCCGCGTGCTGGCCCTTTGCGCCGGGGCTTTCCTGCTCGGCGTGCTTCTGCTCGACCTCAGCCGCCTCTATGCCCGCCTCGCCGACGCGCTGGAGGAATCCCAGGCCTACAACCAGGAACTGCTGCGTTCGCGCGAAGAACTGATGCGCGTCCAGCGGCTGGAGGCGGTGGGCCAACTCACCGGCGGCATCGCCCACGACTTCAACAATATCCTGACGGCCATCATCGGCCATCTGGAGATGATCGCCCGCCGCCCGGCCGAGGCCGAGCGCGTCACTCAACTGGCGCGCAACGCCTCCAGCGCCGCCGAGCGCGGGGCCCAGCTGATCAAGCAATTGCTCACCTTCGCCCGCAAACAGAACCTGCGCCCCGAGGTGATCAGCCCGAACGATCTGGTCGTCGAACTGCGGGTCCTGGCGCAGAAGGTCCTCAATGAATCGATCGTCCTGACGCTCGACCTGACGCCGGATCTCAACCGTGTGCGGGTGGACGTGCCGGAATTCCAGGCCTGCCTGCTGAACCTGGTCAGCAACGCCCGCGACGCCATGCCGGGCGGCGGCAAGCTCATCGTGCGCACCCACAACGCCGTCGTCGACAACCCGCCCGACCAGGCGGTCAAGGGCGCCTATGTCGTGGTCACCGTCTCAGACACCGGCCAGGGCATGGACGAAGCTACCGTGGCCCGCGTGTTCGAGCCGTTCTTCACCACCAAGGGCGTCGGCAAGGGCACTGGCCTAGGTCTCAGCCAGGTCCACGGCTTCGCCCACAGCGCCGGCGGCTTCGTGCAGATCGCGTCCGAGCCCGGCGAGGGCGCGGCCGTCTCCATCTATCTGCCCCGCTCTCTGGTCCCGCCCGCCGTCGCCCCCAGCCGAGCCGCCCCCGCGATCAAGGCCGACCGCAAGGCGATCCTGGTGGTCGAGGATGATCCCGACGTGATGAACGCCACCGCCGAGAGTCTGCGGGACTATGGCTTCGAGGTGCTGACCGCCTGGGATGGCGACGAAGCCCTGGCGATCCTGCAGGCGGGCGCCACGGTCGACATCCTGTTCTCGGACATCGCCATGCCCGGGACCCTCAACGGCGTCGCCCTGGCGCATTAGGCGCTGGCGGCGCGGCCCCAGCTCAAGGTGCTGCTGACCTCAGGATACGCGGGTCCTCTGTTGGAGGATCGCGGCCTGACCGCCGACCTGCCGATCCTGACCAAGCCCTATCACCGCGACGACCTGCTGCGGCGGTTGCAGGATCTGGTCAACTAGGGCCTGCCTATCCCCCCACGGCTTGTCTTGTCACCGCCCCCCGCTCCAGCCTAAGCCTTAGCTCAGAACAAGAATAACGGGAGGCCAGGATGCCGGCATTTTTGCGCAGGTCGCTGCTCAGCGCCCCTCTGCTCGCTTTGCTGTTCGCCCGCCCCCCCAAGGCGCTGGCTCAGCCGGCGCCCGCGTCCCTGCCGGTCAGCACGGACTGGCGCGCCTATGCCGGCACGGTCGCCTCGACCCGCTACGCCCCACTCGACCAGATCAACGCCGCCAACTTCAACGAGCTGGAGGTGGCCTGGCGCTTCAAGCCCGACGCCTTCGGCCCGAACCCAGAATATAACCTGCAGTGCACGCCCCTGGTGGTGCGCGGTCGCATGTACACGACCGTCGGCTCGCGCCGCGACGTGGTCGCGCTCGACGCGTCGAGCGGGGAGCTTCTGTGGATGCATCGCCTCGACGAGGGCGAGCGGGCGGCGAAGGCCCCGCGCAAGCTTTCCGGCCATGGAGTCTCCTACTGGACCGACGGCAAGCAGGAGCGGATTCTCTACGTCACCATCGGCTACCAACTGATCGCCCTGGACGCCAAGACCGGCCTGCGGGTCCCCGGCTTCGGTACGGGCGGCATCGTCGACCTGAAGCAGAACGACGATCAGGATATCGGCCCGCTCAACGACGATATTGGCCTGCACTCCACCCCCTGCGTGGCCAAGGACGTGGTTATCGTCGGCGCCGCCCACACCGTCGGCAACGCGCCCAAGCATCATCGCAACGTGGCCGGCTATGTGCGCGGCTTCGACGTGCGCACCGGCAAGCGCCTGTGGATCTTCCACACCATCCCCAAGAAGGGCGAGTTCGGCTACGACACCTGGCTCGACGGCACCGAGCAGATCGGCAACGCCGGCGTCTGGGCCCAGGTATCGGCGGACGAAGAGCTCAATCTCGCCTACCTGCCGGTCGAACTGCCCACCGGCGACTTCAACGGCGGTTACCGGCGCGGGCCGGGCCTGTTCGGCGAGAGCATCGTCGCCGTCGATCTGCACACCGGCGTGCGCAAATGGCACTTCCAGACCGTGCACCACGGCCTGTGGGACTTCGATATCCCCTGCGCGCCGATGCTGGTGGACATCCCGGTGGGCGGCAAGATGGTCAAGGCCCTGGCCCAACCGACCAAGCAGTCGTTCCTCTATGTCCTGGACCGCCAGACCGGCCAACCGATCTGGCCGATCAATGAGAAGCCCGTACCCAAGGGCGACATCCCCGGCGAGTGGTACGCCCCGACCCAGCCTTTCCCGTCCAAGCCGCCGGCCTACGACGTCCAGGGGATCACCGAAAACGACCTGATCGACTTTACCCCGGCCCTGCGCGCCGAGGCCGTGGCCCTGACCAAGAACTACCGCACGGGGCCGCTCTACACCCCGCCGTCGATCTGGAGCGAGGATGGGACCTGGGGCACCCTCAGCGCCCCCAACGCCACCGGAGGCGCCAACTGGCCGGGCGGGTCCTACGATCCGGACAGCCACATCCTCTACATCTACTCCAAGACCGAAGCCGACGTGGAATCCAGCGTCCAGAACACCAATGCCGAGCGCTCGGACTTCGACTACGTCAACTCGCGCGGCTTCCCGCCGCCGGGGACCCGGCCCAAGCCCCGCGGTGCCTTCCGCCCCGGCGTGCTCCAGGTCCAGGGCCTGCCTCTGCTGAAGCCGCCCTACGGCCGCATCACCGCCATCGACCTGACCAAGGGCGAGATCGCCTGGCAGATCGCCCACGGCGAGACGCCGGACGAGATCAGAAACCACCCGGCGCTCAAGGGCCTGACTATCCCGCGCACCGGACGCCCCGGCCTGCTCGGCACGCTCACCACCAAGTCCCTGGTCATCTGCGGCGAGGGCGGCTTCTTCACCACCCCGAACGGCAAGCGCGGGGCCATGTTGCGCGCCTACGACAAGGCTACCGGGGTGGAAAAGGGTGCTGTCTACATCCCCGCCCCGCAGAGCGGCGGCCTGATCACCTACATGGCCGGCGGACAGCAGCACCTGGTGGTGGCGGTCAGCGGCGGCGGCTATTCGGGCGAGATCATCGCCTTCCGGCTGCCCAAGGCCTGATCGTGTCGTTGAAGTTTGTGTACGCGGCGGCGGTCGCCCTCGCCCTCACCGGCGCCGCCCTGGCCCAGGATGCGTCTTCCGGCGTCTACAGCCCGGCCCAGGTCGCTCGCGGCGCCGAGCTCTACGCCGCCCAATGCGCCCGCTGCCACGGACCTTCGATGGAGGGCCTCGACGTAGCCCCGCCGCTCACGGGGGCGACCTTCCTCAGCCACTGGACCGGCCAGCCCCTGTCCGCCCTGTCGGCGCGTCTGCGCACCACCATGCCGATCGACAAGCCCGGCAGCCTCGGCCAGGCCGCCAGCGCCGACCTGATCGCCGCCATGCTCGACGCCAACGGCTATCCGGCGGGCAAAACCGACCTGCCGCCGGGCGCCGCCGGGCAAGCTGCGCTGATCCTCGACGCCCGCTAGCTAGAGCCGGTTCTTTTCCCGCAGCCGGTCCACAAGCCACACTCGCGCGGGCGGCAACGGCCGATTCAGCGGGCCGAACACGAACTGCTCCAGGAAATGCCCGGTCAGGATCAGGCCGCTGTCGACGTCGCCGTCCCGCAAGCCCGCCTGCGCCCCCAACAGAAACGGCGGCAGGCGCAGCAGCTTGTCCTTGTAGGGCTCGCCAGCCCCGGCGCTGACCGCCCGCCCGGTGCGCGGCGAGACGTAGATCAGGTCATCGGTCGATCCGGTCGCGGCGCATTTGCTGAGATCCAGCCCGAAACCAAGCTCCTGCAGCAACCCAGCCTCGAACCGCACATAGACCGCCGGCCAGATATCCGGATGGGCCAGGGCCAGAATCAACGCCTCCAAGCCGTAGAACGCGCCCGGATGCGCCTCCCGCTCGGGCAAGGCCGCCCCTGCGACTGTCGCGGCGGCGGAAAGCCCCGCCAAGGCGTCGGGATCGTCGAACAGGCTGGACGGCCCCTCGCCCACCGGCTCCAGCACCGCCGACCCCAGTTGTTCGGATACCCGCGAACGGTACTGCGCCACCACCCGCGCGCCCGCCTGCAGGAACGGCTTCATCTTGCGTGAGGCGCCGCCGGCGATGTGCGCGGCCCAGCGCCCGTGCTCGCTGGTCAGAAGTTCGACGATGGCCCCACTATCGCCGTGGGCGCGGGCGGACAGCACATAGGCGTCATCCTCCCATTCCATCTTAGAAGCGCGCCCTACCGCTTTGCTGCTTGAGGGCCCGCTTCGCGGCGCTAGACATCGAAGTCCAGGCCCCAGTCGGCGTAGGAGCCCCGCTCCTCGGCCCAGTTCTCCTTGACCTTCACATGCAGGAACAGGTGCACCGGCCGGTCGAACAGCTCGGCCAGTTCCGTGCGCGAAGCCTCGCCGATCAACTTCAGGGTCTGGCCGCCCTTGCCCAGCACGATCGGGCGCTGGCCTTCGCGTTCGACGAAGATGGTCTGTTCGATCCGCGCGCCGCCGTCCTTGGCCACCTCGGTGAAGGCCGTGGTCTCCACGCTGGCCGAATAGGGCAGCTCCTCGTGCAGGCGAAGGTAGATCTTCTCGCGGGTGATCTCGGCGGCCAGCAGGCGTGCGGGAATGTCGGCGCTCTGATCCTCGGGATAGAGCCACGGACTTTCCGGCATCAGGTCGGCCAGCCGCTGCTTGAGGTCGTCCACGCCCGATCCGTCGAGCGCAGAGATCATGAAGACTTCGGTATAGACACCTGTTTCAAATAAGATTTGCGCCGCGCCCAGCAGCTTGTCCCGGCGCATCCCGTCGATCTTGTTCAGCACCAGGATCGCCTTGGTGCCGGAGCCCTTCAGGCCCTCGACGATGGACTGCACGTCGAACGCCGAGCGGCGCTCGCCGGGCTTGGCCTCGCCCTCCTGCACCAGGATCTCGCCGTTGACGTCGACCAGGTGCACCACTACGTCGGCGCCCTCGCCCGCGCCCCAGGCCGAGCGGACCATGGCGCGGTCCAGCCTGCGGCGGGGGGTGAAGATGCCGGGCGTATCCACCAGCACGATCTGGGACTGGCCCTGCATGGCCACGCCGCGCACCGGAAAGCGCGTGGTCTGCACCTTCTGCGTCACGATCGAGACCTTGGAGCCCACCAGCCGGTTGACCAGGGTCGACTTGCCGGCATTGGGCGCGCCGATCACGGCGGCGAAGCCAGCCCGGGTCTTGTCTTGTTCGCTCATGCCGCGCCTTCCCGTAGCAACAGGGCCTGGGCGGCCGCCTTCTCCGCGTCCTGACGCGAGCGGCCTTGCGCCTTGATCGGCTCCAGGCCGTCGACGCGCGCTTCCACGGTGAACATCGGGGCGTGATCGGGCCCCTTGCGGTCGGTGACGGTGTAGGACGGAAGCGCTTTGCCGGCGCCCTGAGCCCACTCTTGCAGTTGTGTCTTCGGATCGAGCGGACGTGGCAGGCCCAGGTCGGCGATCGGCTCGGCCCACAGGCTCAGGAACACGGCGCGAGCCGCGGGCAGCCCGCCTTCCTGATACAGCGCCGCCATCACCGCTTCGCAGCCTCCGGCCAGGATCGAGTCCTTGTCGCGCCCACCGGCCTTGGTCTCCGCCGGCGACAGGCGCAGGGCCGGTCCCAGGCCCATCAGGCGGCCGACCACGGCGCAGGTCTTGCGGCTGACCAGCGCGTTCAGGCGCGGAGCCAGGTCGCCTTCGCTCGACAGGGGATAGAGTTCGGCCAGCCGTTCGGCGGCCAGCAGGCCCAGCACCCGGTCGCCGATGAACTCCAGGCGCTCGTTGTCGCTGACCTTCTTGGCCCCGTCGCCGACGCTGGAATGGGTCAGGGCGCGCTCAAGCAGGCCCGGATCGGTGAACTGGTAGCCCAGGCGCGTTTCCAGGGCGGCGATCGGGGCGGCCCTGGAATGTTCGGAGGGCATGATCAGTAGAGGTAGTGGAAGAAGCGGCTGGGACGGGCGTCCATCACCCAGGTCCATGGCTTGAACAGGGACGCGCCCTTGTTCCAGGACAGCAGGATCACCTGCGCCTTGCCCTCCAGGTTCTCGGCCGGAACGAAGCCGACCCCGTCGTTCTCCTGCGGGAAGCGGCTGTCCAGCGAGTTGTCGCGGTTGTCGCCCATGAAGAAGTAATGGCCCTCGGGCACCACGAACACGTCGGTGTTCTCGGCCGGCTGGGTCGGATCGACTGAATAGGTGATGTAGGATCGGCCCGGCATCGACTCGCGCACCACATCGGCCTTCTGGGCGAAGCCGCCGAGATCGATAGTGGTCTGTCCCTGCGGCAGTTGGGTAATCGGCTTCTCGTTGACGAACACGGTGCCGTGCTTGACCTGGATCCGGTCCCCGGGCAGCCCGATCAGGCGCTTGATGTAGTCCATCTTGGTGTCGCGCGGCAGCTTGAACACGATCACGTCGCCGCGGGTCGGCTGGTGGAAGAACAGGCGGCCGTTGAACAGCGGCGGGCTCAGCGGAATCGAGTGCTTGGAGAAGCCGTAGCTATATTTGGAGACGATGATGTAGTCGCCCTCCAGCAGGGTCGGCTCCATCGAAGCGGACGGGATCGTGAACGGCTGGAACAGCAGCACCCGCAGCGCCAGGGCGATCAGCAGAGCGTAGAGGACGGTCTTGGCGACTTCGACGATTTCGTTGGTGGCGCGCGAACGCACCGTGGGGGCCGTCTTGCTGGCAGAAGACATAAGGACCGGACTCTCGAGGCTACCCGACGACGCAGGCTGGTTGTCTAGCTAGTCGTATCAGGGCTTCACGGCAAGCCGATCAAGGCCCTGCGATGGCTGAAGGCTCAGCCCTGCTCCCCGCGAGCAACAGCTTCGATCACGACGAAAGCCTGGGCGTAGGGGTGGTCGTCGGTCAGGCTGATATGGATCACCGGGCTCATCCCCGCCGGAATCAGGGCTGCCAGCCGCTCGGCCGCGCCCCCGGTCAGCTGCATGGTCGGCTTGCCCGAGGGCAGGTTGATCACCCCTATATCGCGCCAGAACACCCCTGCCCGCATGCCGGTGCCGAGCGCCTTGGAACAGGCCTCCTTGGCCGCGAACCGCTTGGCGTAGCTGGCCGCCCGGTCGCCTTTCCGCTCCGAGCGTGCGCGTTCGACCTCAGTGAAAATCCGGTTGGTGAAGCGATCGCCGAACCTGTCCAGAGTGTCCTGCACGCGGCGGATGTCGCTCAGGTCCGAGCCAATGCCGATGATCACACAGAGCTCTCCGAGCGCGCCTGGTTCATCAGGGCGCGCATCACCCCGATGGCGCCGGGCAGGCCAGAGAAGATCGCCTCGCCGATCAGGAAATGGCCGATGTTGAGCTCTACCACCTGCAGGATGCGCGAGACCGGCCCGACACTGTCATAGTCGATACCGTGGCCGGCGTGCACTTCCAAGCCCCGCCGAGAGGCCTCCAGCGCCGCTTCCTTCAGCGCGCCCAGCAGCCGCCGCGCCTGATCGGCATGACCCGCTTTGATTGCCTCGCAGTAGGCCCCGGTATGCAGTTCCACCACCTGCGCCCCGACCGCCTCGGCCATCTCGATCTGCGCCAGGCTCGGTTCGACGAACAGCGACACCCGGATCCCGGCGTCGCGCAGCTTACGCGTCACCGGGGCGATGGCGTTGTGGCCTCTCACGACGTCAAGTCCGCCCTCGGTCGTGCGCTCCTCGCGCCGCTCAGGCACCAGACAGGCGGCGTGCGGGCCGTGCTCCAACGCTATGGCGAGCATCTCGTCCGTGACCGCCATCTCCAGATTGAGCGGCTTGTTGGAATGCCGGCACAGGGCGGCCAGGCCGTCGATGTCGGCGTCGGAGATGTGCCGGCGATCTTCGCGCAGGTGAGCGGTGATGCCGTCGGCGCCCGCCTGGATCGCCAGTTCGGCGGCGCGCAGGGGCTCGGGGTGGCTGCCGCCACGCGCGTTGCGGATGGTGGCGACGTGATCGATGTTCACGCCCAGCCGCGGGCGGGTCGTCACTTGGAAAGCCTCCGGCTGCCCGGATCCTCGATCGGGATCGCCGCCAGCCCCGGCGGCAGCCGGTCGGCGGGATAGGCCGGGACATCCAGGGTCGCCAGGGCGATCAGCGGCACGCCGACGTTGGCGCGGCCGCCCGAGCGGTCGACGATACAGGCGGCGCACACCACCTCGCCGCCCGCCGCCTTGATCGCCGCGATGGTCTCGCGCGACGACAGGCCGGTGGTAACGATATCCTCGACCATGGCGATCTTGGCGCCCTCGTGGATACCGAACCCGCGCCGCAGCTTGAACTGTCCGCCCTCCCGCTCGACGTAAAGCGAGGTCACGCCCAGCTGACGCGCCGTCTCATAGCCGGGGATGATGCCGCCCACGGCGGGCGAGATCACCAGGTCGACCTCCGGGGCCAGCGCCCTGATCTTGTCGGCCAGCGCCTTGCACAGCCGCTCGGTCCGCTCCGGCCGCGCGAACACCAGGTTCTTCTGTAGGAACACCGGGCTGTGCAGCCCCGATGACAGCACGAAGTGCCCCTCACGCAGGGCCCCGGCGTCGCGGAATTCGGAGAGGACGTCTTCGGTGTTCATCGCGGCGTGTCCATAATTGGCGTCTGACTGGCGTAGCCGCCCAGGCGGGAAGCGCGCAACCCTCACCGGGCAGGATTTTCCGCCGTTCCCATCCGCTCCCGTTAGTGCCAAGCTCAAAAAAACAATAGGAGGAACGCATGCCGGAGTTTGGCTCGACGGACATTGCACGCCGCAGATTCTTTCAATTTCTCGCCGCCGCCGGGGTCATGACGCCCGCCGCCGCCGCCCTTTCGCAGCCGGCCGGCACCTTCCGCACCCTGCCCGCGCTGGGCGTCGCCGGAGACGGTCTGCAGATCGCGGACTTCGAAGCGGTGGCCAAGGCCAACCTGCCGCCCGCCCACTGGGGCTACATGGCCACCGGCACCGACGACGACCTGACCCTGAAGGCCAATATCGAGGCCTACCATCACTTCGGCATGAAGCCGCGCCGTCTGGTGGACGTATCCAAGCCCGACCTTTCGACCACTGTATTCGGCGAGCGCTGGGAAACCCCGCTGTTCATCTGCCCCGTCGGCGGACAGCGCGCCTTCCACAAGGAGGGCGAGATGGCCACGGCCGGCGCCGCCAAGTCGCGCCGCCACACCATGATCCTGTCCAACGTCTCGACCTATTCCCTCGAGGACGTGTCCAAGACCCTCGGCAAGGCGGCCTGGCAGCAGCTCTACATGCCGCTGAAGTGGGAAGAGACCGAACGCATGGTCAAACGCATCGAGGCCGCCGGCTGTCCTGTGCTGGTATGGACCGTGGACCTGCTGGCCGGGCGCAACACCCCGACCGCCGCCCGCTTCGCCCGCATGGACACCCGCGACTGCGTGTCCTGCCACGACGGCGGACCGGGCGTGCCGATTTACCGGCCGATGTTCGACGGCATGGAGGGCAAGTACAACCCCGCTTTCGCCAACTGGTCGACCTTCGACAAGCTGCGCAAGCTGACCAAGATGAAGATCGTGCTCAAGGGCCTGGACGGTCCCGAGGACGCCCAGCTGGCCGTGCAGCACGGCGCCGACGGCATCATCGTCTCCAACCATGGCGGCCGCTCGATGGAGACCATGCGCGGCACCATCGATTGCCTGCCCGAGGTGATCGCCGCCGTTAAGGGCCGCATCCCGGTGTTCATCGACGGCGGCGTGCGCCGCGGCGCGGACATCTACAAGGCCCTGGCCTTGGGCGCGACCGGCGTCGGCATCGGCCGTCCCTACATCTGGGGCCTGTCGGGCTTCGGCCAACCGGGGGTGGAGCGCGTGCTCGACATCCTCGACGCCGAACTGCGGATGACCATGCAGCAGATGGGCACCCCCACCGTCCGCGAGATCAACGGAACCCGGGTCTTCCACGTCTAAGGAAGAAGCGCCCTACCCCTTCGCCCTGTCCACGGTTTCGACCGGCGGACAGGCGCGCAGGGCCGCCGCGATCAGGGTCAGGTGGCGGGCGTCGCGCACCTCCACATCGAAATCCACGTCGAAGAAGTCCGACTGGCGGTGGTGCATGTTCATGTTGACGATATTGCCGCCGGCCTCGCCGATGATGGTGCAGACCTGACCCAGCACGCCGGGAGCGTCGCGGATCGTGGCCACAAGCTTGGCCGTGGACAGCGTGCTCTGCTCGGCCTGGGCGGTCCAGTGCATGTCGCGCCACAGGTCGTCGCGCTCCTCGAACTCGGCCAGCACCGGGCAGTCGATGGTGTGAACGGCGATCGATGAGTCCTCGCGGGCGATGCCGACAATGCGGTCGCCGGGCACCGGGCTGCAGCATTCGGCGAAGTGCACCGAGGTCCCCGCCCCGATCCCCGCCCCGCGCACGAACGACCGGGCGTTGGGCCCGTCCTCGATCCGCTGACGCTCGGAAGCCGCGGCGCGCTCGTCGGCCTTCAGCCCCGGGAACAGGCTTTCCAGCACCTGGGTGGCGTTGATCCGGCCGTGGCCGACGGCGATGAACAGCTCGTCCTCGGTCGCCACGCCAAACTGCTCCAGCGCGCCCTTCAACTGCACCGCCCCGCGGGACTTGCCGGCGCGGGCGAAGGTTTCGTCGATGGTGGTGCGGCCGACGCGGGTGAATTCTTCGCGCTCGGACAGGCGCATGTGCCGCCGGATCGCCGAGCGGGCGCGGCCGGTCACCGTCAGCGAGCGCCATTCGGTCCAGGCCACCGACTTGGGACCCCGAATGATCTCGACAACGTCGCCGTTCTGCAGCGGCGTGCGCAGCGGGCGCAACTCGCCGTTGATCTTGACCCCCGCCGTGGTGTCGCCGACGTCGGAGTGCACCGCATAGGCGAAATCCAGCGGCATCGCCCCGCGCGGCAGGCTGATCAGCCGGCCCTTGGGGGTGAACACGAACACCTGGTCGAGGAACATCTCCAGCTTGGCGTGCTCGACCAGCTCCTCGACATCGCCGCCGTGCTCCAGCACCTGCACCAGGTGGCGCAGGTTGACCAGCGGATCGCGCCCGCCCTCGGCCTCGGCCGCCTCGGCGTCAAAGCCGTAGGACGAGTCCTTGTAGCGCCAGTGAGCGGCCACGCCCTCCTCGGCGATGCGGTCCATCGCCTGGGTGCGGATCTGCATCTCGATGCGCATGCCCTTGGGGCCGACGATGGTGGTGTGCAGCGAGCGGTAATTGTTGCGCTTGGGCGTGGAGATGAAGTCCTTGAACCGCTCGGGCACCGAGGACCAGGCCCGGTGGATCACGCCCAGGGCGCGGTAGCAGTCGTCCTCGGTGTCGACGATCACCCGGAAGGCGTAGATGTCGGACATCTGCGAGAAGCCGATCGACTTGCGCTGCAGCTTGCGCCAGATCGAATAGGGATGCTTCTCGCGGCCGTAGACGCGGGCAGGAATGCCGGAAGTCTCCAACCGCTGCGAGATTTCGCCGCTGACGATGGCCACCGCCGTCCCCTGGGTCACCCGCAGGGCCTCCAGCCGCCGCACGATGGCGTTGCGCGCCATCGGGTTCAGGTGCTCGAACGCCAGTTCCTCAAGCTCCGAACAGATCCGGTGACAGCCGATCGACCGGGCCAGGGGCGCGTAGATGTCCAGGGTCTCCCGGGCGATCCGCTCGCGTTTGTCGGCGCTCTTGATGAAGCCGAGCGTGCGCATGTTGTGCAGGCGGTCGGCCAGCTTGACCATCAGCACCCGCACGTCCTTGGAGATCGCCAGGATGAACTTGCGCAGGTTCTCCGCCTGGCGGACGTGCTCGGCGTTGAGCTCCAGCCGCGACAGCTTGGTCACGCCCTCGACCAGTTCGCCGATCTCCTCGCCGAACATCTCATCGATCACCGCGCGCGTGGCCGCGGTGTCCTCGATCACATCGTGCAGCAGCGCGGTGACGATGGTCGCCGTGTCCAGCCGGTAGTCGGTCAGGATACCGGCCACCTCGATCGGGTGGGCGAAATAGGGGTCGCCGGACGCGCGCGTCTGACTACCGTGCATGCGCATGGCGTAGACGTAGGCGCGATTGAGCAGGGCTTCGTTGGCGGTCGGGTCGTAGCTCTTGACCCGGTCGATCAGCTCATACTGGCGCAGGAACTTGGGCCGCGCCTTGGCGGGCGGCGCGGCGGCGGCAGGCGCAACCGGGGCGTCTGTTGTCTCGATGGCGGTTTCGGCAGGTATGATGGCAACGGCCGGGTCGGCCGTCTCGGCAATAAGCGTGTCTGATCCTTTGGGGGTCAGTAACGCTCCTCCTGCCCACCGTCACGGTCGCTTTGCAGAGCGCGCACGAGCTCTTGCTCGCTCATGTGCATGTGCTGCGGATCGGCCAGCAGGGCGAGGATTTCAGCCTCTTCCTCGGCTTCCGAGCGTTCGTCGACCCGCTGCAGGGTGCCGATCAGGGTTTCCTTCAGGCCGTCGGCGTCGATCACGTCGTCGGCGATCTCGCGCAGGGCCACCACGGGGTTCTTGTCGTTGTCGCGGTCGACCATGATCTGGGCGCCCGCCGACACGGCGCGGGCGCGGTGCGCGGCCAGCAGCACGAGGCTGAAGCGGTTGGGAACCTTCTCGACGCAATCTTCGACGGTGACGCGGGCCATGGAGTCTCTCGGCAATTGAATAGAACAAAATAGGGGGACGAAGGCCTTGTGGCAACGCCGAAGGGAAAAAACCCGCAGGGTGCGACTATTGAGGCGTCGCGTCGCGTCCGATCGGGGCCGCCGCGGCCAGGGCTATAGCACCCGTTCCCGATACCGGATGGGTCCATTGCGGCGCGATCTCCGCCAGCGGGCCCATCACGAAATAGCGGTCCGCCGCTCGCGGATGCGGCACGGTCGGGCCATCCGCCAGCACCGTGCGACCGAGGGCGATTAGGTCCAGGTCCAGGGTGCGCGGAGCGTTGGCCTGCCCCCTCGCCCGCCCGAACGCCGCTTCCAGTCCATGCAGCGCCTGCATCACTTCGACCGGCGACAGAGATGTCCGCGCCAGCACCACGCCGTTCAGGAACGGGGGATCGGACGCATCGGGCCAGGCGGCCGAGCGCCACCAGCGCGACACCCGCAGCGGCTCGACCCCCAGCATGGGCAGCCTCTCGACAGCCGCCTGCAGCGCCGCCGCCACCGAGGCGTGCCCACCCGGCAGGTTGCCGCCCAAGGCGATCACCGCTAGCTGATCGGCATCGATAGGCTCTGACAGACTCATCGCGGGACTTTACGCATGGCCACCCTCAATCCGGAACCCGGGCGCGACTGCCCGCTGTGCCCGCGCCTGGTCGCCTACCGCGAGGACAACCGCAGGAAGGAGCCGACCTGGTTCAACGATCCCGCCCCCTCGTTCGGCGATCCCAACGCGCGCCTGCTGGTGGCGGGTCTGGCGCCCGGACGCGGCGGCGCCAATCGCACCGGGCGGCCGTTCACCGGCGATTTCGCCGGCAAGCTGCTCTACGAAACCCTAAATAAGTTCGGCTTTTCCGAGGGCAAGTTCCAGGCCCGCACCGACGACGGCGTGGTCCTGATCGACTGCATGCTCTCCAACGCCGTCCGCTGCGCGCCTCCCGGCAACAAGCCCCTGCCGATCGAGGAGGCTACCTGCCGCCAGTTCCTCAGCGCCCGCATCGCCGCCCTCCCCCGGCTGAAGGCGATTGTCTGCCTCGGCGACGTGGCCCGGCGTAATGTGCTGAAGGCCGTGGGTCTGAAGGGCTCGGCCGCCCCGGCGGGTCATGGACTGCAGTTCCAGGCGGGCCCGTACCGGCTGTTCTCCAGCTACCATTGCTCGCGGCTCAATACGAACACCGGCCGACTGACCACCCCGATGTTCGAGGCGGTGTTCGCCAACGTCCGCGCCTATCTGGATGGCGTCGACTAGAACGCTACCCGCCAGCCGCCCAGCACGCCGAAGGCGGCCGGCGCATCGGCGCGGTTCCCGGGCTGGCGCGCGGCCACCCCTTCCAGGCTGAGCACGCCCCAATTGGCCATCGATCGGTCGGCGCGCAGGCGCAGATCGACCTCGCGCCCTGACGGGCTGGCGCTGAAGCGGCGGTTGGAGAACGTCAGCGGATCGCCGCTGTCCGTCGGCGTATCCGGCAGGACCGCGCTGAACGACCCCTGTTCGATCCGCAGCGGCTGCGACAGCGACAGGCGCACGCCGGAACAGGCCAGGCCCCACGCCTTGCAATTGCCGTCCAGTTGCAGCCGCCAGGCCGAGCTCATCACCGTGGTGGTGGTCGACAGGAATGCGCCCCGCAGCTTGGTCTGACCGACGCTGCCTTGCATGCTGAAGCCCACCCCGGGCGCCACGGTCCAACGGCTGGAGGCCGACACGAACCCGGTCCTCGACGGCAGCGCCGCTCCGGACGCCTGCGGCAGGTACGATCCGAACGGACCCAGCGGCTCGATCAGCTCCCCGGCGCTGAGGCTGGTGGTGGCACCGCCGAAATCGATGTCGCCGCCGGCGCGGAAATAGTGCGAGCCGTCCTGGCGCTGCATGCGGTCCGGCGTCAGCCGTTTGCCCGAACCGGCTTCGGCGGTGAAGCGGAAGCGTCCCCTGGCGAAGGCGGCGCGCATCGCCTGATCGGGTTGCGCCACCGCGGTAAAGGCGTCGACATCCTTGGCGAAAAACGGATTGGCCAGGCCCGAGCCCTTCCAGGCCGCCAGGCTCATCCCGCCCCGCTCGTACGACACCGACAGATCGCCGGACCGCCCGTTGGACAGCATCCAGTGGAAGTGGTCCGCCGGATCGATGGCCCCGTTGGCCAGAGCGGCCGAGACATGCATCGTCCCTTGCGCGAACGACGGCAGGTTGATGTCCGAACTGCGGGTTATGCTGGCCGGCTCGGCGGCGATGATCGAGGCGCCCGAGGCGCGGAATGACTGCGCCAGGTTGACCGCGAACAGCCGGTTGTAGCTATCGCGCCCGGCGGTCCTCAGGCCATCGCTCTTGGCGAAAGCGTCGCCGATGGCGGTCGAGACGTAGGATCCCGGCGAGGCGCTGATCGAAACCGCCGCCCCGCTGGCCTGGGCTACCGCCACCGCGCCGACCGGGGCGAACGCCCGCGCCAGGTTCAGGGCACCGCGTCCATAGGTGGAGTCCGTGCCCAACGCGCCGAGGTCGTCGGCGGTGCGCAGCAGCAGATCGAGCGCCTGCTTGCCGCTGAGATTGGGAAAGGCCTGTAGCAGCAAGGCGAGACTGCCCGCCACCGCCGGCGCCGAGAACGAGGTGCCCGACACTGTGGAGCAGCCCGCGCCGTTGTTGCAGCCCGTGATAATCCGGCTGCCGGGGGCCACGATATAGAGGTTGGCCGCGCCCGCCGCGGTGTTGGAGAAACTGGCCAGGGCGCCGGTCGCGGTGCTGGCCCCGGCGACGATGATCGAGCCGGTGAAGCGCGGGTCGATGGCGTAGATCGCCGGCCATGTATCGGCGTTGTTGGCCTCATTGCCCGCCGACACGGTGAACACCAGACCGGCCCTAACCCCGCGCAACAGGGCCGCTTCGAACGCCGAACCCTGGGGGCCGGTCTGCTCGCCGAACGACATGTTCACCACCTTGGCGCCCTGAGCGATGGCGTAGTCGATCGCGGAGGCCGCCAGGTTGGAACTGATGCAGGTGTCGCCGCCGCAATTGCCGGGGGCGGTGTCGACGCGGACCGACAGGATCGTCGACGCGTAGGCGACGCCGACCGTGCCCTGGTTGTCGAAGTTGCTGGCGATGACCCCGGCCACCCAGGAGCCGTGGGGATCGGTCCCCACCGGGGTATTGCGGGAGGTGTTGGCATCGCTCGACCGGCTGGACACCCGCCCGGCCAGCTCCGACGTCGATCCGTCGACCCCGGTGTCGAGCACCGCCACGGTGATTCCCGCCCCGCTGGCGCCGGCGGTATAGGCGGCGTCGGCATGGATGGAGCCGAGCTGATAGTTGCGGGTGAACTCGGCGCTGGAGGCGCTGGGCCCCGGCGGCGGCGGCGGCGGCGGCGGCGGTGGTGAAACGGGGGTGACAGTGTTGCCGACGGTGGTGACGGGCGTCGAAGCCCCGCCGCCGCCCCCGCCGCCGGCGCAGGCGACCATGCCGAGCGCGGCCATGGTTAGAAGGATATGTCGGCCCAGACGGTCCGCCGTGCGATGGGTGATCATGATACGCATCGCCCCAGACGCCGCCCGCTCTCGCGGTGCAACTCAGAATGAACGATCAGGCCCTGGCCGTCCACACCATCTCGCGGTGAGAAATCACCAGAGGGTTAGGCTCACATGATCATGCGGATCGGCGAGATATATTGCAGAGCCCGAGGGGCTCCGGCGGCCTCAGGGTATGGCGCGCGCCGCCGCCACGTCGCGGCGCTCGGACATGGCCACTTGATAGGCTCGGAACACGTCCAGACGGCCGCGGCCGTAGACGGTGTCGCCTTGCGTCCCGCCGCCGCTCTGTGCGGTGCGCAGGATCAGGTCGAGGGCCTGACGGCCGCTCATATCGGGGAAGGCCTGCATCAGCAGCGCCAGGGCGCCGGCCACATGCGGCGCGGCGAACGAGGTGCCCGAGATCAGGGCGCAGGTGTCGGCGTCGCAGTCGGTGACCACTTTCTGGCCCGGCGCCGAGATATAGGCGGCCCGCGACAGGCCGGCTCGGTTGGAGAAGTTGGCCATCTGGCCCTTCTTGTCGACCGCGCCCACCGCCACGATGGAGCCGGCGAACCGGGGATCGGAGGCGTAGCGGCCCGGCCAGGCCGGCTCGGACTTGCCGTCATTGCCCGATGCGATGATGACCACGGCGCCGGATTTGACGGCCTTGCCCAGGGCCGCTTCGAAACGGCTGCCCAGAGGCTCGTCGCCGGCCAGGGACAGGTCAATGATGCGGACCTTTTTGGATACCGCGTAGTCCACCGCCTTGGCCAGGTTGGCGGCCGAGAACGCGCATTCCTTGTTGCAGGCCCCGTCGCTGTCGGCGCGCACCGACAGTACGGTGGCGTCATAGGCCACGCCCACTGCCCCGACCCCTTCGGGCGAGCCCACCAGCGTCTCGGCGATGAACACCGCGTGGCGGTCGCTCTTTTCCGGCTCCTTGCGGCGCGGAACGATATCAATGGAGGCGTTGGAGATGCTGTGGGCCAGGCCCGGCGCACCGCCGGCCAGGCCGGAGTCGATCACCGCGACGGTCATGCCCTTGCCGGTGATGCCGAGGCCATGGAGCTTGTCGGCGCCGATCGCGCGCACGCCCCAGCTCAGCCGGTAAGCGCGGCTCTCCAGGGTGTCTTCATTGCGCTTCTGGGTGTCCTGCGCCGCGCCCGCGGGGCCGAGGGTATCGACCAGCAAAGCGGCGACCATTTCGGCGTGAGCCGTTCCGGCGGTCAGGGCCAGGGCCAGTCCGGCGGCCAGGATTGTCCGGCCCATGCAGTCCAAACGCTTGCGCACTTTTTGGTCGCCCCCAGAAGGCCACATCCCGACGTCACCCCGACCGATCGGATGGAACTTTTCCGCGTTTCGGAAAACCTCAAACCAAACAGTCACCTAAAGGCTTATCGAGTTTTTGCGGTGCGTCGAGCGTGGCCGTAAGGTCCAAAATGACGCAGGGCCCTTATCCCCTATGGGAGACGGTCAAGCTGCTCACGAAATAGTCACCCGCGATCACGCATGAGGCGCCCTTGTTCGCGCTTCCAGTCGCGCGCGGCTTCGACTTCGCGCTTGTCGTGGGCCTTCTTGCCCTTGGCCAGGGCCAGCTCGAGCTTCACCCGGCCCTTGTCGTTGAAATAGAGCTTGGTGGCCGCCAGCGTCTTGCCGTCGCGCTGCACGGCCGCCAGCATCTTGTCGATCTCCTTGCGGTGTAGGAGCAGCTTCCGCGGCCGGCGCGGGTCGTGGTTGAAGCGGTTGGCCGGGCCGTATTCCGGGATATAGGCGTTGATCAGCACCAGCTCGCGCCCCTCGGCCGCGACATAGGATTCGGCGATATTGGCCCGCCCAAGGCGCAGGGCTTTCACCTCGGTCCCCGTCAGCGACAGGCCGGCTTCGTAGGATTGCTCCAGGAAATAGTCGAAGCGGGCTCTCCGGTTTTCGGCGATCAGCTTGTTCGCGCCCGGTTCCTTGTCGCTCATGACACCCGGCTGGCGGCGCGATTGACGCCCGGGGCCGCTTCGACGCCGGCTTCGCGCATGGCGGCGACCACCACGGGCCGCACCGCTTCGGCGCACACCGTCACCGGCAGGCGAACGCCTTCCTCGCACAGGCCCAGATGCGACAGGGCGAACTTGGTCGGCGCCGGCGAGGCGTCGAGGAACAGCGCCTTGTGCAGGCGGATCATGCGGTCCTGCTGATAGAGCGCGCCCGGCCAATCGCCGTTCAAGCAGGCGTTCATGAAGGCTGAAAACGCCTCGGGCGCCACATTGCAGGTCACCGAGATACAGCCATGGCCGCCATGCGCCATGTAGCCCAGGGCGGACGGGTCGTCGCCGGTCAGCAGCACGAAGTCATCGGGACACTCCAGCCGCATCATGCTGATCCGCGCCAGGTCGCCGGTGGCGTCCTTGACCCCGACGATGTTGGGCAGCTTGGCCAGACGGGCGATGGTCTCGGTCGCCACGTCCGAAGAGGTCCGCGTCGGCACGTTGTAGATCAGGACCGGCAGCTGCACGGCGTCGTTGATCGCCTTGTAGTGCTGATAGATGCCTTCCTGGCTCGGCCGGTTGTAATAGGGCGAGACCACCAGGGCCGCATCGGCGCCCACGGCCTTGGCGAAGTGCACCAGCTCGATGGCTTCGGTGGTCGAGTTGGACCCCGCGCCCGCGATCACCGGCACGCGCCCGGCCGCCGTCTTCACGCACAGCTCCACCACCCGGCGATGCTCGTCGTGGCTCAGGGTGGCGGTCTCGCCGGTGGTGCCGACCGGGACCAGTCCGTGCACCCCGCCCGCGATCTGACGCTCGACCAGGGCCACGAAGGCGGCCTCGTCGACGGCTCCGTTGGCGAACGGTGTGACCAGCGCAGGAATTGCGCCCTTGAACAAAGGGTTAGACATGATGTGCAATAAGCCGTGATGCGACGCCGCTTCTTCTTGCGGCCCAGTTGTCAGCGGACAATATGGCCGCGCGGGGGGCGTAAGCAACAGCTAGACTCCCCGATGAGTCGTACTCGGAGTGTAGACGTGGCCTATTGGACCCGGGTTTTGATGGCGGCGGCCTGCGTCGCGGCGCTGACCGGCTCCGCCGTGGCTCAGAACTCCGCGTCCGACACCCCCGCGGTCCCTGGCTCCCTGATCGCCCCCACCGCCCCGCCGACCGCCAACGACATCGAGTGGGTGCGCACCGGCCTGGCCGCCGCCCGCGCCGGCAACCTCGATCAGCTTCGCATCGCCATCGCCGAGCTCAACCAGCCGGTGGCGCGCAAGATCCTGGAATGGGCCGCCGCCGACCAGTTGGCCAACCGCCTGAGCTTCGCCGAGATCGACCGCGCCCGAGTCGACCTGCAGGGCTGGCCGCGCCGCGCCAACCGACAAAGCTGGGCCGAGCGCGCGATCGGCAACTCCGGCCTGTCGCCGCAACAGGTGGTGGACTGGTTCAAGGCTTCCGACCCGGCCACGCCCGAAGGGGCGATGACCCTCGCCTCCTCTTACCAGCAGCTCGGCCGCGGCGCCGACGCCCAGGCCCTGATCCGTCACTACTGGCGCGACCGCGCCTTCGAGGCCGACGGCCAACGCCTTATGTTGGCCCGCTTCGGCGCCATGCTGACGGTCGACGACCACATCAAGCGCGCCGACACGCTGCTCTACGGTCAGCAAGGCCCCGCGGCCAAGGACATGCTCGACCTGCTGCCGGCCGATCAGCGCGGCCTGGCCGAAGCGCGGATAGCCCTGCGCAGCAACGCCGCCAACGCCGCCGACCTGTTCGCCGCCGTTCCGCTGGAACACATTCACGATCCGGGCCTGGCGGTGGAGCACGCCCGCTACCTCTACGCCCGCGATATGGGCGCCCAAGCCCTGCCCCTGTTGGCCGACTTCCCCAAGAACCTGCCGGCCGACGCCGCCAGCCGCTTCTGGCTCCTACGCCGCCAGTTGGTGAACGTCGCGGTACAGTCGGGCGACTACGTCTCGGCCTATCGGGCGGTGGACGGCCATGGCCTGCCGCCGGGCGCGGATGCCTCGGACGCCGAATTCCTCGGCGGCTGGATCGCCCTGACCAAGCTGCACGACCCGGTCAAGGCCGAGCAGTACTTCGGCCGCCTGAACTTCATCGGCGCGTCTCCGATCACCCTGGCCCGCGCCCTCTACTGGCGTGGCCGCGCCGAGGAAGCCATCGGCGACGTCGTCGCCGCTCAGAGCTACTACGGCCAGGGCGCCAAATATTACACCACCTTCTACGGCCAGCTGGCCGCGGCCAAGGCCGGCATCACCGAGATCGTCCTCGACAAGGACCCGGTCTCTACACCGCTCGACAGGGCCCGCTTCGATGCGCACGAGCTGGTCCAGGCCGCCCGCATCCTGGCCCTGGCCAACGACCACACACTTTACCGCTCGATGCTGATCGCGGCCGCCGACAGCCTGCCCACGGCCGGCGACGCGGCCCTGCTGGTGGATTTCGCCCAGGCCAACGGCGACCAGGATCTGGTCATGCGCATCGTTCGCCTGGCGGCCCAACGCGGCCTGATCCTTCCGGAGCGTGGCTATCCCGTCCGCACCGCGCCCGGCAATTCGCCGGTCGAGACACCCTATGTCCTCGGCATCATCCGCCAGGAAAGCGGCTTCGACGCCCGCATCCGCTCCGGCGCCGGGGCGCGCGGGATGATGCAGCTGATGCCGGCCACGGCCAAGAACCTGGCCTCGCGCCGGGGCATGACCTATCGCGAGACCATGCTCGACGACCCCGAGTACAACATGGACCTCGGGTCGGGTTTTCTCGGCGATCTGGTCTCCCAGTTCGATGGCTCCTATGTCATGGCCACCGCCGCCTACAACGCCGGCCCCGGCCGCCCGCCGCGCTGGATCGAAGCCTGCGGCGACCCGCGTTCCTCCTCCACCGATCCGGTCGATTACATCGAATGCATCCCGATCGGAGAAACCCGTAACTATGTCATGCGAGTGCTTGAGAATGTTCAGGTTTACCGCGCGCGCCTGAACGGTGGCCGCGCACCCCTGACTCTGGCCCAGGACCTCAAGCGCGGCGCCTACGGCCTGGCCGCCAACCCCTATCGGACGGCGCAGAACACCCTGTCGCCGATCCCGACCCAGACCCGCACCGACGTGCCGGTCACCGTGATCGCCTCCACCCCCGTCGCCAATCCGCCGGAATCCACGGGGCCCGTCGAACGTCCGGTCCTGGAGCGAGGCGTCATCAAGCACGTGAAGACCCAGGCCGAACTGGCCAAGGCCAAGAAGGTGAAAGTCAAAGGCAAGGCCGCCCATCGCTCCAAGGCCAAGCGCCGCAGAAGCTAGGCGCCGATCGCGCGGCTGTAGACCGATGCGTCGACATTGCCGCCGGACGCGATCACCAGGGTCGTGCGTCCGTTCGCCTCGATCCTGCCCGACAGCAGGGCCGCCAGCGCAGCCGCGCCGCCTGGCTCCAACACCAGTTTCAGATGCTTGAAGGCGAACGCCATAGCGGCCAGGGCCTCCTCGTCGCTGACTCCCAGGGCGCCCGACAACGTCCTGCTGTTCAAGGCGAAGGTCATGTCCCCAGGCGCGGGGGCCATCAGGGCGTCCAGCAGGCTGGAGCCTTCGGGCTTCACCGTCACCGGATGGCCGGCCACGAGGCTGAGGGCGTGGTCGTTATAGGCCTGCGGCTCCACCGCATAGAGTTCGGTCCTCGGCGACAGGGCGCCGAACGCCAGGCCGATACCGGCGATCAGTCCGCCGCCCGACGCCGGACACAGCAGCCGGTCCGCCGCCTCTCCCAGCGCTTCCAGCTGCTGCGCCGCCTCCAGCCCCGCCGTCCCCTGCCCGGCCATGACATGGAAATCCTCGAAGGCGGGCACGACGACCGCCTGTCGTTCCGCCCCGATCTCGGCGGCGATCTGCTCGCGCGACTGGGTCCAGCGGTCGTACAACACCACTTCGCCGCCCAGAGCCCTGGTGCCCTCGACCTTGGCCGCCGGGGCGTCCGACGGCATCACGATCACCGCCGGAGCGCCCATCATGGCCGCTGCGGCCGCCACACCCTGGGCGTGATTGCCGGACGAGAACGCCACCACCCCGTAGGGGCGCTGCTCCACCGTCAGCCGCGAGATGCGGTTATAGGCCCCTCGAAACTTGAACGACCCGGTCCGCTGCAGGCACTCGGCCTTCACAAAGACCCGCCCACTCACCACCGCATCCAGCACGTCACTGCGCACCAGCGGTGTCCTGACAGCCAGGCCCTCCAGGCGTGCGGCGGCGTCCAGAACGTCTTCGAAAGCGGGCAGGATCATACGGCCTTTAAAGGACAAACCCGTCCCACCGGCAAGGCGGCGGCTTTACCCGCGCGCCCCGGGCCCGTAATGCCAATGCGATGAGCAGCAGCCCTCAAGTCGCGCCAGACGCCCTGGTCATGCGCACCACTGCCTGGCCGGACTACGCCCTGGTCGACTCCGGGCATGGCCGCAAGCTGGAGCGCTATGGCAAGTTCAGCGTGGTCCGCCCCGAGCCGCAGTGCTTGTGGGCGCCGCGCCTGCCCGCCGCCGAGTGGGACGCCGCCGACGCCCTGTTCGATCCCTCCGACGAGGACGAGGCCGGCAACTGGCGCTTCAAGGCCGCGCCGATCGCGCCATTCCCGCTCGGCTGGGGTGACGTTCGCTTCAACGGCCAGTTCACCAACTTCCGCCACCTCGCCTTCTTCCCCGAACAGGCCGCCAACTGGGCCTGGCTCAAGAGCCGCGTCGAATCCGCAGGAAACGCGCCCAAGGTCTTGAACCTGTTTGGCTATACCGGCGTCGCCAGCCTGGTCTGCGCCGCCGCCGGCGCCCACGTCACCCATGTCGACGCCTCCAAGCGCGCCATCGGCTGGGCCCGCGACAACGCCGCCCTGGCCGGCATGGCCGACAAGCCGATCCGCTGGATCTGCGAGGACGCCCGCAAGTTCGTGCAGCGCGAAGCCCGCCGCGAGTCCCGCTACGAAGGCGTCATCCTCGATCCGCCCAAATACGGACGCGGCCCCAATAACGAGGTCTGGCGTCTGTTCGAGGATTTGCCAGAAATGGCAAAGCTTTGCGCCGGACTTCTGTCGGACAACGCCAGCTTCATCCTGCTCAACGCCTATGCCGCCCGCATCTCCGGCGTCGCCCTCGCCCACCTGCTGGCGCAGGAGCTGGAAGGCCGCGGCGGCCGTATCGACTGGGGCGAACTGGCTCTGCAGGAAGAGACCACCGACCGTCAGATCGGCCTATCCTTCTTCGCCCGTTGGACCCCGGCATGACGGACGCCCGTCAGATCACCTCCCTGACCAACCCCACGGTCAAGGCCGTGCGCGGGCTGCACCTGCGCAAGGAGCGCGAGGAGAGCGGCCTGTTCCTGGCGGAGGGCCTTAAGATCGTCATCGAGGCCATCGACCTCGGCCACGCCCCCTCGATCCTGATGTACGGTCCGGACGCCAGCGACCACCCGATGCTCAAGAAGGCCGTGGCCGCCGCGCGCGCCGCCGCCGGCGAGATCATCGAGGTCAGCCGCGAGGTGCTGGAAAAGGTCTCGCGCCGTGACAACCCTCAGGCGGTAATGGCTGTTTTCCCTCAAGTTTTCACGCCTCTGCACGACATCGATCCGAGCGCCGCGCCGTGCTGGGTGGCCCTGCAGGCGGTGCGCGATCCCGGCAACCTCGGCACCATCATCCGAACCGCAGACTCCGCCGGTTGCGGGGGGGTGATCCTGGTCGGTGACTGTACCGACCCTTATTCCGTCGAGGCGGTGCGGGCGACCATGGGCTCGGTGTTCGCGGTCAAGATCGCCAAGGCCACCATCCCCGAATTCCTGGCCTGGCGCGCCAGCTGGCCCGGCTCCGTCGCCGGCACGCTCCTGAGCGCCACTACCGACTACCGTCAGGCAGACTACCGCGCCCCCACCCTCATCCTGATGGGCAACGAACAGCAGGGCCTGCCTCCCGAACTGGCCGCAGCTTGCGACGTGAACGTGAAAATCCCCATGCGCGGCCGCGCCGACAGCCTCAACCTGTCGGTCGCCACCGGCATCATGATCTACACGGTGACGGGTTAGGCCGTTTCCTTGGCGATCGAGCGCAGGGCCTGCTCGAACGCCTCGGCCGGCTGGCCGCCGGAGATCAGGTACTTCTGGTTGATGATCACCGCCGGCACGGAATTGATCCCTGCCGCCCGCCACTGCTCCTCGGCGGCCCGCACATCCTCAGCATAACGGCCCGAGCTCAGCACCTCGCGCGCCGTCGCCCCGTCCAGCCCGGCCTTCTCGGCCGCCGCCGTCAGCACATCGGGGTCGCCCATGTTCGAGCCGTCGGTGAAATAGGCTTCGAACAGCGCCTTCTTGAGCGCCGCCTGATGCGTCCCCTCGACACCCGCCCAATGCAGCAGGCGGTGCGCGTCGAAGGTGTTGTAGATGCGGCTGTTCTCGCCCGTCGCCATGGTGAAACCGACGTCGGCGGCCCGCTGCTTGATCATCGCCCGGTTGGCCGCCGACTGCTCGGGCGTGGAGCCGTACTTCTTGCCGATGTGCTCGACGATATTCTCGCCTTCCGGCGGCATCTGCGGATTGAGCTCGAACGGCTGGAAATGCAACTCGGCCTGAACCACGTCCGCCGTGCGCGCCAAGGCTTCTTCCAGCCCGCCCAGCCCGATCACGCACCATGGGCAGGAAACGTCGGAAACGAAATCGATCCGCATCGGCTTGGTCATGGCTTGGGCTCCTTTAGGCGCCGAACATAGGCACGGCGGTTGGCGATTGCACGCTGGGGCATGATCCGGGCACTGTGGCCGCGTCGATCACCGCGAGACCGTCCAGTGCCTCCTGCTAAATCCAACGAGCTGACCGTCCGCGCCCTGATCCTCGGCTCGCTGATCACCGTCCTGTTCACCGCGGCCAACGTCTATTTCGGCCTCAAGGCGGCCCTGACCTTCGCCTCCTCGATCCCCGCCGCCGTCATCTCCATGGCGGTCCTGCGCGCCTTCAAGGGCGGCACGATCCAGGAGAACAACATCGTCCAAACGGTGGCGTCGGCCGCCGGGGCCATGGCCTCGATGGTGTTCGTCCTGCCCGGACTGGTCATGATCGGCTGGTGGAGCCACTTCCCGTTCTGGCTGACCTTCGCCCTGTGCGGACTGGGCGGCATCCTCGGGGTAACCTTCTCCATCCCCCTGCGCCGCGCCCTGGTCACCGGCTCGGACCTGCCTTTCCCCGAAGGCGTCGCATGCGCCGAGGTGCTGAAAGTCGGCGCCGGCCAGCACGAGAGCGAGGCGGTGCACGACGAGATGGCCGCCGCCGCCAGCAAGGCGGGCCTGCTCACCGTCGTCACCGGCGGCATCGCCGCGGCGGGCTACATGATCCTGGTCAACACCCAGCTGTTCGCCGCCAACATGGCGCGCTACTTCCGCGCCGGCAAAGGCGCCTCAGGCTTCGACATAGGCTTCTCCCTGGCACTGTACGGCGTCGGCCACCTTGTCGGCCTGTGGGTCGGGGTCGCTATGCTGGTAGGCATCCTGATCGCCTGGGGCGGCGCGGTGCCCTTGCTGTTCTCGATGGGCGCGCATCCCGGCCCGGTGGCCGACGCGGCGCTGGATATCTGGGCGCACAAGGTCCGATTCATCGGCGCCGGCCAGATCGGCGCCGCGGCCATCTGGTCCCTGGTCAAGCTGGCAAAGCCCATCGCCGGCGGCCTCGCCTCTGCCGCAGCCGCGGCAAAGGCCCGCCATCAGCCGGGCGCCGCCGCCCTGCCCCTGGTCGAGCAGGATTTGCCGATCGGCTGGACCGGCGCCATCACCGCCGCCTGCCTCGTGGCCATCGGCGGCGTCCTTGCCTACCTCGCGGCCCAGGGCGGCCTCGGCGCAGCCTCCGGGGCCCTGATCATCGGCGGGGTGGTCTACGTCCTGGTGGTCGGCCTGTTCGTCGCCACCATCTGCGGCTACATGGCCGGGCTGGTCGGTTCGTCCAACAGCCCGGTTTCCGGCGTCGGCATCCTGGCGGTGCTGATCGCGGCCCTGCTGATGGCCGGTGTGGTCGGGCCCCTGGTCGGCGCGGACCTCAAGCCCGCCCTGGTCGCCTTCGCCCTCTTCGCCACCACCTTCGTCTTCGCCGCCGCCATCATCGGCAACGACAACCTCCAGGACCTCAAGACCGGCCAGCTGGTCGCCGCCACCCCCTGGAAGCAGCAGGTCGCCCTGATCGTCGGTGTCGTCGTCGGCTCGG
The DNA here is from genome assembly GCA_947475845.1 of Caulobacteraceae bacterium. Lineage (GTDB taxonomy): Bacteria > Pseudomonadota > Alphaproteobacteria > Caulobacterales > Caulobacteraceae > BOG-938. The sequence goes on along the minus strand of CANJMO010000008.1, from coordinate 15,866 downwards.
CTGTCGTCCCGCCGGTGCTCGACCTTCTGAACCGCGCCTATGGCTTCGCCGGCGTGCCCGGCGTCGACCCCGCCCACGCCCTGGCCGCGCCCCAGGCCTCGCTGATCTCGTCCCTGGCCAAGGGCGTGATCCAGGGCGAACTCGACTGGAGCCTGATCGGCATCGGCGTCGCCCTCGGCGTCGTCATCATCGCCATCGACGAGGCGCTCGGGCTGCTCAAGCGTCCGCGCCTCGCCCCGCTCGCGGTCGGCCTGGGTATCTACCTGCCCATGGCCACCACCCTGATGGTGGTCACCGGCGCCATCGGCGGCGCCATCTTCGACAGACGCGCGGATAAGCGCCCCAACGGCGCGGGCCTCAAGCAGCTCGGCGTCCTGCTCGCCTCCGGCATGATCGTCGGCGAGGGCCTGATGGGCGTGCTGCTGGCCGGTGTGGTGGTCGCTTCGGGCAAGTCCGCGCCGTTCGCGCTTGTCGGCGACAGCTTCCTCGGCGCCTCGCAAGCACTGGCGGCCATCGCCTTCGTCGCCGTGGTCCTCGCCCTTTACGCCTGGATCGGCAAGCTCTCCAAGCGAACCTAGGTCCCGCGCGGCTTGGCCAGCATGGTCGGCGCTTCGTTGAGGGGGTCCTCCGGCCACGGGTGCTTCGGATAGCGCCCGCGCAGGTCGGCCCGCACCGCCTTCCACGACCCGCGCCAGAACCCGGGCAGGTCCTTGGTCACCTGGATCGGCCGGCGGGCCGGCGACACCAGCACCAGCGTCAGCGCAATGCGGCCGTTGGCGATGGCCGGATGCACGTCCAGCCCGAACAGCTCCTGCGCCCGCACCTCCACCGCCGGTCCGCCCTCGGCCGCATAGTCGATCCGCGCGCCGGACCCAGCCGGCGTCTGCCAGCTCTCCGGCGCCAGCTTGTCGAGCGCCTGCCCCTGTCCCCAGTCGATCAGCCCGCGCACCGCGTTATCCAATGACCCGGGCGGTATGTCAGCAAGGCTCCAACGCCCCGCCAGCAGCGGCTCCAGCCAGCCCAGGTCGGCCAGCAGCGCCGCGTCCGACAGGTCCGGCGCCTCGCCCAGCCCGGCCTCGCGCACGAACGCCGCGCGGGCGCGCAGCCGCTCAGTCCCCTCGCTCCAGTTCAGCGCCCCCAGTCCCTTGCGCGCCTGCGCCAACAAGGCGCCGGCGATCAGCGCCGGGTCGGGACTGTCGATCAGCCGTTCGGCTACCACGAGCCGGTCCAACCGCGTCACCCGCCGCGCCTTCAGTCGTCCGCGCGGATCGGGCTCCAGCACGTCCTCGGTCCGCACCCGATCCGCGAACGCCGCCAGCAGCGCCTCCTCTTCCAGCGGCGCCGCCAGCAGGATGCGGTCGCGCGCGCCGCCCCCGCCCAGATCGCCCACCGCCAGCCACTTCTCCCGCGCCAGGGCGTCGGTTGGCTCCAGATGTACGCCGCGCCCCGACGCCAGCTGAAACTCGCCCAGCGGGCCACGCGCCTTGGCGATGCGGTCGGGATAGGCCTCTGCCAGCAGAAGCCCGTCGTCGAGCGGCTGGCCCGATGTGGGCTTTCCCACAGCCCTGATGGCCTGATCGGCCCATCGATCCGCCAGAGTTCGCGCATCGGCGGCGCGCGGCTCCCGGTCGCGGTCCATTCGCTCCAGCCGGTGGCGCAGATCGGTGTCGGTTCCGCCCAGCCCGCGCTCGGTGATCAGCGCCGCTATCCGCGCCGCCCGCCGCGCCCCTCCGGCCGCGGCCCCTTTCAGCACCATGTGCGCCAGTCTCGGCGGCAAGGGCAGCTCAGCCAGCGCCTTGCCGTGCGCCGTAAGCCCGCCGAAGCCATCCATAGCTTGCAACCGCTCCAGCAAACTTCGAGCCTCGGCAAAGGCAGCCGAAGGCGGCGGGTCGAGGAAAGCCAGCGCCGCCACGTCCCGCGCGCCCCACCGCGCCAGGTCCAGCGCCAGCCCCGACAGGTCCGCTTCCAGGATTTCCGGCCGCTCGAACGCCGGCAGGGCCCGCGTCTCCGCCTCGTCCCACATCCGGTAGCAGACGCCAGGCTCGGTCCGCCCTGCTCGCCCGCGCCGCTGATCCGCGGCGGCGCAGCTCACCCGCACGGTGGCCAGCCGGGTCAGGCCGCTCGACGGATCGAAGCGTGGCACCCGGGCCTGACCACAATCGATCACCACCCGCACGCCCTCGATGGTCAGGCTGGTCTCGGCGATCGAGGTCGCCAGCACCACCTTGCGCCGTCCCGGCCCCGCCGGAGCGATCGCGCGGTCCTGCTGTGCAGGCTCCAGCGCGCCATAGAGCGGCGCCACATCGGTGTCGATGCGGGTCAGGCGCTCGTTGATGAACCGCTCGGCGCGGCGTATCTCGCCCTGACCGGGCAGGAACACCAGCATGCTGCCGGTCTCCTCCGCCAGCACCCGGCCCACCAGCTTGGCCAGTTGGGCCTCAAGCTGCGTGTTCGGCTCGCGCCCCACATAGCGCGTGTCGACCGGAAACATCCGCCCCTGGCTTTCCACCACCGGCGCGTCGCCCAGAAGGGCCGAAACCCGCGCGCCGTCGAGCGTCGCCGACATCACCAGGATGCGTAGGTCTTCCCGCAGCACCGACTGGCTATCACGCGCCAGGGCCAGCCCCAGGTCGGCGTCGAGGCTGCGCTCGTGGAATTCGTCGAAAATCACCGCCGCCACGCCGTCCAGCGCCGGATCGTCCAGGATCATGCGGGTGAACACCCCCTCGGTGACCACCTCGATCCGCGTCCGCGCGGACACCTTGGTCTGCAGCCGGACCCGGTATCCGACCGTATCCCCTGCGCGCTCGCCCAGGGTCTTGGCCATCCGCTCGGCGGCGGCGCGCGCCGCCAGTCGCCGGGGCTCCAGCATGATGATCTTGCCAGCGCCGACCCACGGCTCGCCCAGCAGGGCCAAGGGCACGACCGTGGTCTTACCGGCGCCGGGCGGCGCCACCAGCACCGCGCACGTCGAAGCGCTCAGGGCCGCGCGCAGCGGCTCCAGCGCCTCGTGGATTGGAAGGGTGTCGGGAAGAACCGGCATCGGCGGTGCTTAGAACCCGCCGATGCCGCTGTCGATCCGGCCTATTCCGCCGGAACCGCCGGGCCGTCCTGATACTTGGCGTGCTTGCGGGCGTAGAGGAAGTAGACCACCAGCCCGATCGCCATCCACACGATCAGCCGCACGAAGGTCTCCACCGGCAGGCTCATCACCAGATACAGGCAGGAGATCACGCCGAGCGGCGCGGTGATCTTCCAGAACGGCGTCTTGAACGGCCGGTGCATGTTCGGCTCCTTGATGCGCAAGTATATCACCCCGGCGCAGATCAGGGAGAAGGCAAGCAGGGTGCCCACCGACACCAGCTCGCCCAGCAGGCCGATCGGGAACAGCCCGCCCATAAGGGCCGCGAAGGCCGCCGTGATCATGGTTCCGACCCACGGCGTGCGCCGCTTGGAGTGAACCTTGGCGAACACCGCCGGCAGCAGCCCGTCTCGGCCCATGGCGTAGAAGATGCGCGACTGGCCGTAGAGCAGCGACAGCATGGTCGAGAACAGACCGATGGTGGCCCCGATGGTCACCACCGGCTTCAGCCAAGCCAGCGACGGCCCGATGGCGTCCACGGCGGTATAGATCGGCGCCGGCACGTCCAGATCGCGGAACGGCACCATCCCCGTCACCACCAGGCACATCAGCAGATAGAGGATGGTGCAGATGGTCAGCGAGGCGATGATGCCGATCGGCATGGTCTTCTGCGGATTGATCGCTTCCTGGCCGGCGGTCGAGATCGTCTCGAAGCCGATGTAGGCGAAGAAGATCACCCCCGCGGCGGTGAATATCCCTGGCAGCCCGTACTTGGTGTGCTGAGTGACCGGGTCGGTCTCGATCGGCGGGATGAAGGGGTGCCAGTTGGCCGGGTTGATGTGCATGAAGCCGAACACGATCACCAGCAGCACCACGGCCACCTTGATGATCACGACGATGTTGTTGAAGATCGCCGACTGGGTGATCCCGGCGATCAGCACGCCTGCGGTGAACAGCAGCACCAGCACCGCCGGAACGTTCAGGATCGCGCCGGTGGCGATGAGGTGATGCCCTTCGCCCGCCTTGAACGGCGCCTCGGTGAAGATCGCTGGAAGATATATCCCCATGTCCTTGAGAAGGCCCACGAAATAGCCTGACCAGCCCACAGAGACTGTGGACGCCGCGAACAGGTATTCGACGATCAGGTCCCAGGCGATCAGCCAGGCGACGAACTCGCCCAGGGTGGCGTAGGCATAGGTGTAGGCCGAGCCCGACACCGGGATCATCGCCGACAGTTCGGCGTAGCACAGGGCCGCGAAGGCGCAGACGATGCCGCCCAGCACATAAGAGAGCACGATGGCCGGCCCCGCGTGCTGCGCCGCGGCCTGGCCGGTCAGGACGAAGATACCCGCCCCGATCACCGATCCGATGCCCAGGATGGTCAGATTGAAGGCGCCCAGGCCCCGTTTGAGCGAGTGCGCACCCTCTTCGTGGGCCTGCGCCAGCAGCACATCGATCGGTTTCTTGGTCAGAAGTCCCATGCGGCCGAGCGCCCTTCTCAAGCCAATACGTTGATGTCGCTCAGGAATCGAAGCCTGGGCCGACAGTGAACGATCAGCATGACGTGGCTTGTAAGCCGGGGCAATGGGTGTCGGAACGCTAGGCCGCGGAACGGCGCTTGTGATCGCCCAGCCAGCGCTGCAGCACGGCGTGCATCACCGACATCTGGATCGGCTTGGCGATATGATCGACCATGCCCGCCCGGCGGCACAGCTCGAGGTTGCGGGTCATCACGTCCGCGCTCATGGCGATGATCGGTGTGCGCGCGCTGGCCCCGCCCTGCGACAGGATCGCCCGGGCCGCCGCCATGCCGTCCATCTTGGACATATGCACGTCCATCAGGATCGCGTCGTAGCGATTGTCGAACGCCGCCTGCACGGCTTCCTCGCCGGAGGCCGCGAGGTCGACCTGGCAGCCCATCAGGCTCAGCAGGGTCTCGCCCAGCTGGCGATTCATGGCGTGGTCGTCCACCACCAACACCCGGCCGCGCAACGACGCCGGTTTGGCCTCGGCCGCCTGCGCGTCGGCTGACGCCTCCAGCCTGGGGGCCGGCAGTTCGAACCAGAAGGTCGAGCCCAGCGACGGCCGGCTGTCCACGCCGATCCGTCCGCCCATCCGCTCCACCAGCCCCTTGCAGATGGCCAGGCCCAGCCCGCTGCCGCCGTAGTCGCGGGTGGTCGAACTATCGGCCTGCGAGAAGCGGGTGAACAGGCTGCCGAGCAAATCGGGATCGATGCCGATGCCGCTGTCACGCACCTCGAAGCGCAGGGTCTGCGTCTGTTCGGCATAGGCCGCCGTCAGCAGCACATGACCTTCATCGGTGAACTTGACCGCATTGTTCAGCAGGTTGAGCAGAATCTGGCGCAGGCGCTGCCCATCCAGCGCATAGCGGCCTTCCGCGCTCTCCGTCTCCAGCCGCAGGGCCAGGCCCTTGGCCCGCGCCGGGCCCTGGATGATCTCTACCGCGTGGGCGGCGCAGGCGGCGACCTCCACCGGCTCGACATGCAGCTCGATCTGCCCGGCCTCCACCTTGGAGAAATCGAGGATGTCGTTCAGCACGGTCATCAGGGAATCGCCGGCCTGGGCGATCACCTCGATCTTGCGGTGCGCTTCGTCCGATACGCCCGGGTCCTGCATCAGCGCCTGGGTGAAACCCAGGATGCTGTTCATCGGCGTGCGGATCTCGTGGCTCATGGTGGCCAGGAAGTCGCTCTTGGCGCGGCTGGCGATCAGGGCCCGGCGGCGGGCCTCGCGGGCGGCGGCGGCGCGGCGCACCAGCAGGCGGCGCAGACGGGCCTGCTCGGCGACCATGAACGCCGCCAGCGACATGGCGAACAGGGAGGCCAGGCACACCGCCTGATAGATCATCGCCCGGTCCTGCAGATCCCACTCCGGATGCAGGGCGAACGGCCCCTCGCCCTCGATCGCCACCGGCAGGAAGATCAGCGCCACGATCAGGTTGCCGAACATCGACCCGCGCGGCCCCAACCGCAGGGCGGCCAGCAGCAGCAGGGGGCTGATGACGAAGGCCACCGGCATCTTGTTCTGGTGCATGAAGACGTAGGAGACGATCGCCAGGATGGAGAAGATCAGGCCCGTCTCCAGGCGGCTGCGCTTCAGTTCCGGCATGCTAGGTTGGACCAGTAGCAGGATCGCCGGAAAAACCGTCGCCAGCCCCAGGAGGTGCGGCAGGAAGGCCGACCGCCATCCCATCAGATAGGACTCCGACGACATCAGCCGCATCGCGCCTTCGCGCAGGATCAGGTCGAGCACCACCGCCGGCAGCACGGCCAGCAGCTGCAGCCTCAGGAAGCCGGCCGCGGTGCGCAGCAAGCGGCGCGATCCCAGCACCCGCACGGCCAGCGCTCCGGCCAACACGCCCTCGCCCATATTGAAGAAGACACGGATCACGGCCAGGGCCATGGAATCCGAAGTGCGAAGGATGAACGACGCCGCACACACCGTGGCGAAGCCCACCGCCGGCCACAAAAGGCGCCGCGGCAGCAACATCACCATGGCGGCGACGAAGGCGTTAGAGGGCCAGAACGGCGGCACCGCGGCCGGGCTCACCAGGATCAGGCTGGTCCACAGCGAAATCAGATAGCCAAGACACAGGGCGACGGCGATCGGCGCCTTGCGCCCATCCGCGTCCTGCTCTTGTCCTAAGGCCGTCATGTCGGGTCCCCAAGCCGGTAGGCGCCGATTGTGGCGAGCCAAGTCTTAAGAGGCTCTTAGACTCCGTCGGAAACCCGCCAAACAGGCCGTTTGAGAGGTTGAGTCCGAAAATCCCGCATTCCGGGATTGCAACTTAGCGCCGATCCTTTGTTGCAAAATAGAAATTTCACAGCGACCCTGGTTTGGAACAACCCGTTGCATGGACATTGATTTGAGCCGCACCCCCGGATCCAGCGCCAACATCCTGATGGTGGATGACGATCCGGGCATCCGCGACGTCGTCTCCGAATTCCTCACGCGCCATGGCTACACCGTGGAGACGGCCGCCGACGCCGCGACCATGGAACGCGTGCTGGAACGCGGCGACACCGACCTGATGGTGCTCGACGTCATGCTGCCGGGCGAGGACGGCCTGTCGATCTGCCGCCGCCTGGCCGGTTCCGGTCCCGCCATCATCATGCTCTCGGCCATGGGCGAAGACACCGACCGCATCGTCGGGCTCGAGATCGGCGCCGACGATTATCTGCCCAAGCCCTGCAACCCCCGCGAGCTGCTGGCCCGCGTGCGCGCGGTCCTGCGCCGCCGCCAGGAACCCAAGGTGGTCGAGGATCACCACGGCGGCGTGCTGGAATTCGCAGGCTGGCGTCTGGATCTGGTCCGTCGCGAACTGCGCACGCCCCAGGGCGTGGTCATCAACCTGTCCAGCGGCGAGTTCTCCCTCCTGCGCGCCCTGGTCGAACGGCCGCAACGGGTGCTGACCCGCGATCAGCTGCTCGACTTCGCCCGCGGCCCCGAGACCGAGGCCTACGACCGCGCCATCGACGTGCAGATCAGCCGTCTGCGCAAGAAACTCGACGACGGCGCCAGCGGCCAGGAGCTGATCCGCACCATCCGCAACGAAGGCTATATGTTCAGCGCAAAGGTCGTGCGGACGTGAAATTCCGCCTGATGGACCGAGGCTCCGGGACCCTGTTCGCCCAGGTGTTCGCCCTGGTCCTCGTCGCCATCATGGGCGCCCAGGCCATCAACCTTTTCATCGTCTTCCACCTGCCACCGCCGACCCCGATCTTCTATACCGAGGGCGACGTCCTGCGCGCCCTGCACGGCCAGCCGCGCCAGACCCGCAACTCCCCGCCCCTGATCATCCGCGACGAGGCGATCAACATCCCCGCCGACAGCGACGCGCGCATCGGCTTCCCTCGCTTCCGCGCCCTCCTGTCCAAGGACCTCAAGCTTCCTGAGGACGATGTCCTGGTCATTACCGAGGGCGGCCCGCCCGACCGGCGCGGCTACCGCCTGGTGCGCGACTTGCTCGGCGATCAGGGCCAGCCGCGCGAGGAAAGCTTCCTGATGGCCCCGTTCAAGCTGGCCATCGAGAAACCCGACGGACGCTGGACCACCGTCCAGCCCGGCGACCGTGTCACCCTCGCCCCCTGGCAGCAGCGCCTGGTGATATGGTTCGCCATCTCCTCGGTCGCCTTGCTTCCACTCGCCTATTTCTTCTCCCGCAGCCTGGTCCGGCCGATGGCCAGCTTTGGCGAGGCCGCCGAGCGCTTTGGCCGCGACCCCAACGCTCCCCCCATCGAGGTCAAGGGCTCGTCCGAGATCGTCAAGGCGGCCAGCGCCTTCAACCAGATGCAGGACCGGCTCCGGCGCTATGTCGAGGACCGCACCAGTATGGTCGGGGCCATCGCCCACGACCTGCGCACCCCCCTCACCCGTCTCCGCTTCCGCGTCGAACAGGCGCCCGAAGAGGTTCAGGCCAAGATGAACAACGACATCGATCAGATGGAGGCGATGATCGCCGCCACCCTGGCCTTCGTCCGCGACGCCGCCGCCGACCCCCAGCGCACCCGCCTGGAACTGTCATCCCTGCTGGAGAGCATCGTCGACGACATGGCCGACACCGGCGCCGACGTCCGCGTCGAGACTTCCGAGAAGGTCGTCATCGATGCCGACAGCCTGGCCCTGCGCCGCCTGCTGACCAACCTGCTCGACAACGCCGTCAAATACGGCAGCCGCGCCCGCGCCACCCTGTCGGTGACCGACCGCATGGCCGAGATCGATATCGACGACGACGGTCCAGGCGTCCCCCGCCAGGAGCTCAACCGGGTGTTCGACCCCTTCTACCGCCGCGAGCCCTCGCGCAGCCGCCAGACCGGCGGCATCGGCCTCGGCCTCTCCGTCGCCCGCTCCATAGCCCGCGCCCACGGCGGCGACGTGACCCTGGAAAACCGCCAGGACGGCGGCCTCACGGCGAAGGTGACCCTGCCGGTTTAGTGCGGCCTATAGCTTCTCTAATGACCGCCCTATCAAACATGCGCTGCCAACGCCTCACCGCGCCTGTAAACCCTCACGCTCGCGCTCCATCTAAGCGCCTGGATTTCCTGGTGACGTTGCTTTGACGATGACAGCCCACACACCTGCCTCCGCGTTCGACGCGCCCGCCCGACGCCCGCTGTCGGACCACCTGCGCCGGCTGGAGGCGGAATCGATCGAGATCATCCGCGAGGTCGCCGCGGCCTTCGACAATCCGGTGATGCTCTATTCCATCGGCAAGGATAGCGGCGTCATGCTGCACCTGGCGGCCAAGGCGTTCTTCCCGTCCAAGCTGCCATTCCCGCTGCTGCATGTGGACACCAAGTGGAAGTTCGCGGACATGATCCGCCACCGCGACAGCATCGTGCAGCGCTACGGCGTCGACCTGCTGGTCTACACCAACCAGGACGGCGTCGACCGCGGCATCAACCCCATCGCTTCCGGCTCGTCCCTGCACACCCAGGTGATGAAGACCGACGCGCTGAAGCAGGCGCTCGACAAGTACGGCTTCGACGCGGCCTTCGGCGGCGCCCGCCGCGACGAGGAAAAGAGCCGGGCCAAGGAGCGTATCTTCTCGTTCCGCTCCGAAGGCCACGTCTGGGATCCGCGCAACCAGCGCCCCGAGCTCTGGCGCCTGTACAACACCCGCATTGCTAAGGGCGAGACGATCCGCGTCTTCCCCCTCAGCAACTGGACCGAACTCGACATCTGGGAATACACCCGCGCCGAGGCGATCCCGATCGTGCCCCTGTACCTGGCCGCCGAGCGCCCCGTGGTGGAACGCGACGGCATGCTGATCATGCGCGACGACGACCGCATGCCGCTGAACCCCGGCGAGACCGAACAGCTGCGCTCGGTGCGTTTCCGCTCGCTGGGCTGCTATCCGCTCAGCGCCGCCGTGGAATCCGAGGCCGCTACCCTGGACGACATCATCGACGAGATGCGCGTCAGCCGCACGTCCGAGCGCCAGGGCCGCCTGATCGATACTGACGAGTCCGCCTCGATGGAGAAGAAGAAGCGCGAGGGATACTTCTGATGACCGCCATTCTTCAAGACGGGCCCCTCGCCAAGACCGAAACCCTCGAAGACGCCGCCCAGGCCCGTGGCCTGCTGCGCTTCCTCACCTGCGGCTCGGTGGACGACGGCAAGTCGACCCTGATCGGCCGCCTGCTCTACGACTCCAAGCTGATCTTCGAGGACCAGCTGGCCTCGCTGGAGCGCGACTCCAAGAAACACGGCACCGTCGGCGAGGACATCGACCTTGCCCTGCTGGTCGACGGCCTGGAGGCCGAGCGTCAGCAAGGCATCACCATCGACGTCGCCTACCGCTTCTTCACCACCCCCAACCGCTCGTTCATCGTCGCCGACACCCCCGGGCACGAGCAATATACCCGCAACATGGTCACCGGCGCGTCCAACGCCGACCTGGCGGTGATCCTGATCGACGCCCGTAAGGGCGTCCTCACTCAGACCCGCCGCCACAGCTTCATCTGCTCGCTGCTGGGCGTGAAGCACCTGGTGCTGGCGGTGAACAAGATCGACCTGGCGGAATACAGCGAGGCGGTGTTCGACCGCATCGTCGCCGACTACCTGGACTTCGCCAAGACGCTCGGCTTCGAGACCATCACCCCGATCCCGATGTCGGCCCGTTACGGCGACAACGTCTACACCCGCTCGGACAAGCTGCCCTGGTACACCGGCAAGACCTTGATCCAACACCTTGAAACCATTGACGTCGCGTCCGAACAGGCGGGCAAGCCGTTCCGCTTCCCGGTGCAGTGGGTCAACCGTCCGAACCTGGATTTCCGCGGCTTCTCCGGCACCATCGCCTCCGGGGTCGTGCGTCCCGGCGACAAGATCGTGGTGGCCGCCTCGGGCCGCGAGACCGCCGTCGAACGCATCGTCACCTATGACGGCGACCTGGCCGAGGCCCGCGCCGGCGACGCCGTCACCCTGACCCTCAAGGACGAGGTCGATATCGCCCGCGGCGACCTGCTGGTCCCGCCGACCGCCCGCCCTGAAGTCGCCGACCAGTTCGCCGCCGACCTGCTGTGGATGACCGACGAGCCTCTGCTGCCCGGCCGCTCCTACCTGATGCGCATCGGCACCCAGTACAGCCCGGTCAAGGTCACCGCGCTCAAGCACAAGATCGATGTCGATACGCTGGAGCATCTGGCCGGGCGCACCCTGGCGCTCAACGAGATCGGTTTCTGCAACTTCTCCACCTCCAATCCGATCGCCTTCGACCCCTACGTCGATAACCGCGAGACGGGCGCCTTCATCTTGATCGACCGTTACACCAACGCCACGGTCGGCGCCGGCATGGTCAGCTTCGGCCTGCGCCGGGCGGCCAATATCCATCGCCAGTCCCTGCTGGTGAACCGCAATGAGCGAGAGGCGCTCAACGGCCATAAGCCGGCGGTGCTGTGGTTCACCGGCCTGTCCGGTTCGGGAAAGTCGACCATCGCCAACCTGGTCGAGCGCGAACTGCACGACCGCGGCGTGCGCACCTTCCTGCTCGACGGCGACAACGTCCGCCACGGGCTCAACCGCGATCTCGGCTTCTCCGACGCCGACCGCGTCGAGAACGTGCGCCGGGTGGCCGAGGTGGCCAAGCTGTTCGTCGAGGCGGGCGTGGTGGTGCTGTGCTCGTTCATCTCACCGTTCAAGGCCGAGCGGCGCATGGCGCGCGAGCTGCTGGCCGAGGGCGAATTCATCGAGGTGTTCGTCGACACGCCGATCGAGGATTGCATAAAACGCGACCCCAAGGGCCTCTACGCCAAGGCCCTCAAGGGTGAGATCGCCAACTTCACCGGCGTGTCTTCGCCCTACGAACGCCCCGAAGCCGCCGAGATCTTCCTTCATACCGCCGGGTCCGAGCCGGCGGAGGCCGCACGTCGGGTAGTCGACGCTCTGATCGCCCGCGATATCGTATAGCCTCTGTGTCAGGTGTGCGAAGACCCGAGGCGACATGCCGAGGTTTCGCAGGTTTAGGGCGCTTTGAGGTCGAGGTTGTCGGTAGTGGGTGAAGGCCGGGACCAGCGTATTGCGCTGCTTGTGGAAAACGAGACCCTGGTGGCGATGGTGTCCGAAGACAACCTCAACGCTATCGGTTTCCAGGCGATCTGTGTCGAGACCGCCGCCGACGCTTTGAAAGTGCTGTCCGACTATCCCCGCCTGGACCTGGCCATCATCGATATCGGCCTGCCGGATATGCGTGGGGACGCGCTGGCGGCCCTCATGCGCGAATCGGCGCCTCAGTTGCCCATCGTCATGGCCAGCGGCTACGACGCCGCGGCTATACGACCAGACTGGCGAGAAGCTCGGCCATATCGAGGACGTGCTGCTGCACAAGGTGTCGGGAAAAGTCGCCTACGCAGTCATGTCCCATGGCCGATTTCTCGGCGCCGGTGAACGCTATCATCCCCTGCCCTGGTCGATGCTGACCTACGACACCGGCAAGAACGGCTACGTCGTGCCGCTCAGCAAGGATCAGCTGGAGCATGCCCCGACCCTGGACGTCGCCGACGTCGACGACAGCGCCTGGGCCCAGGAGGTCGACAGCCACTACGGCATGCCCGGCCCATTTATCTAAAATCAGGCGGAACGCCTTTTAAATCAGGTCGTTGACCGAGGATACCGATCTTCATTCAAGGAGTGAGACCATGGTCGACAAGTTGAGAGCCGAAGGCGCTGGTCAAAAGTTGGCCGGACGCGTCAAGGAAGCCGCCGGCAAGATCACCGGCGACGCCAAGCTTCAGGCCGACGGCCGGGCGGACAAGACCGCGGGCGGCGGCGCCATCGATTCCGTCAAGGAAGCGGCCAACAAGGCCAAGCACTAGGCTTTCGGTCGAACAATCAGGGAGCGGCGGTCGCGTGCGGCCGCCGCTTTCGTTTGCCTAGCCGGCGTCGGCCAGGGTTTCGGACCCATCCGTCTCCGGCATTTCCGCCGGAAGGGTGTGGCCCAGCCGGAAACTGCTGACGATGGCCCCCGCAACCCCCAGCAGACCGGCCGCTACCAGGGCCCAGCGATTGGCGGTGGTCAGGGGCAAGGCGCGGAACAGCACCGCCACCAGCACCGCCCCCAGGCTCTGGCCGGTGGTGCGCGCCGTAGCCAGGGCCCCGCCCGTTGCGCCACTACGTCGCCGCGGCGCCGACAGCACCATGGTCCGGTTGTTGGGCGACTGGAAGAAGCCGAACCCGGCGCCGCACATCGCCGTCCGCCAGACGATGCCGAGGTTGTCCACGTCCAGGGGCATCATGGCCAGCAGGAACAGCCCCACCGCCATCACCAGCAGACCCACTGAGTTCAGGATAGCGCTCTGCACCCGCTCGGCCAGCACCCCCGCAAGGGTCGCCGACAGCGCCGTGGCGATCGGCCAGGGCGTCATCAGGATGCCCGTCTCCACCACACTGCGGCCCATGCCGCGCTGGAACAGGAACGGTAGGCTCACCGCCGCGATCAGCTGGGCGCAGAACGAGGCGGTCGAGGTGGCGATCGACAGGCCGAACAGCGGGATGCGCAACAGGTCGATGGGGAACAGCGGGGCCTGCTGATCCCAGCCGCGCCGCACCACCAGCACGGCGCACACCGCCGCCGCCGCCAGCAGGGCGCAGCCGAGCCCGACATGATCCCCGCGGCTGACCAGGTCCGCGCCGAATACCAGGGACCCGAACAGGCCGGCGGACAGCAGGGCGCTGGGCGTATCGAATGGCCGGCGCGTGGCGTCGCTGCGTGGCAGGACGAACAGGCCGCAGGTCAGGACCAGGGCGCAGAACGGGATGTTGACCGCGAACAGCCAGCGCCAGCTGGCCACCGCCAGAATCGCGGACGCCACGGTCGGCGCGGCAGCCGTGGCCACCCCCACGACGAAGGCGTTGCCGCCCAACGCCCGGCCGATCAGGCGCTGCGGATAGGTATGGCGCACCAGGGCCGCGTTCATGCTCATGACCCCGGCGGCGCCCATCCCCTGCAGCCCGCGCCCAAGCGCCAGAACGGTCAGGGTCGGGGCGAAGATGCAGATCGCCGAGGCCAGGGTGAACACCACCATCCCGGTCAGATAGATGCGCCGGTAGCCGAGCATCTCGCCGCATGCCGCCAGGGGCAGCAACAGCATCACCATGCCTAGCTGATAGGCGTTGATCACCCAGATCGAACCGGCGGCCGTAGCGTTCAGTTCATGGGCCAGCGTCGGCAGGGCCACGTTGGCGATCGAGGCGTCGAGTACGGCCATCGTCATGCCGATCCAGATCGTCGCCATCGACAGATAGCGCTGGGGCGGCGGCAGGCCTTCGGTCTCGCCCATGTCGCCTCCCTGTCCGCTGCGCCCCGAGGGCCGTCAGATACGATGGAGAGGGCAGCCCGCGATAGTCGAAAGTCTAAGGGTTCCATGACTCCACACGCTGGAACCGCCGCTTGCCGAAAGCCGCGCCGCCACTCAAAGTATGGTCGATAGAAGATCTGGAGGAACTCGATGAACGTCCGCGCCTGCGCCCTGATGACCGCCGCTAGTACTGCCCTGACCTTGGCCGCCCTGCCCGCCCTGGCCCAGCCCAAGGTGTCGCCCGCCATCGCCGCCGCTGTCGCCGACACGGGCCGCCCCGCCGCCGACACCGCCCTCGACGCCACCCGCAAGCCGGCGGATGTCCTGGCCTTCGCCGGCGTCAAGCCCGGCGACAAGGTCGAGGAGTTCTTCCCCGGCGGCGGCTACTACACCCGCATCCTGTCCAAGACGGTTGGGCCCAAGGGTCACCTGTTCCTGCTCACCCCCGGCCACCTGCAGTCGAACCCGCGCTTTGGCAAGGGCTCCGACGACCTCGCCGCCGCCGTCGGGAACGCCACCGTCGTCTGGCAGCCGGCCGACACGCCCCTGACCCCTGAAAAGGTCGACGTGGTCTGGAACACCGACAACTACCACGACTACCGCAACCCGTTCTTCGGCTCGGCCGACATGGCCAAGTTCAACAAGGCGGTGTTCGACAGCCTGAAACCGGGCGGCGTCTACATCATCGTCGACTATATCGCCGCCCCCGGCGCCGGCGCGACCCAGACCAACACCCTGCACCGCATCGAACCGGCCACCGTCAAACAGGAAGTCGAGGCTGCGGGCTTCAAGCTGGAAGCCGAGAGCAAGGTCCTGGCCAACCCCGCGGACGACCACACCAAGAAGGAATCGGAAATCACCCCCCGGTTCGCGGCCGATCACATGGTCCTGAAGTTCCGCAAGCCGAAGTAACCGCGCTCAAGCAGCGAAGCGGTTGCGCATAACAAGACCGCTGAAACATGGCGGCGGCGGGCTCCCGTCCGCCGCCATCCAGTTGCCGCCCTGACCGGCTCAGCCTAGTTTTTGCTTGGGGCGAGGGTTTTGCCCGGACCGCGCGTATGTGTAGGCGGATGGCTGGGCCGTCCGGAACGACGAAAGGTCGCCGACATGAACAGGCTGATCATAGGCTCGCTCGGTCTGCTCGCGTCGGCCGTCCTGTTGGCTAGCCAGGCCCAGGCTCACCACGCCTTCTCGATGTTCGACTCGCAAAAAGAAATCACCCTGGAAGGCACCGTTAAGGAGTTCCAGTGGACCAACCCCCATTCCTGGGTCCAGCTCATGGTCACGGACCGTTCGGGCAGGGAGATCGAGTGGTCGATCGAGGGCGCCAGTCCCAATAACCTGACCCGCTTCGGCTGGACCCGCCGGTCGATCAAGGCCGGCGATCATGCTACAGCGGTGGTGCATCCCTTGAAGGACGGCTCCATCGGCGGCAGCCTCGTCAAGATCACCATCAACGGCCAAGT
>CANJMO010000007.1 GCA_947475845.1 Caulobacteraceae bacterium | reverse complement strand
CAGGTTCACGGCGATCTCGCCGGTGTGGATGATGGCCTGGGCGTGACCCTTGGAGCGACGGACCACGGCGTGGGTGCGGGCGATCAGCTCGTCCTTGTGGAACGGCTTGGTCATGTAGTCGTCGGCGCCGCCGGCGAAGGTCTTGACCTTGGTGTCGATTTCCGAGGAGCCCGACAGGATCATCACCGGGGTGTTGATCTTACCGACCCGCAGGGTGCGAAGCACATCAAGGCCCGACATGTCGGGCAGGTTCAGGTCGAGCAGGATCAGGTCGTAGTCGTAGATCTTTCCCAGATCGACGCCTTCTTCACCCAGGTCCGTCGTATAGACGTTAAAGCCTTCGGACTTCAGCATCAGTTCGATGCTTTGAGCCGTGGCGCTGTCATCTTCAATCAAGAGTACGCGCATTTGCCCCTCCCCGCAGGACCGCGGTAGCGCGCCGAAAAGCGATCTCGCTCTCCACACACCGCGTCACGCTAGGTCACAGTTAATAAAAACTTGGTTAACGACCATTGATGGTTAGGGCGATTTGGAGTCGCGCCGCAAGCGGAGCCGACAGGTGATTGAAAAAATTAACCATGTTCGTCCGACAGTCGCCCCGAAGCTTCGGACCGAAGCGGCCGCTGGGGGCCGTCTCGCGCCGTCTTCGTGAAGCCCGGACCGGAGTGGCGTTAGCGCTTCGGACAAGGGCCGGACTTGGGGTTGGAGTTAGTTGCAAAGTCTATTGAACGCGATCGAGCGGATCGACCCGCTGAGCGTGTCCGGAAGCGTAGCGGCGGTTAACGGGCTTCTGATCGAAGCGCGCGGCAGCCTGACGCGTCTGGGCGTGGGGGCGCGGGCCGAGATCGTACGCCGGGGCGGCTCGCCCCTGCCGGCCGAGGTGGTCGGCTTCCGCGAAGGCCGCGCTTTGCTGATGCCGTTCGGCCCCCTGGAAGGCGTGGCCCCCGGCACCGAAATCCGCATTTCCCCCGAGGCCGCCAGCGTAAGGCCGACGCTTGCCTGGCGCGGCCGCATCATCGACGCCTTCGGCGAGCCGATCGACGGCAAGGGGTCGCTGCCGCAAGGCCCGGCGGCCTATCCCCTGCGCGCCCTGCCGCCCTCGGCCCATTCGCGCGGCCGGGTCGGCGAGCGCCTGGATCTGGGCGTGCGTGCCATGAACACCTTCACCACCTGCTGCCGCGGCCAGCGCCTGGGCGTGTTCGCCGGCTCGGGCGTCGGCAAATCGGTCCTGCTCTCGATGCTGGCCAAGGGCGCCGACTGCGACGCGGTGGTGGTCGGGCTGATCGGCGAACGCGGCCGCGAGGTGCGCGAGTTCATCGAGGAGACCCTGGGCGAGGAAGGCCTCAAGCGCGCGGTGGTGGTGGTCGCCACCTCCGACGAGCCGGCGCTGAAGCGCCGCCAAGCCGCCTACATGACCCTGGCCATCGCCGAATATATGCGCGACCAGGACCAGGAAGTGCTGTGCCTGATGGACAGCGTGACCCGCTTCGCCATGGCCCAGCGCGAGATCGGCCTGGCCGCCGGCGAGCCGCCCACCACCAAGGGCTATACCCCGACCGTCTTCACCGAGTTGCCCAAGTTGCTCGAGCGCGCCGGCCCCGGCCCGATCCGCGCCGACGGCACCGAGGCGGGGCCGATCACCGGCCTGTTCACCGTGCTGGTGGACGGCGACGACCATAACGAGCCGATCGCCGACGCGGTGCGCGGCATCCTCGACGGCCACATCGTCATGGAGCGCGCCATCGCCGAGCGCGGACGCTTCCCCGCCATCAATGTGCTGCGCTCGATCTCGCGGACCCTGCCGGGCTGCCAGACCCCCGCCGAGCGCCCGATCGCCGCCGAAGCGCGCCAGACCCTGGCGGCCTACGCCAACATGGAAGAGCTGATCCGCATCGGCGCCTACCGCGCCGGGGCCGACGCCCAGATCGACCGCGCCATCCTGCTCAATCCGGCGCTCGAAGCCTTCCTCAGCCAGGACAAGGACGAGCGCACCAGCCTGGAAGACGGCTTTAGTCGCCTGCACGAAATCCTAAGCACGGCCAGATAGGGCTAGGGCATGAAGTGGGCCAATTCCCTCATCCGCATCGCCAACCACGAGGTCGAGACGCTGCAGAAGCGCCTGGGCGAGATCGCCAACCGGCGGATGGTTATGGAAATGCGCATGGCCTCGCTGCACGCCGAGGCCGAGGCCGAACAGACCCGCGCCAACACCGACGCCGAGGCCGGCTGGTAGGTCAGCGGTCCGACCGCCCGCTGTGAACACAAGGAATAGACCGACCATAGTCGCAGGCCAAGCATACCCTCAACCGGACCCTTCGAACGTCCGCCACGGGTCGATAGCTGCCCTCCGCGCTTTACGATCTGGGTCCCGGCGTTCACCGGGATGAGCGGAATGGGGAGCGCCACGCCCGGAAATCGGACTCCCTTCCCTAATCGCCGTTTACAGCCAAGATAGCCTCCGACCGAAACCGCCGGACCTGCGGACAACACTGGAGGAAACCATGAAGCTTTTCGCGGGCGCTTTGACCGCCGCCCTGATCCTGTCCGCCGGGGCCGCATCGGCCCAGGCTCCGGCGGCTCCCGCCGTCGGCGCGGCCAATCGTCCGCACTACGGCCAGACCATCACTTCCGAACAGGCCGAGGCCGTGATGGCAGCCGCCCGCGCGGAGGCCAAGCGCCGCGGCGTCGCCGACACCGTGGCCATCGCCGTGGTCGAGCCGACCGGCGAGCTGATCATGTTCTATCGCGGCACCTTCGCTCAGTACGCCGCCCAGGAGTGGGTGCTCGGCAAGGCGCGCACCTCGGCCCGCTTCCAGCGCCCGACCTCGGTTCTGGCCGATCTGGTCAACAAGGGGCAACTGGGGCCGCTGGCGTTCCCGGGCGCGACCGTGGCCGGCGCCGGCGGCGTGCCGATCATGTCCGGCGGGCGGCAGATCGGGGCCATCGGCACCACCGGCGGCTTCGACCAGGAAGTGGCCGACGCGGGGGCGGCGGCCGTCAAATAGGCGGTGAGGGCAGGGGCGTGATCACGCCCCCTGTCCGCGCCTGTCCCGGTGGAGCGCTGATAGACCGCATGTCAGCCGGCGCCTGCGTCGGCTACACGTCGTAGCGACGCAGCGAAGGTACAGCGGACGTGGGCTTCCAAACACCGGCGTGGTTTTCACGCCTGAGAGCCAATGCGCTCGTCGGGCTGCTGATCTCATGCGCCCTGCTAGCCATGTTGCCCGTCGTCTGGATGGTGGACTCCGCCAAGGTGCGCACCGATCAGATCGCCGCGTCGCGCGAGCACCGGCTGGCCGACAACGGCTTCCGCCTGCGCATGCGCGAGATGCAGAAGACGGTGGTCACCGAAACCGTCTGGGACGACGCCGTCCGCAACCTCGATCTGAAGTTCGACCGGCGTTGGGCGGAAGCCAATATGGTCTCCTTCTTCGCCGAGACCAGCGGCTACGACCTGGTGGCGGTGCTGAACGCCGAGGGCCGCCCTGTGCTCGACCACATGCCCGGCCGAGCGCCCAGCCAGGTGTGGCCGCAGATTCAGATCGACGTGAACCTGATGGTCGCGTCGATCCGGGCCCGAGAGGCCCAGGTAGTCAGGCCGGCGACGGCGCTGCCCTCCAAGACCCTGATCTCCCGGCCGATCGACGCCATCACCGTGGTGCGTATCGACGGCCGGCCCTATCTGCTGACCGCGGCCCTGGTCCAGCCGGACTTCGGCAACGTGCTGCCTAGTCGCCCGGCTCCGGTGGTGGTGGTGGGCGACGCCATCGACGAGGGCTTCCTCACGAGCTTCGGCGACGCCTTCCTGCTGCACAATGTGCGCCTGACGGGGGCCGGAACGCCGCCACGGCACGAACTGTCGGCGCTGCCGATCAGCAATCTGCAGGGCCGTGAGATCGCCCAGCTCGAATGGGTGGCGGAGTCGCCCGCCGGCGATCTGATCGACGGTCTCAGCCGCCCGCTCGGCGCCTTGACCCTGATCCTGATCCTGATCCTGATGCCGCTGGCCCTGTTCTTCTGGGAGCGGCGGCGCGCGGCTCAACTTCAGCATGGCATCCAGGAGCGCGACGCAGCCTTCACCGAGCTGCGCACGGCGATGACCTCGATGGTCGAACTGCGCGAGCACAACGCGCGTCAGAAAGTGCTGCTCGACGAGCTCAATCACCGGGTCAAGAACTCGCTGGCGTCCGTGCAGTCCATCGCCCGTCAGACGCGAAAGGGCGCCGCCAGTCTCGACGACTTCAGCCGCACCTTCGAGGAGCGGCTGATCGCCCTGTCCATGACCCACGAACTGCTGGTGGCGGGCCGCTGGACCACCGTCACACTCAGCGCCCTGGTCCGCCAGCACCTCGATCACTACGGCCGCAGCTACGCCATCGAAGGCGGGGATTTTCTGCTGGCACCCAACTACGCTCTCAGCTTCGGCCTGGCGCTGCATGAACTGGCCACCAATGCGATCAAGCACGGCGCCTGGTCCAAGGGGGATGCCGGTACGGTGACCCTCGATGTCCGCCAAGACGGCGGCCTCTATGTGGTGACCTGGACCGAGCTGGGCGGCCCGACCATCTCGGCGCCGCAACGGCGAGGCTTCGGCTCGAAGCTGCTGCAGAGCGTCGGCCGCGAGTTTGCCGGCGATGTGACGATGGATTATCGGCCGCAGGGGCTGGTCTGCGTCATCAGTCTGCCGCCGTCCGACAGCGCCCGCTCGCTCAGCGCGGCGGAGCAGGCCGAAGGCTAGGCTTCCGGGCGTTCGGTCTCGCGCAGGGCGCGCAGGTCGTCGCTGATGCGGAAGATGGCGACATAGAATTCGCACAGGGCCCGCCAGAGAAGCGCCATGATCAGTACGATCAGGGCCCCGATCACCAGGGCAGGGAAGGCGATCAGCTTTTCGGCTATGCCATCGCCGCGCAGGGTCAGGCCGACAGCCGCACCGACCACGGCGAACCCGGCCAGGATGATCAGGCCCAGGCCCGACCAATAGATGATGTGGATCACCGGCGCGGTCAGCAGCCGGTCGAACGTGAGCAAGTCCCAGGATTTCACCGGGGCCGTGTCATGGGACTTGTCTAGCGTCGGACTCTTCAAGTCTCTCATTCCCCGTTGGTGGCCGCGCCAGCCGATACGCCTCTAAGCTCGCTACCAGCGAGAAGCGTCGGGCGCAATGGAACACCCGTAAAGGCAAGCGTCACCTTAACGCGCCGATGCGATTTCGGCTTCAATCGTGAGCATTCAGTTCCGCCAGCCGGTCCTGCAGCAGGCCGCGCACCGCCGGATCGCTCTCCAGGCCGATGGCGCGGTCGTAGGCGTACAGGGCACCGGGCCGGTCCGCGGCCCGATGACACAGATCGGCGCGGGCGGCCCAGTAGGGCTGATAATCCTCGAGCCTCGGATCGTCGGCCAGGGCGTCGAGCGCGGCCAGGCCATCGGCGGGTCCCGTCAGGCGCGACAGAGCCACGGCTCGGTTCAGCGCCGCCACGACCGATCCGGTCTGCGCCAGCAGGGCGTCGTACAGCGACACCACCGCCGCCCAGTCTGTCTGGCCGGTCAGGCGGCGGTAGGCGTGGGCCGACTGGATCGCGGCCTCCAGCTGGAACCGGCCGACGCGGCCGAGCTGCACCGCTTTGAGCATGAGGGCCTCGGCCTCGTCGATCAGGGCGGCGTCCCACAGCGCGGTGTCCTGGGCGTCGAGCGGCACGAACCGGCCCTGAGCGTCGCGCCGCGCGGCGCGGCGGGCGTGGGCGTAGAGCATCAGGGCCAGCAGGCCCATCGGCTCGGCCTCGGCGGGCAGCAGGGCGGCGATCAATCGGCCGAGGAACAGCGCCTCGTCCACCAGCCCCCGCGAGCGCGGGTCGGCGCCGGCGGGATCGGACCAGCCTTGGGTGAACACGGCTTAGACCGCGTCGAGCACCGCCTCCAGCCGCTCGGGCGCCGCCGTCAGATCAGGCTCGGAGAACGGCACCCCCGCGTCGCGGATATTCTGCTTGGCCCGCACCAGGCGCTGCGACATGGCGGCGGGGGAGACCAGGAAGGCCGAGGCGATGGCGGCGGCGTCGAAACCGAGCACGGTTTGAAGGATGAGAGGCGCTCTTGCAGGGGGGGCGATGGCCGGGTGGGCGCAGGCGAAGATCAGGCGCAGGCGCGCGTCGGGGATCGGACGGTCCGCGGCCTGATCGGCGGCCAGCTCGTCCATCATCATCTCCAGGCGCGGCTCGGCCTGGATCCGCGTGCGGCCGCGCCGCGCGGCGTCCATCGCCCGGCGCCGGGCGGCGGTCAGCAACCAGGCTTCCGGCGAGGCGGGCACGCCCTGCGCGGGCCAGCTGTTCAAAGCCAGGGCGAAGGCTTCGGACAGGGCGTCTTCGGCCTGGGCCAGATCGCGGGTCTGGGCGGCGAGGCAGGCGATCAGTTTGCCATAGCTGCGCCGGGCGGCGGCTTCCGCCGCTGTCCGGGCCGCCTCGTCCGCCCGTCCGATCACGCCCGATCGCGGAAGTCGGTCATCACCGGCCGCACCTCGATGGCGCCGTAGGCCGCGCCGGGGCAGCGGGCCGCCCATTCCAGAGCGGTGTCGAGGTCGGGAACGTCGATCACATAGTAGCCGCCCAGCTGTTCCTTGGACTCCGCGAACGGCCCGTCCAGCACCTGGGTCTTGCCGTCGCGCACCCGCACGGTGGTGGCGGTGGAAATCGGCTGCAGCGGATCGCCGGCGACCATCACGCCGGCCTCTTTCATGGCGCGGGTATAGGCGATGAAGGCGCCCATCAGGTTCTTCATGTCCTCGGCGTGCGCCTTGGCCGCGAGTTCGGCGTCGCCGACGATCATCAGCATGTACTGCATGGCTTGGTCTCCTTGGCTGGGACGTCCCGTCGTGGCCACGTCCGCCCCAAGACGCCGCGCCGGGCGCCGTTAGGGTGGCCGCTTCGATTTTTGCAGAACCACGGAGGCGATCATGATCCGCAAGGCCAGCGCGATTTGGCAGGGCACGGGCAAGGAAGGCTCCGGCCACCTGACCACCGACAGCGGCGTGCTGTCGTCGACCCCCTACAGCTTCAAAACCCGTTTCGAGAACGAGAAGGGCACCAATCCCGAAGAGCTGATCGCCGCGGCCCACGCCGGCTGCTTCACCATGGCCCTGGCGTTCCAGCTGCAGGCGGCGGGCTTCGAGGCGACCGAGCTGTCGACCGAGGCGGCGGTGTCGCTGGTCCCCGTCGAAGGCGGCTTCAAGATCGAGAAATCGGCCCTGACCCTGCGCGCCACCATCCCCGGCATCGACAAGGCCAAGTTCGACGAACTGGCGGCCAATGCGGAAAAGGGCTGCCCAATTTCCAAGGTGCTGAACGCCGAGATCACGCTCGACGCGACGCTCAACTAGCGATGGCGAGCGCGTAGCTGCGCTTCCTGGCCTCGTGGTCGAAGATCTGCGAGGTCAGCATCAGCTCGTCCGCGCCGTGCATCTGGGCGAAAGCCTTGAGGCCGGCGCGGACGGTTTCGCCCGACCCGACCACGGCGCGGGCCAGCACGTCCTGCAGGATGTGACGGTGCTGCGGCTCCAGCGTCTCTTCGTAGCCCTCCAGCGGCGGCGGCAGTTTGCCAGGCCGCCCCGAGCGCAGGTTCACGAACGCCTGTTGCGTCGAGGAGAACAGCAGCCGCGCCTCCTCGTCGGTATCGGCGGCTACGGTGTTCACCCCCAGCATGACGTAGGGCTTGGCCAGTTGCGGCGAGGGTCGGAAGCCCTGGCGGTAGAAGGCCAGGGCCGCCTCCAGCTGGGCCGGGGCGAAGTGCGAGGCGAAGGCGAACGGCAGGCCCAGATAGGCGGCCAGCTGCGCGCCGAAGGTCGAGGAGCCGAGAATCCAGATCGGGATGTCGAGCCCCGCGCCCGGCACGGCCTGAACGGCCTGGTTCGGTTCGGCCGGGCGGAAATAGGCCATCAGCTCGGCCACATCCTCGGGGAAGCGGTCGGCGTCGCCGGCAAGCGTGCGGCGCATGGCGCGGGCGGTCAGCTGGTCGGAGCCCGGGGCGCGGCCGAGGCCGAGGTCGATGCGGCCGGGATAGAGCGACTCCAGGGTGCCGAACTGCTCGGCGATGGCGAGGGGCGCGTGGTTGGGCAGCATCACCCCGCCGGCGCCGACCCGTATCGTCGAGGTGCCCTCGGCCACGAAACCGATGGCCACCGAGGTGGCGGCGCTGGCGATGCCGGTCATGTTGTGGTGCTCGGCCAGCCAGTAGCGGGTGTAGCCGAGCCGTTCGGCGTGCTGGGCCAGGTCGCGGCTGTTGCGCAGCGCCTGCCCCGGATGGGAGCCTTGGGGAACCGGGGCGAGGTCGAGCACGGATAGAGCTGTCATCAGCGTCATATAGGACGCTACTCAGCTTCAAACAGGCTTTGCGTGACGAAACGCCGTTTTCGGGCTTAGGGTGACCGCCAACGAAAACCCCACCGGGAGGAAACCGACCATGTGCGATTCAGATATCAACCGCCGCGCCTTTACCGCCGCATCCGTCGCCGCCGGCGCCGTGATGATCGCCGCCAGCACGGCCCATGCCCAGGCCGCCGGCGTCACCGAGGCCGACGTCCAGATCAAGACCGCCGACGGCATGACCGACGCGGCCCTCTACACCCCCAAGGGCAAGGGCCCGTTCCCGGGCGTGCTGATCTTTACCGACATCTTCGGCCTGCGCCCCGCCTCGCGCGACGTCGGCCGCCGCCTGGCCATGAACGGCTACGTCGCCCTGGTGACCAACCCCTTCTACCGCACCAAGAAGGGCGCCCTGATGGAGCCGGCGGTGCAGGCCACGTTCAACTTCGCCAAGGACGGCGCCATGCTGCAGCCGCACCTGTCGGTGCTGAACCCGGAAGCCACCACGCGGGATGAACTGGCCTGGCTGGCCTATCTCGACGGCCTGCCCCAGGTGTCCAAGAAGGTGAAACTGGGCGTCGACGGCTACTGCATGGGCGGCCCGCGCGTGGTTCAGGCCACGGCCCTGCGCGCCGACCGCGTCGGCGCCGGCATGACCAGCCACCCCGGCAACAGCCTGGTGTCCGACAAGGCCGACAGCCCGCACCTGCTGGCGCCCAAGATCAAGGCCAAGACCTTCTTCGCCATCGCCCAGAACGACGCCGCCCAGATGCCCGACATCGGCGACAAGCTGAAGGCCGCCTACGCCGCGGCCGGCAATCCGTGCGGGGCCGAGGTCTACAAGGCCGCCCACGGTTGGACGATGCCCGACAGCGCGGTCTACAACAAGGAAGAGGCCGAACGCGCCTGGGTCCAGCGCCTGGCGATCTACAAAGCCGGCCTGGTCTAGGCGAACGCCTTAGCCGCGAACCGTTCGGACTGGACGCGCACATCCTGCGGCCAGTCCGCGACGGCGGCTTCGAAACGGCCCGCGTCCCCGGCGAACAGGGCGCGGGTCGCTTCCTCGTAATGGGTCTGGTCGCCGGCCATGGCGGTCATGAAGCGGTAGGCGGCCTCCTGCGCCGCCCGCCGCTCGTCCTTGGGCCCGCCGGCCTTGCGCGCGTCTTCCACCAGCTTGCGCAGCGCCACCGAAGCCCCGCCGGGCTGGCTGGCCAGCCATTCCCAGTGCCGGGGCAGCAGGGTGACCTCCCGCGCCGTGACCCCGAGCTTGGGCCGCCCCGGGCCGCGCTTGACCGGCTCGTCCGCCGCCGCCGTCTCGCCCACCGGAATTCGCTGCAGCATCTGGGCGACGCTGCCGCGCACATCGATTTCCACCGGCCGCGCCGTCTCGGCGTCGTAGACCAGCACCGGCCCCGGGCCGCCGCGCAGCACCGCCTCGCGCACCATCACCGCGACATAAGCCAGGGGGCCGGCGGCGATCTGGCGCTCGCCTTCGAAGGCGATGCAGGGGGTGGTGGTGGTGATCATCCCTGCCGTATCGCCCGGCCAGGTCGGCGCGTCAATATCATCCGGGTAAAACGCAGAGTGAACCGCCGGCCTTCGGGGCGCGTATAGCCATGGCACAGTGTGGAGCGCCCCATGACCCGCCGCCGGGCTATCCCAGCCGTCCTGGCCTCCGCCTGGGCCTTCCTGATGTCAGGCTGTTCGGTGCTGACGGCGTTCAACACCCTGACCCCGCGCGACCCCGCCGTGCACGCCGGGCGCGACATCGCCTACGGCGCCGATCCGCGCCAGACGCTGGACGTCTACACGCCTCACACCACCGGCGGCCCGGCGCCGATGCTGGTGTTCTTCTACGGCGGAGGGTGGACCTCCGGCCATCGCCAGGACTACGGCTTCGCCGCCCACGCCTTCGCCGCGCGAGGGTTCGTCACCGTGGTTCCGGACTACCGCCTGGCGCCGCAAAACCCCTATCCCGCCTTCGTCCAGGACGCCGCCTCGGCGGTGCGCTGGGCCCACGACCACGCCGCGCAATACGGGGGCGATCCCAGCCGGATCGTCCTTGTCGGCCATTCGGCGGGGGGCTATCTGGCGGTCATGCTGGCCATGGACGACGACTTCCTGAAGGCGGCGGGGGTCGATTTCAGCATCATCAAGGGGGCGGTGGGCCTGTCCGGGCCCTACGACTTCTACCCCTTCGACGTGGAGTCCAGCCGCCTCGCCTTCGGCCTCTATCCGGACCTCAAGGCGACCCAGCCGATCAGCTACGCGGCGCGCCCGCACCGTCCGCCGGTGCTGCTGGTGCAGGGCGAGAACGACAAGCTCGTCGGGGTGCACAATGCGGTAAATCTGGATCGCGCGCTACGCAAGGCCGGCAATCCGTCCACCTTGCGCCTGTTTCCGGAACTGTCTCACTCGGACACCGCAGTATCCTTGTCTGTGCCGTTCCGCGGCAAAGCTCCGATCCTGTCCGAGGCCGTGGACTTCCTGAAGACGGTCACCGCTATCGATGCCGCAGCGCGGTAACATTTTGTTGCACTGCAGCGAGAAAGCTTGACCCCGCATCCTTAGAGGAATCCCATGCCGGTATGAGCCCCAAGGCTTTCCACACCGCCGCCATGGCCCTGCCCGGAGCCACCTTCGACGTCAAATGGCGGGGCGACCGCGTCTACAGCGTCGGCGGCAAGATGTTCGCCACGGCTGGGGCCGAAAACGATCCCAACCCGCGCTACAGCTTCAAGGTCTCGGACCTGGCCTTCGAGCACCTGATCGAGCAGGGGCTGGCGGTTCCGGCCCCCTACCTCGCCCGCGCCAAGTGGGTTCAGCTGGTCAAGACCGACGTCCTGCCCGACCTCGAGCTGACCGCCTATCTGAAGGAAGCGCACCGCATCGTCGCGGGCGGCCTGACCAGGGCGTTGAAGGCGACCCTGGAAATCTGAGCAAGCTTGGCCTAATCGGCTGAGACGATGATATCCCGCCCTGTCCTCAGACGCGCCCTGCAGCGGATCCTGGCCGACCCCGGACGGGCCCTGTCGCGCGCCTGGGGCGCCCTGTCTTACGGCATGCAACAGGCTCAGGTCCGTCGCGCCGCCATGGGCGTGAACCTGGGCGACGGGACCATCCTGTGCCGCATGCTCGGCCGCTACCGCATGGTGGTGTCCGCCGCCGACGAAGGCCTGGCCCTGCCGCTGATCGTCGACGGCTACTGGGAGCTGGCGGTGACCCGCTATATCGGCGGGCGGGTGAAGCCGGGCATGGCCTGCGCCGACATCGGCGCCAACCTCGGCTATTTCTCCGTGCTGATGGGCGATCTGGTCGGGCCGACCGGCCAGCTGACCGCCTTCGAGCCGTTCGCCCCCAACATCGCCCTGCTGGAGCGTAACCTGCGGCTCAACGGGCTGGAGGGCTGGTGCAAGGTCGCGCCCGTCGCCATCGGCTGGATGACCGGCGAGATCGACATGATGGCGCCGGCCGGAGAGCCCAAGAACGCGATCCTGCAGCCCGAAGGCGTGGACTACAGCTTCGGCCGCCCGCACCGGACCGACCGCGTGCCGGTGATGCTGCTGGACGACCACCCGTTCGAGCGCCTGGATTTCGTGAAGATCGATATCGAGGGCGCCGAGGAGCCGGCCTGGCCGTGGATGCAGGCCACGTTCGACCGCTTCCCCCACGCCGAGGTCGTTTTGGAGGTCAACCGCGGCAAATACGCCGACCCCCGCGCCTTCTACGACCAGATCGCGGCGCGGTTTGCCCTGCGCATCATCGATTTCACCGGCTGCGCCGTGCCGGTGACGGTGGACGGGCTGCTGGCCATCGCGGGGGATGTGATGCTGGTGCTGCGCGGGCGCTAGAAAAAATCCGGTGCGTGTCGACAAGACCGGCGTTGGTTCGTCCTCCGGCTATAGTCCACCCGAACGAGGAGCCCGTCATGCGCCCCACCATCACCGCGTTCAAAGCGTCTCCCGATCGCGGCCAGGGCCTGGCCCGCGACATGCACGTCCGCTGGGCGCTGGAGGAAGTCGGCCAGCCCTACGACGTGCGCCTGGTGACGTTCGACGAGATGAAGCAGGCGCCGCACCGGGCGCGGCATCCGTTCGGCCAAATCCCGACCTATGAGGAGGGCGAGCTCGTGCTGTTCGAATCCGGCTCGATCGTCCTGCACATCGCCCAGACCCGTCCCGGCCTGCTGCCGGACGACGCAGGCGCGCGGGCGCGGGCGATCACCTGGCTGTTCAGCGCGCTCAGCACCATCGAGCCGCCGATTATCGAGTTACAGAACGCGATCCTGATGGAGCGCGACAAGAGCTGGTCGCAAGAGCGCCTGCCCATCGTCAAGGACCGCATCCGCGTCCGGCTTGGCGACCTGTCCAAACGCCTGGGCGATGGTCTTGCGCAGGCGCTCTTCGGTTTCGTTGCGCGCCGCGTCGGCGCCCGCTCCGGCGCCATTGCCGTCGCCGACCCCGGCCAGCAGCTTGCCGCGCTCGTCGATCACGGTGACGCGGTCGTGCTTCAGGCTGGGCACGGCGCCGGCCACCAGGTTGCGCAGAGCGTTGACCTGATCCGCGCCGGGGGCGTGGCCGGAAATGCCGATCACGATCGAGGCGGACGGCTCCTCGCCCTCGCTCTCGAACAGCTGGCGGCGGGGCAACACCAGGTGCACCCGCGCCGACGACACGCCGTTCAGCGACTTGATGGTGCGGGCCAGCTCGCCCTCCAGGGCGCGCTGGCGATTCAGGTTCTGGATGAAGTCGGTCTGGCCGAGCGGGGAGGCGGTATCGAAAATCTCGTAGCCGACCGAGCCGGAGGTCGGCAGTCCCTTGCTGGACAGCATGATACGGGTCGAAGCGACCTTGTCGCGGCCGACCAGGATGGTCGATCCGTCGCCCTTGGCCTCATATTTGATGCCCGCGGCGTCCAGAGCCTGGGTGATCGAGCCGGCTTCCTTGGGGTCGAGGCTCGAATAAAGCAGCGACTTGGGCTCGGTCCCGACATTGAGGACAAGCGCGAACAAGGCCGCGGCCACGCCGGCCGAGACACCGATGATCGCCGCAAGACGCCCGATGCCGAAACGCGACAGTGCACTAGTGAACGACTCCACGCGGGCGCCTCCCAACGGACCAAATCGGTCCGACGCTAGGCAGTATTTTCCGGGTGCTTGGTAAACGCGGCGTTAAGGTTAACGGACAGGCCCGCTTTCGTTAGGAAATCGGGTGAGTCTCCAGGCGCAGGGAGCCGGAAAAGAAAAAGCCGCGCCCCGGAGGGCGCTGCTTTTACAAAAAATGCAGGGCGAAAACGCGCCTAGCGATATTGTTGGATGCGGGTCGTGCGCAGTCCGGCCAGGCCGTGTTGATCGATCGACTTCTGCCAGGCGAGGAACTCCTCGCTCGTCAGCCGGTAACGGTCGCACGCATCCTCAAGTGACAGAAGGCCACCGCGGACAGCCGCGACGACTTCCGCCTTGCGCCGGATGACCCACCTTTCGGTGTCTCCGGGCGGCAGATCGCTCAGGGTCAAGGGCGCGCCGGTCGGACCGATCACGTACTTCTCACCTTTGCTGTTCAAGCGTTGCGGTTGCAACATGGCTTTACGCCTTTCCCACCATCTACAGACGGGACAATAGCGGCAACGCCATAACAGTCGGTGAATCCCAATATTAAAGATTCGCTAACCATAATTTTTATCTTTCGGACTTAATTTGTTCGACTGGGACGGCCTTGTATTACTGGCCGCCCGGCCGAAACTATTAACGAATGATGTTGATCAGATCCTGGAGCATCTGGTCAGCGGTGGTGATGATCTTGGACGAAGCGGAGTAGGCCCGTTGGGTCGTGATCAGGCTGGCGAACTCCTGGGACAGGTCGACGGTGGAGGCTTCCAGCGACGACGGGTCGATCTGGCCCGCGCCGCCGGTGCCGGGCACCTTGAGGTTGTAGGTGCCGCTGTTGAGGGACACCGAATAGGAGTCGCCGCTCACCGCCTTCAGCCCGTTGGGGTTGGGGAAGGTGGCGATGGCCACCTGGGCGATGGTGCGGGTGACGCCATTGTCGAAGGCCGCGGTGACCTTGCCGGCGTTGTCGATGTTGATCGAGGTCAGGTTGCCGAAGGCGGTGCCGTTGGTGTTGACCGACTGCACGATCGACGGGGTGTTGAGCTGGGTCAGGCCGCCGGCGGCGCTGGCCAAGCTCAGGCTCACCGACTGACTGGAGATGCCCAGGTCGGTGGCCCACTTCACTCCGGTGGTCCCCAAGCTGGTGGAGTCGCCGGAAGCCAGGAAGTCCAGTGCGGTGCCGCCGCCGAACAGGGTCGTGTTGGCCACGTCCATGCGGCCGTCGGGGGTGAAGGCGACGATGCCGGTCGAGATCTGGCCATCGTGCAGGCCGGTGCCGGTCTCCACGTCGCTGGCCGGGACGATGCGGGCTTCGGCGTACCATTCTTTGGGCGCCGCGTCGCTTTTCAGGAAGTCGATCTCCATGCTGCGCGCGCCGCCCTGGGAGTCCGACAGGGGGATGGTGACGGTGAAGTCGGGCTTCACGCCGGTGCCGCCGGCGGCGTCATAGACCGCCATGCTCATCGTGGTGGAGGTGGCGTCGTAGCCGTCCGAGCCGCCGACCGCCGCGGAGGCCGCCGAGATCGTCTGAGAGGCGTTCAGGTTGGCGTCGACGCTGGCGATGGTGGTCTGGCCCGCTGCGCCGCCGACCGTGGACACGTTGATCGGCTTGAGCAGATTGATGTTGGACGGGTCGCTGGTGATCTCGCCGTCGGTGTCGGCGGCCCAGCCCTGCAGGTAGAGGCCCGAGGAGTTCTTCAGATAGCCGAGGTTGTCGACGCTGAACGAGCCGGCGCGGGCGAACAGGCGCGGCGAAGAGGCGGTCTGGGTGGTGACGAAGAAGCCCTGACCGGAGATGGCCAGGTCGGTGGGCGAGGTCGAGGACTGCAGCAGGCCCTGCTGGGAGACGTACTGGCTGGTGTTAGCCTTCACCCCGCCGGCGTTGTAGTTCTGGGTCGAAGCTGCCGTGACCAGGTTCGAGAAGATGGTCTGGTTGCGCTTGTAGCCGACGGTGTTGACGTTCGCGATGTTGTCGGAGGTGGCGGCGAGCGCCGACGCATTGGCCGTAAGGCCCGTGACGCCGGCGAGCATGGCGCTGTTGATGCTCATGGGGTGGGTCCTTCTGTGAACTTAGTTCGTGGAGGTTGAGGTCTTGGTCGGCTTGACGGTGGTCAGGCTGTTGTAGGGAACCATTGTCGAGCCGAGGTTCAGCTCGGCCACGCCGTTGGAATTGGTCACGCCGGTGACGACGCCTTCGATGAAGATGCCGGGGCTCATGCCCTTCAGGCTGGCGTCGTTGGCGGTGATCTTGAGAGTGTAGTCGCCCGCCGTGGCCTTGCCGCCCGAGGTGGTGGTTCCGTCCCAGGAGAAGACGTGCTGGCCCTTGGTCAGGTCCGGAGCCTTGGCCGTGTAAATGACCTTGCCGGCGGAATCCAAGACCTGCATCTGGGCCGCGGCGGCCTGGCCGCCGAGGTCGTAAGTCCACTTGACCCCGCCGTCGGCCATGGTCGCGGTGGTCGCCTGGGCCTGGATGGTTTGGCCGATCAGGCCCACCGCGCTGGCCGGTCCGCCGCTCTGGTTGACCAGGGTCTGCAGCAGGTTGTTGCCGAGCAGCTGCTGCTGCACGCCGTTCATCGCCACCAGCTGCTGGGTGAAGGTGTTAGTGTCCATCGGCGACAGCGGATCCTGGTTCTGCAGCTGCGTGGTCAGCAGCTTGAGGAAGCTGTTGTAATCGGTGTTCAGCGACTGCTGGCCCGACGCGATCTGCGCGTTGCTGGAGGTGCTGGGGTTGGTCACGGCGACAGTCATGGCTGTTTCCTAGATACGGATATCGAGACCGCTGGCGGACGAGGGCCTTTGCAGGCGACTCGCGGCCTCGGTGACGTTGCTGAGAAGGGTGTCGGCGTCGGCGGCGGCGTGGCGGAAGGCCCGCCCGGCCCAGGTTCCGGCGTCGGGATCGGAGTCTCCCGCCTGACGCTGGCCCTGGCCCGAAAGATTGAAGCTGAGGCCGTCGTCGGCCACGTCGAAGCCCGCCTGGTTGAGCGCGGCCTTGAGATCGGCGGATTGCGCCTTCAGGTCGGCGGCGGCCTGCGGATTGTCGAAGGTCATCGAGGCGGAGGTCGGCGCCTTGGCGGTCTGAACGGGTGCGGGGGGCGCAGCCGGTGCAGTCTCGGCCTGAACCGGGGCGGCAGGCGGGGCCGGGTTTTCGGCGACCTGCACTGGGGTCGGGGTCGGGGTGGGGGCCGGTGTCGGCGCGGCCGACGGGGCGGCGGGTGTGGGCGTCGCCGCCTGGACCTGGGAGGCCGGCTTCGGGACGGTGATGGCCGTGACCTCGGGAGCGGCGGCCGCGACCTGGACCGGCTTGGGCGCGGCGGCCTGCGGATCGGTCTGGACCTGAGTCCGGGCCTGGGCCTGCTGCGGATCGGCGGACGGCGGCTGCGGCGCGGCTTGCGAGGGCTCAGCGACGGCCGGGCCCTGCGCTAGCACCGGTGGCGTCAGGATCGGCGGCGGCGCGGCGGCCTTGGCCCCTTCGGGAGGGGTGGGGGCCGGGGCCGTATCGACAGGGGCCGGCGGCGGGGCCGCCTGAGCCGCCAGTCTGGCCAGGAAGGCCAGCGGATTGGTCGCGGTGTCCAGGGCCGGCCTTGCCGGGGGCGTCGGGGCGGCGTCTTCGCCGGCGGTCTTCGGAGCGGCCTTCACCGGGGGCGTCGCCGGCCTGGCCGGCGTATCGAGGCTGGCGGCCAGGGTCTCGGCGAAGCTGTCCAGCGTATCGCCGCCGGTGTCCTGTCCCTTGGCCGGCTGGGACTTGGCGCCGTCCTGGACCTTGGCCGGTTTGGCGGTCAGATCGGCGGCCGTCTTGTCGGTGTCATTGTCTTTAGTGCGCGGGGTGGCCGGCGTCCCCGCATCCACCGCTCCGGCAGCCCGCACGGCGTCCTTGCCCGCGTCCTGTCCCTGGGCCTCCTCGTCCGCTCCGGTCAGACCGGCCAGCGCAGACGCGCCCGCCGACGCACCTGAAGACGAGCCTGTCGGCTTGGCCTGCGGCGCATGGTGCGCGTGGTGCATCTTAGGCGAGGTCGGCGGCGCGATCTGCATCGGGGCCTGGAAATGCGGCGCGCCATCGGCGGGCCGTTTGGGGGTGTCGGGGCGCGTCCTGCGCAAAACATTCGACACTCCCCAAGCAATGCCTGCGCCAGTTTATAAATCCGGGCCTACAGAATTGATCTGTAACGGTTTTATCTATTTGGCTCAGAGCCATCCCGAGCCGGCGAGGGCGTTTTTTGCCGACCTGTCCGCGTCGCCCGGTCGGTTGTTGCCGCGCCTGTCCAAACCTGTCCAGTCCAGGTTGGCGCCGGTCTTGCGCATAGGTTTTGCGACAGGAGCCGCCCTTGCAGATCGAATACAGGAAATTCAAGGACTTATCCAAAATTTCCGGATCGAATGGCGCGTGGGCTAGGCAAAATCCGCCGCCCGCAGGTCCGTCCCTTGCCGGGCAGGGCGTCGCCACGACCGCCTGCTGGAGGGCCTGAGCATGGGATCGATCAGCGACGTCCTGAACATCGCCACCTCGGGTCTGCAGACGGCCCAGTCCCTAGTCAAGGTGACCTCGGACAACATCGCCAACGTCAATACTCCGGGCTATGCTCGCAAGATCGGGACCCAGAGCGAGATCGTCGCCGGCGGCGACGCCACCGGCTCGCAGAACACCCAGGCCCAGCTACTCGACCAGCTGGCCGGACTGATGCAGATCCAGGTGCAGCCGACCGCCACCGGCGGCGTCACGGTGCGCTCGTCCGACGGCAGCTATCTGGTCGGCGATCAGGGCGCCTCCACCCTCAGCTACAGCACGCTGGGCAGCTCGGGCGTGATGACCGCCACTCGGCCAAAGGGGTCGCCGCAGCAGATCCGCGTCGGCGGCGGCGCCATCGCCGGACTGATGCAGATGGGCCAGATCGAGCTGCCGCAACTGGCCAACCAGCTCAGCGAATTCGTCAGCGGCGCGGTGGACCAGATCAACGCCGCGCACAACAACGCCAGCGCCGTGCCGCCGCCGGCTTCCCTGACTGGCAGCAATGTCGGCATGTCCCTGAACGACGCCGCCCTCGGCTTCACCAGCGGCAAGACCACCATCGCCATCACCAACGCCGCGGGCGTGCTGCAGAAGACCGTGGCCATCAATTTCGGCGGCACGGCCGGGACCATGACGGTCGATGGCGGGGCGGTCAGCGCCTATACGCCCGGCGGTTTCCTCGCCAGCCTCAACCTGGCTCTGGGGACGAGCGGGACCGCCAGCTTCACCAACGGCGTGCTGCAGATCACCGCCAGCAGCGGCAATGGCGTGGCCATCTCCGACGACCCGGCCAACCCCAGCCAGAACGTCAGCGGCGAAAGCTTCGGCCAGTTCTTCGGCCTGAACGACCTGATCAAGTCGAACACGACGAGCAACTACAACACCGGCATCAACGGATCCTCGCCCAACACCTTCGCCACCGGCGGAACCATCAAGCTGGAACTGGCCGACGCCTCGGGCGCCGCGATCCGTCAGGCGACCCTGACCATTCCCAGCACCGCCGCCACCATGAACGACGTGATCGCCGGCTTGAATCAAAGCATCGGCGCCTACGGCTCGTTCGGTCTCGACACCAAGGGGCAGCTAATCTTCAGTCCGGCGCCCAACAGCGGGGTGTCGATCTCGGTGGTCAGCGACAGCACCGTCAATTCGGTGGGGGGCGGCACCTTCACCCAGATGTTCGGCATCGGCGCCTCAACCCGCGGCAACCGCGCCGCCAGCTTCTCGATCCGCGCCGACATCGCGGCCAACCCGTCCAAGATGGCCCTGGCCCAGCTCGACCTGACGCAGACGGTGGGCGGCTCGCCGGCGCTCGGCGCGGGGGATGGGCGCGGGGCCCTGGCCATGGCCACATCGGGCCAGAAACTGAACGCGTTCTCGCCCGCCGGCGACATGTCGCCGCTCAAGCTCTCGGTGTCCGACTACGCCGCCGAACTGTCCGGGCTGATCGGCACCAAGGCCGCCAACGCCGACACCGCCCGCCAGTCGGCCGTCGCCGTCTCCGCCCAGGCCGACGCCCAGCGCTCCTCGGTGGAGGGCGTCAACATGGACGAAGAGCTGGTCAACCTGACCGTCTACCAGCAGTCCTACAGCGCCTGCTCGCGGCTGATCCAGGCGTCCAGCGACATGTTCCAAGTCCTGCTGCAGATGATCTGAGGCTGAAGCACATGACACGCATCACCACCGCCAACTACTACTCCTCGGTCCTCGCCAACCTGATGGACGCGCAGAGCCGCGAGAACACCGCCAACCAGCAGGTGTCGACGGGCAAGATCGGCAACGATCTGAAGGGGTTCGGCGGCCAGACCCGCAACATCATCGCCACCCACACCGTGAAAGCTCGCGTGGACACCCTAGTCGATCAGCTGAAATCGCTGAACGTGAAGATGAGCTTCCAGCAGACCGCCGTGCAGCAGGTCTCGGACGTCGCCTCCAGCCTCAAGAGCAGCCTGACCAACGCCCTGGCCAGCGGCAATGGCGACAGCATCATGAGCGACCTGCAGAGCTATTTTTCCCAGGCGGCCCAGGCGCTGAACACGCAATACGGCGGCGACTACATCTTTTCCGGCGGCCAGACCCAGACCCAGCCGTTCACCGCCGCCACGCCCGAGGACCTGACCACCGCGACGGCGGCGTCCTTCTTCAAGAACGGGGCCCTGGCCACCACCAGCCAGATCGACGACAAGACCACGATCAAGACCGGCTTCCTCGCCTCCGACCTCGGCCAGCAACTGGTCCAGGCGTTCAAGGACATCCAGACCTTCCAGGACGGCTCGTCCGGCAGTTTCGGCGGGCCCCTGACCGACGCCCAGCAGACCTTCCTGACCACCACCATCACCCAGCTGAACACGGTGGTGAACGCCACCATCCAGACCGCCGCCAGCGGCGGCGACATGCAGGCGCGGGTGACCGACGCCGCCGCTGCCCAGAAGGACCGGCAGACCGCCCTGATCAGTTCCCTGGGCGACATGACCGACGTCAACGTGGCCGACGCCGCCGCTCTGACCCAGGCCCAGACCGCTGTCCAGGCCTCGGCTCAGGTGTTCATGACCCTCAAGGGCATGTCCCTGCTCAACTACCTGAACGGCACGACCGGCTGATCCTCGCAATCGCGGGGCCGCATCGCTACATTGGCGGCCTGATGCTGATCGACACCGCCATTTCGAGAGCCGCTGCCCTGGCAGCCGACGCTGTCGCCCTGCCCAAGGGGACCCGGATCGTCGCCGCCATGTCCGGCGGGGTCGACTCCACCGTGACCGCGGCCTTGCTGAAACAGGCCGGCTACGACGTGGTCGGCGTCACCCTGCAGCTTTATGACCACGGCGTCGCCCTGGCTAAGAAGGGCGCCTGCTGCGCCGGCCAGGACATCCTGGACGCCCGCATGGCCGCCGAGGCGATCGGCATCCCGCATTATGTGCTCGACTACGAAAGCCGTTTCCGCGAGGCGGTGATGGAGGATTTCGCCGACGCCTATCTGCGCGGCGAGACCCCGGTGCCCTGCATCCGCTGCAACCAAACCGTCAAGTTCCGCGACCTGATGGACATGGCCCGCGACCTCGGCGCCGCGGCCATGGCGACGGGGCATTACGTGCGCCGTATCGAAACGGCGGCTGGGCCGCAACTGCACCGCGCCGTCGATCCGGCCAAGGACCAGAGCTATTTCCTGTTCGCCACCACGCCCGATCAGCTGGACTTCGTCCGCTTCCCGCTGGGCGGGCTGGAGAAATCCCAGGTCCGCGCCGAAGCGGCCGCCTTGGGCCTCAAGGTCGCCGACAAGCCCGATAGCCAGGACATCTGCTTCGTGCCCGAGGGCAAGTACACCACCATCATCGACCGCCTGCGGCCCCACGGCGCGGAGCCCGGCGACATCGTCCACATCGACGGCCGCGTGCTCGGCCGCCACGAGGGCGTGACCCGCTACACAGTCGGCCAGAGGCGCGGCCTGACCATCGCGGTCGGCGAGCCGCTGTTCGTCGTCCGGCTGAACGCCGATCTGCGCCAGGTGATCGTCGGCCCGCGTGAGGCCTTGCTGACGGCATCGCTGCGCCTGAAGGAAATCAACTGGCTCGGCGATCAGCCGACCATCGAGGCGGCCGCTCTGTACGGCCAGCCGGTCCTCGCCCGCGTCCGCTCCACCCGCGAGCCGGCGCCGGGCCGGCTGATCATGATCGACGGCGAGGTGGCGGTGCGTTTTGACACCTTCGAGGAAGGCGTGGCGCCCGGCCAGGCCTGCGTCCTCTACGACCCCGCCAACCCCGACCGGGTGCTGGGCGGCGGCTTCATCGCCGGGACGGTGGCGGCCTAAAAATCCGGCGCGGTTTTCAGCAGCCGGATCAGGTTGGGCTTGTTGGCGTACTTGCGCCGCAGATAGCGGCCGTCCTCCTCGACCCGGTCGCAGCGCAACACCCGTATCGCCCGGTCGATCTGCTGGCGCCGGGCGGTATCGTAGCCTTCCTCGCCGGCCCAGTGCTCGCACTGCACGCTGCGCTGTATGAATACCCCGACCTCGCGCGGCGCCGCCGCCAGCGCTGCGTTGGTCTGCACGCTCAGCGCCGGGAAGGTCAGGGCGAGGAGGGCGGCGGCGATCAAAGCAGCTTCCGCGCCCGGGCCAGCCGCTCGATGCCGGCGTCCAGGGTCGCGTCCTGCTTGCAGAAGCACAGCCGCACCACGGTGGTGATCGGGTCCTGCGCGTAGAAAGCCGACACCGGGATGGTGGCTACGCCGGCCTCCTTCACCGCCCGCTGGGAGAAGGTCCAGTCGTCGGCGTCGATGCCCGAGGCCTCGAGGTCCAGAAGCAGGAAATAGGTGCCCTGGCTTGGCAGGATGGCGAACCCCTCCGCCTTCAGCCCCGCCGCCAGCCGGTCGCGCGAGCGCTGGAAGCCGGCGCGCATGGGCGCGAAATAGCTGTCGTCCTTGGCCATGCCGTAGGCTACCGCCCGCTGCAGGTTGGGCGGGGTGGTGAAGGTCATGAACGCATGGGCCTTGGCCACCGCCGCCGCCAGGGGCGGGGCGGCGCAGACGAAGCCGATCTTCCAGCCGGTCAGGGAGAAGATCTTGCCCGCCGAGCCGATCTTGACCGTGCGTTCGCGCATACCGGGCAGGGCCATCAGGGGGATGTGCTTGCGGCCGTCGTAGACCAGATGCTCCCAGACCTCGTCGCAGACGGCGATGACGTCGTTCTTCACACAGGCCTCGGCCAGCAGCTTGAGCTCGTCTGCGTCGTAGACGATGGCCGACGGGTTCAGCGGGTTGTTGAACAGCACCAGCTTGGTCTTCGGGCTGAACGCCTTGTCCAGCGCCTGGGCGGTGATCTTCCAGTGGGGCGGCTCCAGGCGCACGAAGCGCGGCACGCCCCCGGCCATCTTCACCAGCGGCAGATAGGCGTCGTAGAGCGGTTGGAACATCACCACCTCGTCGCCCGGGGTGATCAGGCCGAAGATGGCGGCGGCCAGGGCCTCGGTGGCGCCGGAGGTGACCACCACCTCGGTCATCCCGTCCAGGTCCAGGCCGTGGAACCGGCGGTAGTGGTCGGCGACCGCCAGGCGCAGCTCGGCCAGCCCGAGCGACGGCGGGTACTGGTTGGAATCCTTCATCAGGCTTTCGGCGGCGAAGGCGCGCACGTCGGCCGAGCCGTCCTGATCGGGGAAGCCCTGGCCCAGGTTGATGGCGTCCATCTCCCGCGCCAGGTTCGACATCACGTCGAAGATGGTCCGCGGCTGCGCGGTCAGAACCGGATTGAAGCCGGTGCGTTGGGCCTTCACCGCCAGGGTGTCGTCGCTATCTAACAAGGGCTACCCTCGCGTTCTTCGCGCGCAATCTAGGCCGGGAGGCCGCCATGGTCGATATTTCCGCAGAAAACCCCGTCACCGACAATCCCGCTCGGCATCGTTTCGAGCTGGCGGAGGGCGGCGAGGTCGCTTTCGCCACCTATCGGCGGGAGGCGGACAGGTGGTTCATCAACCACGTCGAGGCGCCGCCGGCCCTGCGCGGGACCGGGACGGCGGGCCGTCTGATGCAGGGGGTGCTGGCCCCCGCCCGCGCCGCCGGGGTCAAGGTCGTGCCGGTCTGCGGCTACGCCCGCGCCTATATGCAGCGCCACCGCGAGTACGCGGATCTGGAGGTCTAGGGCGCTTTCTTCGGCGGGCGATAGCCCAGCAGGAAGGCGATCGAGGCCAGGGGCAGGGAGGTGGAGATCATCCACGGCGACACCGGGCTGAACTTGCGCGCCGTGATGAACAGGATGTGCAGGTTGGCGGTCTGGTAGAACACGTCGCCGTTGGCCCAGTCCATGGTCAGGTCCATGAAGCCGATGGCCATGGCGATGGTCCAGATCGGCTTGAACCGGCGCGGGATGTCCGGCGCGCGCCACACCGCCGCCATGCCCCACAGACCCAGGGCCGGGGACAGGAACGCCAGGAACAGGAAGGCGTACTGGAACGGCTTCCGATCGGTCAGGCTGAAGCGGTAGTGATCGGCGATGTGCGGCGGGGCGCCGACCACGCGAAAGGCGGTGATGGTGGTCTTGCCGGCCAGGTCGCGGCGTTTCTCCACCTGCACCAGCAGTCCCTTGCCCGGGAAATCGTATTCGTAGCTGGCGCCGTAGTTGAGCCGGCCCTGCTTGTCCTTCGACACGGCCTGGTTGAGGCGCTGGATCTGCGGCGTTCCGGCCGGCATCTGCGCCCGCCATTGCGGCAGGTCGGCATGCAGGGTCGGCGGGCGGAACTGTGGGTCGAAAGCGGCCCCTGTCGCCGCCAGGTCGCCGCGGCGGACTTGCTCGAACACGCCCCGCAGGTCGGCATCCTGCGCCGCCGACAAGGCGCGCCACTGACAGCCGCCAAGAGCCAACAAAAGCGTCACGGCCAGGAACACAACCCGGAGCGGGGACTTGGTCATAAAGTCCTAGTGCACCGGGGCGCGTTAACGGGCAAGGGCGCCCAGGCAACCTCATGCTAGGGTCAAGCGTTGCCATTCGGAATCGGGACCCCCAAGCGTTTATGGACCAGCCTGCAGACTTCCAGTTGCTCGAGGCCAACGGCGCCTTGCGCGCCCGACTGACCGGCGACTGGACCTCCAGGATGCTGGGTGGGGCGGCCGAACGCCTGCGCCGGGCGAT
Organism: Caulobacteraceae bacterium; assembly: GCA_947475845.1. Classification (GTDB taxonomy): domain Bacteria; phylum Pseudomonadota; class Alphaproteobacteria; order Caulobacterales; family Caulobacteraceae; genus BOG-938. Next base: position 55,158 of record CANJMO010000007.1, on the reverse strand, counting down.
GGACGAACGCTCGCCCAAGGTGCTGGACCTGACCGGCATCGGACGCTGCGACACCTCCGGCGCCTTCGCCATCGCCCGCGCCGCCGACATCGTCAAATCCAAGCGCAAGATCGAGGCGCGGCCGGAAACCGAGCGGCTGATGGACCTGGTGGCCAAGGCGACCGAGAAGGTCGACGAGCCGGCCCCGCCCAAGGTGTCCGCCTGGACCCATTTCCTCGAGCGCCTCGGCCGCGGCCTGGTCAACCTGGCGTGGGAAGGGTTCGACACCCTGGCCTTCACCGGCCTTATCCTGACCGCCACCAGCCGGCTGATCGCCAATCCCAAGCGCCTGCGCTGGGCGCCGTTCGTGTCCCTGGCCGAGCGCGCCGGGCTCGACGCCCTGCCGATCGTGGCGGTGACCTCGTTCTTCATCGGCGCGGTGATCGGGCTTCTGGGCGCGCACATGCTCAGCCAGTTCGGGGCCCAGGTGTTCGCCGTCGAGCTGGTCGGCATCGCCGTCCTGCGCGAGTTCTGCATCATCATCACCGCCGTGCTTCTCGCGGGCAGATCCGCGTCGGCCTTCGCCGCCGAGATCGGCTCGATGAAGATGAACCAGGAGATCGACGCGATGCAGGTGATGGGGGTCGATCCGTTCGACGCCCTGGTCCTGCCGCGCTTCATGGCCCTGCTGTGCATCATCCCCCTGTTGACCTTCATCGCCGCCGTGGCGGGCCTGGCCGGGGGCCTGATCGTGACCTGGGCCGTACTCGGCATCAGCCCCGACTTCTTCGTCCAGCGCATCGCCGATCAGGTGGGCGTGACCCACTTCTGGGTCGGCCTCAGCAAGGCCCCGGTGATGGCCATCGTCATCGCCGGCATCGGCTGCCGCCAGGGCATGGAGGCCGGCGGCGACGTGGAGTCCCTCGGCCGCCGGGTGACCGCGGCGGTGGTGCACGCGATCTTCTCGATCATCATGATCGATGCCGTGTTCGCCCTGGTCTACATGGAGCTGAACGTATGAGCGCCGAGGCCGTCGAGGCTCCCGTGCGCCCCGATCAGCAGGTGGACGAGCCGCCGCCGATCGAGGTCGCCGGCCTGGTGTCCGCGTTCGGCGATCGCACCATTCATGAAAACCTCGACCTGACCGTCAAGGCCGGCGAAGTGCTGGGCGTGGTCGGTGGCTCGGGCGCCGGCAAGTCGGTGCTGCTCAACACCATCATCGGGCTGAAGCAGCCGGACGGCGGAACGATCAAGGTCTTCGGCGTCGACATCAACCGCTCGTCGCAGGATGAGATGGCGACCATCGATCGGCGCTGGGGCGTGCTGTTCCAGAACGGCGCGCTGTTTTCGAACCTGACAGTGCGCGAGAACGTCGCCGCGCCGTTCTTCGAGCACACCGACATGGCCCGAGCGGACATCTACGAACTGGCCGACCTCAAGATCGCGCTGACCGGACTGCCCCCCCACGCCGGCGACCTCAAGCCGGCCGAGCTGTCCGGGGGCATGCGCAAGCGCGCCGCCCTGGCCCGCGCCCTGGCGCTCGATCCCGACCTGCTGTTCCTCGACGAGCCGACCTCGGGGCTGGACCCGATCAGCGCGGGCGCTTTCGACGAGCTGATCCGGGACCTGTCCGAGAGCCTCGGCCTGACCGTGTTCATGATCACCCACGACCTGTATTCCCTCTATGCGATCTGCGACCGGGTGGCGGTGATCGCCGATAAGAAGGTCGTGGCCTCGGGCACTATTCCCGAGCTGAAGAAGACCACCCATCCCTGGATCCAGGAATATTTCAACGGACCGCGCGGCCGCGCCGCCGCCCAGTCCGAAGAGAAGCCCGAAGACGGCGCGAGCGAGCACAAGGCCGTCGCCAAGGCTGAAGCGTTGTCCCAGGATACAACCGAAAAAGATTTGGCCAAGGCCCCTGCCAAGGCGCCCGCCAAAGACCGTCCCCAAGGAGCTGCCTGATGGAGAGAAACGCCAACTACGCGATGGTCGGCCTTGCCTCCCTGGTCCTGTTCGTCGGCCTCGCAGCCTTCGTTCTGTGGCTGACTCAGGTCCGCTTCGCCCGCGACTACGATGTCTACGACATCGTCTTCGACGGCCCGGTGCGCGGCATCTCGCAGGGCGTTGAAGTGCACTTCAACGGCATCAAGGTCGGCGAGGTGACCCGCATCGCGCTCGATCCGGTCAACGCCAGCCGCGTGATCTCGCGCATCAAGGTGACGTCCGACGTGCCGATCCGCACCGACAGCTACGCCACCTTGGAAGCCCAGGGCATCACCGGCGTGAACTATGTGCAGATCACCGCCGGCACCCGCGCTCGCCAGCTGCTGAAGGAAGCCACGCCCAAGGGCCAGGTGCCCGTGATCCGCAGCCAGAAGAGCGCGCTCGCCGACCTGCTGGAAGGCGGCGGCACGGTCCTGCAGCGCAGCGTCGAGGCGCTGGACCGCGTCAATCGCCTGCTGTCGGACGGCAACCTGAAGACCGTCACCGGCATGCTCGACGACGTCCATGCCATCACCGGCGAGTTGCGCGAGCGGCGTGCCCTGATCGCCGACGCCCAGCATGCCCTGCAGTCGATGGACATCACCTTGCAGAAGGTCGGCCAGTTGTCGGACTCCGCCAAGGGTCTTGTGGACGGCGACGCCAAGCGCACCCTGACCAACCTGGCCGAGGCCGCTGACTCGCTGAAGGCCACCTCCAAGCAGGCGCAGCAGATGCTGGGCAAGCTCGAGGGGCCGACCTCCGACTTCGCCACCAACGGCCTGCCGCAGCTGACCTCCACCCTGGGCAGCCTGCAGACCGCCACCGAATCCCTCAACCGCGTGCTCAACGAAGCCGAACGCAGCCCAGGAGCCCTGGTCTCCAAGCCGCCGGCCAAGGAAATCGAGGTCAAGCCGTGATCCACCCGACCCTCAAGACGGCGCTGCGCCCGCTCGCCCTCACCCTCGTCCTGCCCCTGGCGCTGGGAGGCTGTATCTCTCTGTTCCCCAAGGCCAAGCCGGTGCAGCTGTATAGCTTTGGCGCCGGCGTGCCGGCCGCCGCGGCGCCCGCCGCGCGCGGCGTGACGGTGGCCAAGGGGGCGACGACGTTCCCGCCGGCCGCGCAAGGCGATCGCCTGTTGACTTCCACCGGCGCAGAACAGGCCTATATCGGCGGTGCCCGCTGGGCCGGCCCGGCCTCGGTGCTGTTCGACGACGTCGTGGTCAAGGCGTTCGACGCCAGTCCCGTGCGGCTGGTCCAGCGCGGCGAACCCCTGAGCGCCGCCAGCATGCTGCGGATGGACGTGCGCACCTTCGAGGCCCGCTATCCGGGGCCCAGCGTGGTGGTGCAGGTCCGCGCCACCCTGATCCGCAACACCGACCGCACGATCATCGCCGAGAAGATGTTCGAGAGCACCGTCCCCGCTTCCGACAACCGCCAGACGGCGATCGTCGCCGGCTTCGACAGCGCGGTGGGCAAGGTGGTCGGCGACATCCGCGACTGGACCCAGGCCAACGCGCCGCCGCCCGCGCGGTAGGCTTGAGCGCTAGCTAGCCTTCGATGCCCGACAACCGCCGGGCGGCGATCAGGGTGTTGTTGAGCAGGCAGGCGATGGTCATTGGGCCGACGCCGCCGGGCACCGGGGTGATCCATCCCGCGACCTGCAGCGCCTCGTCGAAGGCCACGTCGCCGACGATGCGAGTCTTGCCCGCCGCCGCCTTTTCCGGGTCGCGCGCGGGCAGGCGGGTGATGCCGACGTCGATCACCACCGCGCCGGGCTTGATCCAGTCGCCGCGCACCATCTCAGCGCGGCCCGCGGCGGCCACCAGGATGTCGGCCTGACGGCAGACGGCGGGCAGGTCCCGGGTGCGTGAATGGGCGATGGTCACCGTGCAATCGGCCTGCAGCAGCAGCTGCGCCATCGGCTTGCCCATCAGGTTGGAGCGGCCCACGACGACGGCGGTCTTGCCGGTCAGGTCGCCGAGCGCGTCCTTGATCAGCATCAGGCAGCCGGCGGGGGTGCACGACACCAGGCCCGGCAGGCCGGAAGCCAGCCGTCCGGCGTTGGTCACGGTCAGGCCGTCGACGTCCTTGTCCGGATGGATGGCGGCGATGATCGGGGCCGGATCGAGATGGGCGGGCAGGGGCAGCTGGACCAGGATGCCATGGGTGTCCGGGTCGTTGTTCAGCTTCGAAACCAGATGCAGCAGGTCGGTTTGCGAGGTAGTCGAAGGCAGGATGAAGGTTTGCGAGCGCATGCCAGCGGCCTCGGTCTGCTCACCCTTGCTCTTCACATAGATCTGGCTGGCCGGATCCTCGCCCACCAGCACTACGGCCAGGCCCGGCTGGATTCGGTGCAGGGCCTTGAGCTTGGCGACATCCTCGGCGATGCGCGCCCGCAGCCCGGCCGCGAATGCCTTGCCGTCGATAATCTGTGCCTGAGTCATGCCCTGCTCCTCGGCGCCTGTGGCCCTGCCTAGCGCCGGCGGTCCAAAAACGAAAGAGGGCGGACCTCGGGTCCGCCCTCCGTCATCGTCCATGCCTTGCGGCGATCACATCTTGTGGTCGGCCATGCAGGCGAACTGGCGCAAGGTCCCGCCCGGCTGCTTGGTCAGGGTGAAGGCGGCCGTCCACGGCTTGGTGAAGTATTCCGGATCGGTGATCGTCACCTTGCCGGCGATGCTCTTCCCTTCCTTGGACAGGGTGAAGCGCTCCTGGGTCTTCAGCTGCGTGCCGTGCGGCAGTCCGGTGTAGTCGAGCCAGGTTTGGTCGTTGTAGGTCTCGCCGTCGATGACCAGGGTCTTGCCCTCCCACTTGGCGCTGGTGTGGCCGAGCCAGATCGGGTCTGCGTCCGGATCGAGCTTCTCGCCGAAGTAGGTGATCTGGAAGGTGTGGTTGGCCTCGTGCACGAAGTCGACGTGGGTCTCGTACTGCATGATCATGAACGGGTACTTGGTGAACAGCAGCCGCGGCTGGCCGTGCAGCAGGCACTCGTTGATCGGGTCGGACTTCGGGTTGGCCCTGTTCTTGGCGTACTCGGCCTTGCCCTTGGCGGTCAGGGGCGGAGCGCCGCCGCCGATCGGCTTCAGCGCCACCATCGGCGTGGCGTTGATCCACTTTCCGTTGAGGTTGGGTGTGCCCGGCTTGGGCGCGCCGAAGATCGGAACGCCGCCGGCGGTGTTGGGCTGGGCGGCCGCCGGCAGGGCCAGGGCCAGACCGGCGACAGCCGCGATCGCGGCCAGTTTGGCCGAGGCCATCAGGTTGATCTTGCTGGTCATTTGGCCACCGTCACGCCGTTCACCGACTTGTTGCGGTTGTTTTCTTCACAGGTGTACTCCGACACCTTGATGTCGCTGCGCCACGGATAGGTGCGCACGGCGGTCCAGGGCTTGGTGTAGTGGTCCGGGTCGGTGATGGTGATTAGGTCGCGCAGCTCGACGCCGCCGAAGCGGTTGGTGAACTTGGTGATCTCTTCGTGCAGGTGCAGCTTCAGCCCGTGCGACAGGGACTCCTCGTCCAATTGGGTCTTGTCGTTGAAGTGGTCGGTCTCGACCACCAGGGTATTGCCCTCCCAGTGGCCGATCGAATAGCCGAGATAGGTGCGCGGTTCGTTCTTCGGCATGGGTTTGCCGTCCATGTGGATGTAGCGGATGTTGTGCGCCACCTCGTTCAGGACCGTGATCATGCCGGGCGAGTAATTGTATTGGATCGGGTAGGGCGAGGCGAGCATCCGCGGCAGGCCGTGCGGATAGCAGTCGGTCGAGGCGTCGACGATCGGGGTGCCGGCTTCTTCCATGTCCAGGTGATGCTGGCGGCTCTTGGCCTCCAGCGGCGTCAACGGCAACAGCTTGGCCGCTTCCTTGGGGTTCATGAAGGGATCGGTCACCGGGCGGAAGGTGCGGTCGTAGCCGCGCGTCCACCAGACGCCCTGGAAATCGCGCGGGTCGCTGGGCGCCGGGCGGGCGTTCCACAACTTGGCCTGAGCGGCCTGCTGTTCGTCGGTTTGCGGTCCGCGCTGGGCCAGCGCCAGCGGCGCCCCCAACAGAGCCACGGCGCAGGCGCCCATGGCCAGCTTAGCCAGATGATCGGCTTTCAACTTATCCTCCACTCTTCCCGTGTGGCCATTTTTGGATCGGCCTTTGGTGTCCGATTATCGCCCAAAGTGTACTGTAAGCGCACAGCGTAGCGGTCGCGACCATGATAGGTCAACAGCGCCGCAACGCTAGACCTGTTCGATCAACTGGCTGATTTCTTTGGCCGCTTCGCGCAACAGCGGCAGGAAGCGCCCCACCAGCAGGGAGTTGGACAGGCGCGAGGCCTCGCCCCCCGCGTTGAGCGCGGCGATCACCCGCCCCCGGTGGTCGTGGATCGGCACCGACAGGGCGCGCAGCCCCAGATCGAGCTCCTGATCGTTGATGCTGAAGCCGTTGCGGCCGGCTTCCCGGATGCAGGCGCGGACTTCGGCAGGATCGGTCACGGTAAATTGGGTGAACTTGACCGGCGGGAAGCTGTCCAGCACCGCCTCCAGCTCGTCCGGCTCCAGTTGCGCCAGCAGGATGCGGCCCATCGAGGTGCAGAAGGCCGGCACGCGCAGGCCCATGGTTCCGCCCATGGTGCGAGCGTGGCTGCGCCTCGCCACCGAGGTGTAGAGGATCTGCGCCCCGTCCAGCTTGCCCATGGCGCAGGTTTCGTCGATCTGGTCGCGCAGACGGTCCAGCACCACCTGCACCGAGCCCTCTGGGCCCAGGCTCGACAGATAGGCCCGGGCCAGCGGCAGGAATCGCGATTCCAGGACGAAGGCGTTGCCCTCGGGGCCGACGTAGCCGACCTTCTCCAGGGTGTAGAGGCAGCGGCGGGCTGTAGCGCGGGCGAGGCCTGTGACCTTGGCCGCTTCCGAAACGGTCAACTTGGGACCGTTGGTGACGAAGGCCTGCAGCACCAGCAGGCCGCGAGCCAAGGACAGCATGAAGTGCGGATCGCCGGAGAACGATTCCATGTCGGCGGCGGACGGCGGATCGCGCAGAGCGCCGTGTACGCGCGGGGTTTTGGCGGTGTCGGTCACGGATGGATCGTCCTTGGCGGCACGCCCTGAACGGCGTAATATGGGCGATAATAGATTTCAGAGCGCGAATATCGCCCACTCTGGGATCAGGTCAACCCCGCGAGGCCATGCGGGGTTGGGCAACAGCCGAAGAACGGACTGTCTGAAAGCGTCATCGACCCGGATTTAGCAATATTGTGAAAAAAATCCGGGAGTATGGTAGAACATAGGTCCCTCATCACGCCTGTTGGCGGCCATGGTCGAGATCAAGAAGGAGCATTTTATGCAAGTTTCGAAGAAGATGCTGGCCCTGGCCGGCTTTGCCACCGTCGCCCTGGCGGCTGCCCCGGCGTTCGCGCACCACTCGTTCGCGATGTTCGACAGCCAGAAGAACCTGACCCTCGACGGCACCATCAAGGAATTCCAGTGGACCAACCCCCACTCCTGGATCCAGATCATGGTGAAGGACGCTTCGGGCAAGGAAGTCGAATGGTCCATCGAAGGCGGCAGCCCCAATGGCCTGGCCCGTCAAGGCTGGAAGCGCACTTCGCTGAAGCCCGGTGACAAGGCCGTGGCCGTTGTTCACCCGCTGAAGGACGGCACCGCGGGCGGTTCGCTCGTGACCGTGACCGTCGGCGGCGTGCAAGTCGGCGGCGCCCGCTCCTAAGAGCGAGCCACCGGCTAAAAGATCAGGGCGGTCTCCGAAAGGAGGCCGCCTTTTTCTTTGCCGGCACACCGGCCGGAGCGAGGGGCGCGGTATACCGAATGGCCGCTATGTGGGTGTGCCGGGCGGGAAAGCCGCAGCGATCCCCTTGGCCGTGTATACATTTTCGTGAAGGGATGGATTGCGCCATGGCCATGCGAGTCGCGGCGGCTAACATCCCCTATCCGCCGGACGCATAAGGCGGGAAGGACGAGGAGACGGTTCGATGGACGACGGCGCGCCCCAGTTCAAGATCACCCAGGTGCCCGAGCCGCACCTCGACATGATCCAGAAGTACGGGGTCGAAGGGACCTACATCAGCGCCTCGGAAAAGGACTCGCCCTGGGTCCCGTTCGGCGACACCGCCTTCATCCGCCACCTGACCTTCGACGTGCGCACCAACAGCTACTGCAACATCCTGTGGGTGAAGGGCGGCGGCTGGCTGGGCACGCACAAGCACCGCGGGCAAGTCTCGGCCATGGTGCTGGAGGGCAGCGTTCAATACCTGGAGTACGACTGGGTGGCCACGCCCGGCGACTTCATCACCGAGACTCCCGGCACCGCCCATACCCTGGTGTCCAAACACCCCGACGGCATGAAGGCGATCTTCTGGCTCCAGGGCGCCCTGGAGTTCTACGACCAGGAGGGCAAGTGGACCGAGACCCTCGATGTCTTCTGGTTCATCAAGCACTACACCAGCTACTGCGAAGCCAACGGCATCCCGATCAACAAGGCGCTGTTCATCTAGCCGGATGAGCACCCTCAAGCAGTTCGACATCGCCGGCCTCTCGGGTCTGGTCACCGGCGCGGCGTCGGGCATCGGCCTGGCCTACGCCGAGATGCTGGCCGAAGCCGGGGCCAAGGTCACCCTGACCGACATCGACGGCGAGGGCGCCGAGCGTGAGGCAGACCGCCTGCGGGCGAGCGGAGCTGACGCTCGCGCGGCGCAGCTGGACGTTGCCGACAGGTCCCGCATGACCGCCGTGTTCGACGCCCACGCGGCGGCCTTCGGCGGGCTCGACATCTGCTTCGCCAACGCCGGCATCGATCCGGGCGCCGGCTTCTGGAACCCCGAAGGGCGGCGCAACGACGACGGCCAGATCGACACCATGGACCCGTCACGCTGGGACCGTACGATCTCGATCAACCTGACGGGCGTGTTCAACACCTTCCGCGAGGCGGCTCGGCTGATGAAGCCGGCCGGCAAGGGCTCGATCATCGCCACCTCGTCCAACGCCGCGGTGTTCAACGAGCCGATCGTCGGCATGCCCTATATGCCGGCCAAGGCCGGCGTAGCGCACATGGTCCGTCATCTGGCGCTGGAGCTGGCCGAGTACGGCGTGCGGGTCAACGCCATCGCCCCCGGACCGTTCGTCACCAATATCGGCGGCGGCTGGTTGAAGGACCCGGTGGTCCGCGCCGCCTGGGATTCCAGCGTCCCGCTTGGACGCATCGCCGAGACCGACCAGATCAAGCCCCTGGCGCTGTATCTGGCGTCGGACGCCTCGTCCTACATGACCGGCGCCCATGTGGTGATCGACGGCGGGGCCATGATCGGTTCGCTGGGAGCGCGGGCGTGAAGGCGGCGGTGTTCCAGGGCTTGAGCCAGAAGCTCTGCATCGAAACCCTGCCCGACCCAGAGCCCGGCGCGGGCGAGGTGGTGGTCAAGGTCGGACGCTGCGGTATCTGCGGCTCGGACCTGCACATGACCGAGGACCCGATGTTCGGCATTCCGCCCGGCGCCGTGCTCGGCCACGAATTCGCCGGCGAAGTCGCGGCGGTGGGCAGCGGCGTGCAAGGCCTGCGCATCGGCGACCGGGTGTCGGTTCCGCCGATCAAGGGCTGCGGCCATTGCCCCACCTGCCTCTCAGGCGAGCCGGCCTGGTGCCTGGAGATGAGCCTGATTGGGGGCGGCTATGGCGAATACGCCGTGGCGCTGGAGCGTCAGTGCGTACGCCTGCCGGCCTCCGCCAGTCTGGCCGACGGCGCTCTGGTCGAGCCTCTCGCCGTCGCCCTGCATGGCGTCGTGAAGTCGGGCCTGCAGCCGGGCGACAAGGTGGTGATCCTGGGCGCCGGGCCGATCGGCCTGGCCACCGCCTTCTGGGTTCGCCGTATGGGCGCGGCCCTGGTCGTGATCACCGACCTGGGCCGCTACCAGGAAGAGCGGGCGATGGTCATGGGCGCCACCGCCTTCGTCGCGGGAGACGAGGATCACGTCGCCCAGGCCGACCGGATTCTCGGGTCCAAGGCCGACATCGTGTTCGAATGCGTCGGCGTGCCCGGCATGATCGCCCAAAGCGTGGAGCATGTGCGCGTGCACGGCACGGTGCTGGTCCAGGGGCTGTGCACCCGTCCCGACAGCTTCATCCCGTTCAAGGCCCTGTCGAAGGAAGCGCGCATCCAGTTCGCCGCCTTCTTCAAGACCCAGGAATACGAAGCATCGCTCGACGCCCTCAGCGCGGGGGCGGTGGAGCCGCGCGCCATGATCACCGACACCATCGGGCTGGACGACCTGCCCGAGGTGTTCGAGGCCCTGCGTAAGCGTACCCGTCAGTGCAAGGTGCTGGTGGCGCCCTAGACCATCGCGAGCGGCCAGGGCGCGCCAGACGCCCAGCCTGGAGGACCCGACCATGACCACCGGCCAGACGACCAGCGGGCGCTACCAGGTGATTCTGGTGCTGCTGCTCAGCCTGAACTTCGGGGTGCTGTTCTTCGATCGCAACGCCCTCAATTTCCTGATGCCCTATGTGCAACCGGACCTGAAGCTCAGCTTCTCCCAGGTCGGGCTGTTGTCGTCGGCCCTGTCGTTCACCTGGGCCCTATCGGGGATTTTCATCGGCGCCTGGTCGGACCGCGCGGGCCGAAAGAAGGTGTTCATCGTCCTGGCCGGGGTCGCGTTTTCGATCTGCTCGCTGATGTCGGGCATCGCCACCTCGTTCCTGATGCTGTTCGGCGCGCGCCTGCTGATGGGCGCGGCGGAAGGCGCGGTGATGCCCATATCCCATTCGCTGGTGGCCGAAGCGGTATCGCCCGAGCGGCGCGGCCTGGGCATGGGCGTGGCCCAGAACCTGGGCTCCAATTTCCTCGGCTCTTTCGTGGCGCCGGTGGTGCTGACGGTGTTCGCCGCGACCTTCGGCTGGCGGCATGCCTTTTTCCTAGCCGGGGTTCCGGGCCTGATCTGCGCCGCCCTGATCTGGTTCTACGTCAAGGAGCCCGAGCGCGACGCCAGCGCCGTCCATGACCGGCTGACCTTCGTCACGGCCTTGAAGTACCGCAACATGGTGCTGTGCGCCCTGATCTCGATCCTGCTGGTCTCCTATCTGGTGATCACCTGGGCCTTCATGCCCCTGTTCCTGACCCAGGTGCGCCACTTCGATCCAAAGACGACCGGCTGGCTGATGGGCACGCTGGGCCTGTCCGCCACCCTTGGCAGCTTCGTGGTGCCGGCGATCTCCGACCGTGTCGGCCGCCGCCCGGTGATGATCCTGATCCCGTTCCTGGGCCTGATGATTCCGTTCGGCGCCATGTACCTGGGCGGTTCGGCCTGGGCCCTGGTTCCACTGTTTTTCCTCGGCTGGGCTTTGAACGGCATCTTCCCGCTGTTCATGGCCACCATCCCGTCAGAGACCATTCCCGCGCGCTATGTGGCCACGGCGGTCGGCTTCGTCATGGGCCTCGGCGAGGTGCTGGGCGGAGTATTCAGCCCGGCGATCGCGGGCAGGGCGGCGGACCTTTGGAGCCTGTCGGCGGTGATGTGGATCCTGGCGGGATTGGCGGTGCTGGCGGGCATCCTCGGCATGGGCCTGCACGAGACCGCGCCGGGCAAGCGCCGCAGCGCGCTGTCCGACAGTGTGGAGTTGTCGCCGACGCCCGTTTGACGGCTCGCCGCAGGCAGTGCAGGAACGGGCTTCCATGGTAGGCCCCATTTCCTCCGCGAACACCGGCGCGATGCTGCAGAACGGTCTCGCCCTGCTGCAACAGGGGCGGCTGGAAGAGGCGTGGCAGGCGCTGAACGAGGTTGTCGCCGCGGATCCCAACAGCGCCATGGCCTGGCAGCTGATGGCTTTGATCCTACTGCAGGTGGGCCAGACCCAGGACGGCATCGATCTGCTGCGCCGCTCCATCGCACTCAACCCGCGCGACGCCAGCGCCCACAGCAACCTCGGCAACGCCCTGCGCGACGCGGGTCAGTACGATGAGGCCCTGGAAGCCTGCGAGCGGGCGCTGAAGCTCAATCCCTCGTTCGTCGACGCCCAGCTCAACCGGGCCAACGCCCTGCTCGATCTCGGTCGCCCGGTCGAAGCCCTCGCCGGCTACGACCGGGCGCTGAAGCGCCAGCCGGGCAACGTCAAACTGCACAACAACCGCGGCAACGCCTTGCGCGCGCTGAACCGCAACGGAGAGGCGGCGGCGGCTTTCGACCTGGCCGTCGCGGCCCAGCCCGGCGTCGCCGAAATTCACGCCAACCGCGGCTTCGCCCGCCTCGCTTCCGGCGACTATCTTGGCGGCTTCGAACAGTTCGAGTGGCGCTGGAAGCATGAGCGGATGCAGGCCTATCTGCAAAGCCGCAACTTCGACCGCCCGTTCTGGCGCGGCGAGGAACCCCTGGCCGGCAAGACCCTGCTGCTGCACAGCGAGCAGGGGTTCGGCGACATCCTGCAGTTCTGCCGCTACGGGGCCCTGGCGGCCGAAGCTGGAGCCACGGTCGTCATCGAGGTGGAAGAGCCGCTGGTCGCTCTGATGCGCAGCCTGCCGGGCATCAGCCAAGTGATCGAGCTCGGCCAGTCGTTGCCGCCCTTCGACCTGCACTGTCCCCTGATGAGCCTGCCGTTCGCGTTCAGGACCACGCTGGAGACGATCCCCCTCAACGTGCCCTACCTGTTCGCCGATCCGCAGCGGGTGAAGGTCTGGAGCGGCAGGCTCGGCCCCAAGACGAATCCCCGCGTCGGGCTGGTGTGGTCCAGCGGCGTGCGCCCGGATCAGCCGGAGCTGAAGGCGATCAACGGGCGGCGCAATATCCCCCTGTCGATGCTGGCGGCGTTCAAGGGCCTGCCGGTCGAGTTTCACAGCCTGCAAAAGGGTCAACCGGCTGAGGGCGATCTCGATGCGCTGGATCAGCCGTCCTGGGACGGGCCCCCGATCGTCAACATGGCCGCGGACATCGGCGATTTTTCCGACACCGCCGCCCTGATCGAAAACCTCGACCTGCTGGTCACTGTCGACACCTCCACCGCCCACCTGTCTGGAGCCCTGGGTAAGCCGACCTGGATCATGAACCGCTTCGACGCCTGCTGGCGTTGGTCGCCGATGGGGCCCGACAGCGTCTGGTATCCCAGCGTGCGCCAGTTTCGGCAGCCGCACATCGGTGATTGGTCGAGCGTGTTGGCCGAGGTGCGCGCCGCCCTGGCCGAGCGCTTCGCCTAAGCCGGCGCGAAACCCTTGGACCGCAGATAGGCCCCGACATTCGGATCGCGGCCGCGAAAGTTGCGGTAGGCGACGGCCGGATCGACGGTGTTGCCGACGCTCATCACCGTATCGAGCAACCGCTTGGCCACCTTGGAGTCGTAGGGGCCGCCCGCCTCGGTGAAGGCCTCGAAGGCGTCGTGGTCGAGGACCTCGGCCCACAGGTAAGAGTAGTAGCCGGCCGCGTAGCTATCGCCCTGGAAGATGTGGCCGAACTGCGGGGTGCGGTGACGCATGACGATTTCGGCGGGCATGCCCAGCTCAGCCAGGGTCGCCTTTTCGAAGGCGTCGGCGTCGATCGGCGGCGCGTCGGGGCCCTGCTGCAGGCTATGCAGCTTCATGTCGACGATGGCCGCGGCCAGGTATTCGGTAACGGCGAAGCCGGTGTTGAAGGTCTGGATCCTGAGTATCTTGTCGACCAGACTGTCGGGGATCGGATTGCCGTCCTGATCGATGGCGAAGCGGCTCAGGACCTGGTGGGTCGACAGCCAGTTCTCGTTGAGCTGAGAGGGGAATTCGACGAAGTCGCGGGCCACGTTGGTCCCCGACAGCGACGGGTAGGTGACCTGCGAGGTCATGGCGTGCAGGGCGTGGCCGAATTCGTGGAACAGGGTGACCGCGTCGTCCCACGACACCAGCACCGGCTGGCCCGGTGGCGGGTTTACGAAGTTGGTGTTGTTGGAGACGATCGCCGCCGCGGGGGCCAGCTGTTCCTGCGAGCGGTACTGGCTCATCCAGGCGCCGGAGGCCTTGATCGGCCGGGCGTAGGGATCGAAGTGCCATAGCGCCACATGGCCGCCCGCCGCGTCGGCGACCTCGTAGACCGTGACCGCCGGATCGAACACGGGGGTGTCGTCGAGCTTGCTGAAGCTGAAGCCGTAAAGTTGGCTGGCCGCCCAGAACATGCCTTCGCGCAGATGATGCAGCTGCAGGTACGGCTTCACCTGCTCCATATCGAGGTCGTACTTCGCCTTGCGCACCTTCTCGGCATAGTAGCGGTAGTCCCAGGCGGCGATGGCGGGCGCGTTGCCGCCGGCAAGGCGGTCGGCAAGGGCCTGCATGTCGGCGACCTCCTCGCGCACCCGCGCCGTGGCGGCCGGCCAGACGTCCATCATCTGCGCCATCGCATTGGCGGGCGTGCGGGCCATGGTGTCGCTTAGCTTCCAGTCGGCGTAGGTGTCGAAGCCGAGCAGGGCCGCCTTTTCGGCGCGCAGTTTGAGGATGCGGGGGATCACCGCGAGGGTGTTGTCGTTGGCGTCGCGGTTGTCGCCGCGGCTGTAGTAGGTGCGCCAGATGCTTTCGCGCAGGTCGCGGCGGTCGGCGTAGGTCAGGAACGGGTCCATCCACGAGCGGGTGTTGGGGATGGCGAATTCGCCGGGCCGTCCGTTGTCCGCCGCCATCGCCCTCGCCGCATCGCGCAGGGAAGCGGGCAAGCCAGCCAGATCGGCTTCGTTGAGATAGAGGACGTAGCCGGCCTCATCGGCCAGCAGGTTCTGACCGAACCGCGAATAGAGTCCCGCCAGCTCCTGATTGATGTTCGTGACCCGGGCTTTGGCGTCGGGGGTGAGCTTGGCGCCCTCCTTCACGAAGCGGGTCCAGTGGTGCCAGGTGAGGCGTTGCTGTTCCGGCGTCAGGCCGGACGTTTCGCGCGCCTGGTAGACGGCGTCGAGGCGGGCGAACAGGGCGGCGTCCTGGATGATCTGGTCGTCGAAGGCCGCCAGCTTGGGGGCCATTTCGGTTTCGGTCGCCTGGACGTCCGGGGTCTTCAGGTTGCTGATCCACACGCCGTAAACCGTCGCGACCCTGTCCAGCGCGTGGCCGCAGCGCTCAAGCGCCTCGATGGTATTGTGGAAAGTCGGGTGTTCAGGACTGCCGGCGATGGCGGCGATCTCGGCCAGGTTCAGCCGCATGGCTTCTTCCAACGCCGGGGCGAGGGCAGGGACTCGAACCTGATCGAAGGGGATTTGACCGCCGTGCGGTCCGGTCCAGTCGGATAGCAGGGCCTGGATATCGGGGCTGGGGCTGGTCATGGGCGATCACCGGGGCACAAGCCGTCGGGATAGCCCTATCTCGAGGATTTTACGAGGATTTCGTTGGTGCAATTGGCGGCGAACGGGGGAGGCGCAGGCCTCCCCCGCCAGCCTGTTCTCTTAGCGGAACAGAGACAGCATGATGCTGGTGGACTGGTTGGCGATCGACAGCGTCTGGACGCCCAGTTGCTGCTTGGTCTGCAGCGCCTGGAGCTTGGCGCTCTCGGCCGCCATGTCGGCGTCCACGAGGTTGGAAATGCCGGTCGTCAGCGAGTTTTGCAGGCTGCCGACGAACTTCAGGTGGCTGGCCAGGGCGTTGAGCGTGGTGCCGCCCGACTTGACCATGTTGATGCCGTTGAAGTCGGCGTTGGTGACGACCTTGGAGATCTGGTCGCGCAGGGACTTGAAGTCTTCGTTCAGGGCCGTGCGGCTGGTGGTGTCCAGCGAGGTGTCGGCGGCGGCCAGGGCCTTCGCCTTCATTTGCGTCAGCAGGTCGGAAACCTGCTGGCCGGCCGACATGGCGACGTCGATGGTGGACTGAGCGCGGTTGAGCGAGTCCTTCACCGAGTCCAGGGAGGAGACCTTCCCGTTCATGGTGTTGGCGATCGACCACACAGCGCCGTTATCCTTGGCGGTGTTGATCTTCTTTCCGGTGGAGATGGTGTTTTGGGTGGTGGCCAACTGAGACTGGGTAGACATCAGGTTGGACAGCGCTGTCATCGCTGACAGGTTCGTGTTGATGCTGTTAAGCGCCATAGTAGTCAGTTCCTTTTCTAAGGAATTCCCAGCCATTCGGGCTGGGCGGGAATTATTCCCGGCGATGAAATGGGCCTCCCCTGATAGGCGAGAGCCACGACATCAAAACCACCATTGTTCCCAGGCGCTTAAGTCTAGGTAAACGACGCAGTTATTATGAATCAGAGGCTTGCGAGCCGTAGCTGACGACAGCTCTGCAACGCAGCGGCAACAAAACCGAGCGCACTGCAATACGGTGGTTTGATTTCCCCTCTAGCAGTACCCTAAAGGCTTAGTCCCCCGGGGGTTCGGGGCCCGATCCTCGCTGGACGAGGGCGAATTAAGCGCAGTAGTGAACTTTGTTTTTTGAACATGTTGGTTTTTGACGACGGACCAGATGTCCGACGTGACCGCACAGAGGAATATGCATGGCTGACAGGGGTGGGTTTCGCTGGGGTTTCGTGGGCCTGGCGCTGGTCGTCGTAGCGCTCTGCGCCTGGCTGGCCCTCGGCAAGAAGAAGCCGGCCAAGACCAACCCCACGCCCGTGATTGCCGTGGCCACCGCCAAGGTGGCGGTGAAGGATTTTCCGGTGGTGGTGACCGCCCTGGGCGCCGCCCAGGCTTGGCAAGGCGTGCTGATCCGCGCCCAGGTCAACGGCCGCCTGCTTTCGGTGCCGATCGCCGAAGGCTCCGAGGTCAAGAAAGGCCAGATCGTCGCTCAGATCGACCCGGCCCCCTACCGCGCCGCCCTGATGCAGGCCCAAGGCGCCGAAAAGCGTGACGAGGCTCAGCTGGAGCAGGCCCGCATCGACCTGAAGCGCTACCAGCAACTGGCTGCCCAGGACTCCATCGCCAAGGCGCAGGTCGACACCCAGGCAGCTCTGGTCAAGCAGTACGAAGGCACCGTGATGATCGATAAGGGCTCGGTTCAGGCCGCCCAGGTCAATATGGCCTTCACTACCATCCGGTCACCGGTCACCGGCCGCGCCGGCGTGCGCTTGGTCGATCCGGGCAATCTGGTGTCAACCCAAGACACCACTGGCATCATCACCATCAATGAAGTGACCCCGATCGCGGTCACCTTCACCATTCCCGAGGGCGAATTCCAGCGGCTGGCCGAGGCCTCGCAGGGGTTCCGCAAGCCCCTGGTGACCCAGGCACTGAGCCAGGAGACCAATGAGGTCGCCGGCGTCGGCCAGCTGGCCGTCACCGACAACCGCGTCGATCCGGCCACCGGCACCGTGCAGATGAAGGCCAAGTTCGCCAACGACAAGCGCAGCCTGTGGCCCGGCCAGTTCGTCAATGTGCGCCTGACCGTGCAGACCCTGGCCAAGGCGATGACCGTGCCGAGCACCGCGGTCAACCAGGGCCCGAACGGTCCGTTCATCTTCGTAGTCAACGACAACAAGGCGACCATGCATCCGGTGTCGGTCATCACGACCCAGGATTCCACGGCCGTCATCAAGACCGGCGTCAAGCCGGGCGACACGGTGGTCATCGATGGCCAGCTGTCGCTGAAGCCGGGGTCCAAGGTCCGCATGCGCGGCGATCGGCCAGCCGGCGGGCGCGGGGGACGCGCTGGAGTTGCTAACGCCGGGGGGCAAGCAGGGGGGAACCGACCTCCTGCATGAGTATCTCCAGTCCATTTATCAAGCGGCCCGTCGCGACTTCGCTGATCGCGGCCGCGTTCCTTCTGGTTGGCGTCGTCTGCTATTTTCAACTGCCGGTGTCGGCCCTGCCGCAGGTCGATTCACCGACCCTGCAGGTCAGCGCCAATCTGCCCGGCGCCAGTCCCGAGACCATGGCTTCCAACGTGGCCACGCCGCTCGAGCGGCAGCTGTCGCTGATCCCCGGCGTGACCCAGCTGACGTCGCAGAGCAACCTCGGCCAGGCTCAGGTGCTGCTGCAGTTCGAGCTGACCCGAAACATCGACGCCGCCGCCCAGGACGTGCAGGCGGCCGTGACTGCCGCTGGGGGGCAACTGCCCACCAACCTGCCGTCGCCGCCCAACATCCGTAAGGTCAACCCGGCCGACCAGCCGATCCTGATCCTGTCGATGCGCTCCGACACCCTGCCGATGACCACGGTCAGCGACTATGCCGACAACATCGTCAGCCAGAGCATTTCGCGCATCGACGGCGTCGGCCAGGTCAACCTGTTCGCGCCGCGCAAGCCGTCGATCCGCATTCAGATCGATCCGCGCAAGGCCGCCTCCCTCGGTCTGCAGCTGGAAAGCATCCGCACCGCCATCACCAACAACACGGTCAATGCGCCCAAGGGTCAGCTGACCGGGAACGACCGCAACCTGACCATCTATGCCAATGATCAGGCGCTGGATCTCGACACCTGGAGCAATCTGATCGTCGGCTACAAGAACGGCGCCCCGATCCGGGTAAAGGACGTCGGCAAGGCCGTGCAGGCGGCCGAGAACATCCAGGGCGGCGGCTATAACTTTCCCGGCGGCGGCAACACCAACCCGCGCCTGAAGGCCGGCCCCAACGTCTCCATGGCGGTGATCAAGGCGCCGGGCGCGAATGTGTTCAGCACCATCGAGCGCGTGAAGAAGGCGCTGCCGATGACCGAGGCCAATATTCCTTCGAGCATCACGCTGGACATCATTCAGGACAAATCCCAGACTATCCGCGCCTCGGTAAAAGACGTGCAGATCACGCTGCTGATCACCATCGCCCTGGTGGTCGGGGTGATCTTCCTGTTCCTGCGCAACGTCCGGGCCACCATCATCCCCAGCGCGGTGATCCCGCTGTCCTTGCTGGCGACCGCGGCGGTGATGCTGCCGGCGGGTTTCAGCCTGGACAACCTGTCCCTGATGGCGATGACCATCGCCGTCGGCTTCGTGGTCGACGACGCCATCGTCATGGTCGAGGCGATCTGGCGGCGGATCGAACACGGCGAGAAGCCGTTCCAGGCGGCCTTGAACGGCGCCTCGGAGATCGGCTTCACCATCCTCACTATCGCCATTTCCCTGATCGCGGTGTTCACGCCGCTGATGTTCATGGGCGGCGTGGTCGGCCGGCTGATGCGCGAGTTCGCCCTGACCCTGAGCGCCGCCGTGGTGCTGTCGGTATGCCTGTCGCTGACCTTCACCCCGATGCTGTGCGCCAAGTTCCTCAAGGCGCCGGAGCCGCTGCGTAACCCGATCATGAAGGGGCTGGAGCGCGGCTTCCACAACATGGAACGTGGCTACGCCCGCTGGCTCGAGGTGGTCATGCGGCACAAGATCGTAACCATGGTCGTGTTCGTCGCCACGGCTGTCCTGTCGGTGGTGCTCTACGCCACCGCTCAGACCGGCTTCTTCCCACAGCAGGACACCGGCTTCATGCAAGCCACGGTGATCACCAACCAGGATTCCTCCTACCCCCGCACCGACGCCAAGGCGCAGCAGGTGTCGCGCATCATCGCCGAAGACCCCGACGTGGCCGAGGCCGGCTACAACATCGGCGGCAACAACCTGTCCAACGCCAACATCAACATCGCCCTGCGCTCGCGCGAGGAAGGTCGCCGGTCCAGTCCGGAGGAGATCATCGCGCGCCTGCGGCCCAAGCTGGCCCGGGTGATCGGCGCCCAGGTCATTCTGCAAGCCCAGCAGGACATCAACATCGGCCGCGGCGGCCGCGCGCTTTATCAGTACACCCTGTCGGACGCCGATCTGGACGAGCTCAACGATTGGGCGCCGCGCCTGCTGGAGGCCATGCAGAAGCTGTCGCAGTTGAAAGACGTCAACTCCGACCAGCAGTCCAACGCTTCGTCGGCGACCCTGACCATCGATCGCGACGCCGCCGGACGCTTCGGTATCTCGCCCGCCGATATCGACTCGGCGATCTACAACCAGGTCGGCCAGCGCCAGGTGGCGCAGTACTTCACCCAGCTCAACAGCTACCATGTGATCCTGGAGGGGCCGCCCGAACTGCAGTCCTCACCGGACCTGTTCAACTCGATCTTCCTCAACTCGCCGCGCACGGGCAAACCCGTGCCGTTGTCGATGCTGGTCAAAGTCGACACGTCCAAGACCCGCCAGGTGACCATCAGCCACCAGGGCCAGCTGCCCGCCGCGACCCTGTCGTTCAACATGACGCCCGGCGTCTCCCTCGGCGAGGCGACCAAGGCGATCGAGCAGGCCAAGGCCGAGCTCGGCGCGCCGGAGAGCCTGGTCGGGGCGTTCCAGGGCACGGCCCAGGCGTTCCAGGAGTCGCTCTCCACCATGCCGGTGCTGATCCTGGCGGCCTTGCTGTCGGTCTACATTATCCTGGGGGTGCTCTATGAGAGCTACATCCACCCCCTGACGATCCTATCGACCCTGCCGTCCGCCGGCGTCGGCGCCCTGCTGGCGCTGAGGCTTTCTGGTCAGGACCTCAATGTCATCGGCATCATCGCCATCATTCTGCTGATCGGGATCGTCAAGAAGAACGGGATCATGATCGTGGATGTCGCGCTCAAGCTGGAGCGTGAGGAGGGCATGGGCCCTGAAGAGGCCGTAATCCAGGCCTCACATCAGCGGCTGCGGCCGATCCTGATGACCACGGCCTGCGCCTTCCTCGGCGGGGTGCCGATGATCCTGGGACAGGGCACGGGGTCGGAATTCCGCCATCCGCTCGGCTGGGCCATCGTCGGGGGCTTGATCGTTTCCCAGGCCCTGACCCTGTTCTCGACGCCGGTGGTCTACGTCTATCTCGACCGCATGCGCCGTTACTTCGGCGCCGAGGAGGGCAAGCAGCCTTTCGCGCTCAAAGGCGGCAGTCCTACGGCCCCCGTGGTCGCGAAAGAGTTGACCATCGGCGACGGGCAATCCAACTGTCGGCTTAACGGCGCGAACGCCGTTCGCCGTTTATGAGGAGGGGAGACGCTGTGAGCATATCGAGTCCGTTCATCAAGCGTCCCGTGGCCACCTCGCTGATCGCGGCGGCGTTCCTGGCGATCGGTCTGGTCTGCTATTTCCAACTGCCGGTGTCGGCCCTGCCGCAGGTGGACTTCCCGACGATCCAGGTCAGCGCGGGCCTGCCCGGCGCCAGCCCCGAGACCATGGCCTCCAATGTGGCCACACCGCTGGAGCGGCAGCTGTCGCTGATCCCGGGCGTGACCCAGCTGACCTCGACCAGCACGCTGGGCCAAGCCCAGGTGGTGCTGCAGTTCGAACTGAGCCGCGACATCGACGCTGCCGCCCAGGACGTGCAGGCCGCCGTCACCGCCGCCGGCGGCCAGCTACCCACCAACCTTCCGTCGCCGCCGAACATCCGCAAGGTCAACCCGGCGGACCAGCCGCTGATCGTGCTGTCGATGCGCTCGGACAGCGTGCCGATCACCACCGTCAGCGACTATGCCGACAACATTGTCGCCCAAACCCTGTCGCGCATCGATGGGGTGGGTCAGGTCGGCCTGTTCGCGCCGCGCAAGCCCTCGATCCGCATCCAGCTCGACCCGCGCCGGGTGGCGGCGCTGGGCCTGCAGCTTGAGGCGATCCGTGCGTCCATCGGCGCCAATACGGTCAATGCGCCCAAGGGCCAACTGACCGGGACCGACCGCAACCTGACCATCTACGCCAACGATCAGGCGCTGGATTTGGAGACCTGGAACAATCTGATTGTCGCCTACAAGAACGGCGCCCCGGTGCGCGTGCGCGACCTCGGTCAGGCGGTGCGCGGACCCGAGAACATGCTCGGCGCAGGCTATAATCTGCCGGGCGCGGCCAATACCAATCCGGCCCTGAAGACGGGCCCCAACATCTCCATGGCGATCATCAAGGCGCCGGGTTCCAACGTCTTCGCCACCATCGAAAAGGTCAAAGCGGCCCTGCCGGCGGTGCGCGCCAACATCCCGTCGAGCATCAGCCTCGAGATCATCCAGGACAAATCTCAGACCATCCGCGCCTCGGTGAAGGATGTGCAGATCACGCTGCTGATCACCATCGCCCTGGTGGTCGGGGTGATCTTCCTGTTCCTGAGGAACGTCCGCGCCACCCTGATCCCCAGTGCTGTGATTCCGCTGTCCTTGCTGGCCACTTCGGCCGTGATGCTTCCGGCAGGATTCAGCCTCGACAACCTGTCCCTGATGGCCATGACCATCGCCGTGGGTTTCGTGGTCGATGACGCCATCGTCATGGTCGAGGCGATCTGGCGGCGCATCGAGCACGGCGAGAAGCCGTTCCAGGCGGCCCTGAACGGGGCCGGCGAGATCGGCTTCACCATCCTGACCATCGCCATTTCACTGATCGCGGTGTTCGCCCCGCTCATGTTCATGGGCGGTGTCGTCGGCCGGCTGATGCGAGAGTTCGCCTTGACCCTCAGCGCCGCGGTGGTGCTGTCGGTGTGCCTGTCGCTGACCTTCACCCCAATGCTGTGCGCCAAGTTCCTCAAGGCGCCCGAGCCGCTCAAGAACCCGATCCTGAAGTGGCTGGAGACCGGCTTCCACAATCTTGAGCGCGGCTATGCCCGCTGGCTCGAGGTGGTCATGCGGCACAAGGTCATGACCATGGTCGTGTTCCTGGCCACCATGCTGCTGTCGGTATTTCTCTACGCCACGGCCAAGACCGGCTTCTTCCCCCAGCAGGACACCGGCTTCTTGCAGGGATCGGTGATCACCAACCAGGACGCCTCCTTCGCCCGCGCCAACGCCAAGACCATGGAGGCGGCGCAGATCATCGCCAAGGATCCGGACGTCGACGAGGTCGGCTACAACATCAACAGCAACAATCTCTCCAGCTCGCTGCTGCAGATTGGCCTGCGCTCGCGCGAGCATGGCCGTCGGTCGAGCCCCGATCAGATCATCACTCGTCTGCGGCCCCAGTTGTCCAGGGTGATCGGCGCCCAGATCGTGTTGCAGGCGCAGCAGGACATCAACATCGGCGGCCGCGGCGGCCGGGCTCAGTTCCAATACACACTGTCCGACGCCGACCTCGACGAGCTGAACGCCTGGGCGCCCCGCGTGCTGGAGGTGATGCAGAAGCTGCCGCAACTGAAGGACGTCAATTCCGACCAGCAATCCAACGCCGGCACGGTCAGCCTGACCATCGACCGCGACGCCGCCGGACGCTTCGGCATCTCGCCCACCGACATCGACGCGGCCATCTACAATCAGGTCGGCCAACGGCAGGTGGCGCAGTACTTCACCCAGCTGAACGCCTATCATGTGGTGCTGGAGGGGATGCCCGAGATGCAGGGCTCGTCCGAACTGTTCAACCACATCTTCATCAACTCGCCGCGCACCGGAAAGCCGGTGCCCCTGTCTCTGCTGGTCAAGGTCGATACCTCCAAGACCCGTCAGACCGCCATCAGCCACCAGGGTCAGCTGCCGGCCGCGACCCTGTCGTTCAACCTGTCGCCCGGAGTGCCGCTGGGCGAGGCGACCAAGGCGATCGAACAGGCCAAGGCGGAACTCGGCGCGCCGGAGAGCCTCGTGGCTTCGTTCGCCGGTACGGCCCAGGCGTTCCAGGAGAGCCTGTCGACCATGCCGGTGCTGATCCTGGCGGCGCTGCTGTCGGTCTACATCATCTTGGGGGTGCTCTATGAGAGCTACATCCACCCGCTGACGATCCTGTCGACCCTGCCGTCTGCCGGCGTCGGGGCGCTGCTGGCCCTGCGGTTGTCGGGTCAGGACCTCAATGTGATAGGCATCATCGCCATCATTCTGCTGATCGGGATCGTCAAGAAGAACGGCATCATGATCGTCGATGTGGCGCTTAAGCTGGAGCGCGAAGAAGGCATGGGGCCGGAAGAGGCGGTGGTGCAGGCTTCGCACCAGCGGCTGCGGCCGATCCTGATGACAACCGCCTGCGCCTTCCTCGGCGGGGTGCCGATGATCCTGGGGCAGGGCACCGGCTCGGAATTCCGCCACCCGCTCGGCTGGGCCATCGTCGGCGGGCTGATCGTGTCGCAGGCCCTGACCCTGTTCTCGACCCCGGTCATCTACGTCTACCTCGACCGCTTGCGCCGGCATTTCGGGGCTGACGACGTCGCTCACCGCGCCGCCAGGCATCGTCCGGCGGCGCCCGCCGCGGCCCATGAGGTGACCATCGGCGACGGCTAGGCTGACGCTTGACGCTTGACCAGCCCGCCGCCCAGGGCCTAGCCCTGCCTGCGGGGGGAAGCGACATGCTGAAGAAGACCGACGCCGCGTCACCGAGCCACCGGCGCATCCTGGCCGCCAGTCTGGTAGGCACGGCCGTGGAGTTCTACGACTTCTACATCTACGCCACAGCCGCCTCCCTGGTGTTCGGGCCGCTGTTCTTTCCGGCGGCCTCGCCATCGGCCCAGCTACTGTCGGCCTACGCCACCTTCTCCATCGCCTTCATCGCCCGGCCGTTGGGCGCCAGTGTGTTCGGCCACTTCGGCGACCGGATCGGGCGCAAATCGACCCTGGTGGCCTCGCTGATGCTGATGGGTGCCTCGACCGTGGCCATCGGCTTCCTGCCGACCTACGCCATGGCCGGATGGCTGGCGCCGGCGCTGCTGTGCGTGCTGCGCTTCGGCCAGGGCTTTGGCCTCGGCGGCGAATGGGGCGGGGCCACACTTCTGGCCGTGGAAAACGCACCGCCTGGATATCGCGCCCGTTTCGGCATGTTCCCGCAATTGGGCGCCCCGGTCGGCTTCATCGCCGCCAACGGCCTGTTCTTGCTGCTGGGCGTGCTGCTGACCCCTGACCAGTTCAAGGCCTGGGGCTGGCGGCTGCCGTTCATCGCCTCCAGTCTGCTGGTCGCCGTGGGCCTGTGGGCGCGCCTGAAGCTCACCGAGACCCCGGCCTTCGCCAAGGCCATGGCCGACGCCCCGCCGCACAAAGCGCCACTGGTGGAGGTCATGACCAAATACCCGCTGCAGGTTATCGGCGGCACCTTCGCCGTGGTCGCCACCTTCGCCAACTTCTACCTGGCGACCGCCTTCGCGCTCGGTTACGGCACCGGCGCCCTGCATTACAGCCGCGAGGTGTTCCTCGGCGTGCAGCTTGGCGCGATCGGTTTCATGGCCGCGGGGATCATCATCGCCGGCTACTGGTCGGACAAGACGACGCCGCGCAAGGTGCTGATGTGGGGCTGCGTGATGACCGCCGCCGCCGGCCTCGTGCTGCAGCCGATGATGGGCTCGGGCTCGCTGTGGCTGATCTGGGGTTTCCTGGCCCTGACCTTGCTGATGATGGGCTTCATCTACGGACCCTTGGGCGCGTTCTTGCCGGGCCTGTTCCCGCCGCTGGTGCGCTACACCGGTGCCTCGATGGCCTTCAACATCGGCGGCATCATTGGCGGCGGGCTGACTCCCTTCGCCACCACCTACCTGGCGGCCCACGCCGGGCTCGGCTCGGTCGGCCTGTACCTGAGCGCGACGGCGGTGATCAGCCTGTTGGCGCTGTTCACGCTCAAGCGCAACGCGGCCTGAAACTATCCCGTGGCGCTGGCCGCGCGCGCCGTTATAAATCCCAACCCATGGGACGAATGAAAATCAAAAGCGCCATAGAGCGTGTTCCGGGCGGCATGATGCTGGTGCCGCTCCTGCTCGGGGCTCTGGTGGCGACTTTCACGCCCGGCGCCGGCAAGTTCTTCGGCTCCTTCACCAACGCCCTGATGACCGGCTCCCTGCCGGTGCTGGCGGTGTTCTACTTCTGCATGGGCGCCTCGATCGACGTGCGCACCACGCCCTACATTCTGAAAAAGGGCGGAGCCCTGCTGGCCGGCAAGATGCTGGTCGGCATTATCTGCGGTCTGGGCATGAGCCACGTCTTCGGCCTCAGCGAAACGCCGATCCGTTCGGGCATGTTCGCGGGGCTATCGACCCTGGCCGTGGTCGCGGCGATCAACGACACCAACGGGGGCCTCTACATGGCCCTCATGGGCCGCTATGGCCGGCCGCAGGACGCCGCCGCCTACTCGGTGATGAGCATCGAGGCTGGGCCGTTCCTGACCATGATCACCCTGGGCGTGGCCGGGCTGTCGGCCTTCCCCTGGCCGGTGCTGGTGGGCGCGCTGCTTCCGCTGTTGGTGGGCATGCTGGTCGGCAACCTCGACCATGAAATGCGCGATTTCCTGAAGCCCGCCATCCCGATCATGATCCCATTCTTCGCCTTCGGTCTCGGCAACACCCTCGACCTGCACCACGTTGTCGAGGCCGGGGTCACTGGCGTTCTGCTCGGCGTCCTGGTGATCGGTTTCAGCGGGCCTGTGCTGATGATCTGCGACAAGCTTACCGGCGGCACAGGGCTGGCCGGTATCGCCGCCGCCTCGACCGCGGGCACCGCCGCGGTGGTGCCGTCGCTCGTGGCCTTGGCCAATCCGGTCTACGAAGAGGCCGCCAAGAGCGCGACGGTGATGGTGGTGGCCTCAATCATCGTCACCGCCATCTGCACCCCGCTGGTCACAGCCTGGTGGGCGGGCAGGGTCGGCATCAAGGAAGTGGCCGATCCGGTCATGGCCGACTTTTCCCATTGCAGCGACACGGACGAGACGGTTGTGGCGTCCGACGCGGAGCCTGTAAAAGCCGGCTGATGGCTGGCCCCGCTTGACTGGCAAGATACTGATCCTGGCCGACGACCTGTCGGGCGCCGCTGATTGCGCGGTGGCCTGCGTGCGGGCGGGATTGCGGGCGCGGGTCTGTCTCGACATCGGCAAGACCCAGGCTGCGCTCGGGGCGCGGGCCATCGATCTCGACAGCCGCCACCGGACCCCGACGGAGGCGCGCCAGGCGACCCTGGCCGCCCGAGGCCTGATCGGTGCGGGTCTGCTCTACCGCAAGATCGACTCCACCTTGCGCGGCCACATCGGCGTCGAACTGGCGGCGACGTTGGAGATCGCCGGGGAGGGGAGCATCGCCATCGTCTGCCCCGCCTATCCAGCCATGGGCCGCACGATGACAGGCGGGCAAGTCTACGTCCGCGGCGTCCCGCTGAACCAGACTGAAATCTGGAGCCATGACGGGCATGGAGCGCCCGACCTTGGCGCCATGCTGAGCGGCGTGGGCCTGGCGAAGGCCCATGTCGCGCTCGCCGAGGTTCGCGGCGACCTGCCTTCGGCGCTGGCCAAGGCGATCGATGCCGGCGCCCGCGCTTTGATTTGCGACGCCGAGAGTGAGGCCGACATGACCGCCATCGCCGCCGCGGGTCTGGGCATGACAGGCGTGGTCTGGGCTGGATCGGGCGGCCTCGCCATTCCGCTGGCCGCCGCCCTGGCGCCGGGCGCCGCCACTGCCGCGCCATCGCCGGCGCGCGGGCCGGGTCCCGTGCTGGTTGTGGTCGGCTCGGCCTCCAGCGTGTCGCGCGATCAACTGGATGCGCTGCGGGGCGATCCCGGCGCGATCCTGGTCCGCATCGCGCCCCAGGTATTGCTGGACGGGCCTGGCTCTCCAGGTTGGCGTCCAGCCTCCCGAAGCCTGGTGGCGGCGTGCGGCAAGCCGGGCAAGGATGTGGTGGTCGCCGCCATCGATCCGGACGCACCGTTCGATCCTGTCAACGGCCCGCGGCTGGCAGCGGCGCTCGGCTTGCTGATCGGGCCCCAGTTGGCGCGGTTCGGCGCCCTGGTGGCGACGGGCGGCGAGACCGCCCGGTCCGTGCTGGAAGCGGCCGGTGTCCACAGTATGCGGGTGGAGCATGAGGTCGAGCCCGGCATCCCCCTGTCCAGCCTGGACGGCCGCACACTGCCGGTGGTGACCAAGGCCGGCGCCTTCGGCGGTCCGATGAGCCTGCTCCATTGCGTCGATGCTTTGCGCGCCCTGCCTCTTGCATCGGCGGGCGTTTCGGGGGCATCGGTCGGCTCATGAACAGTTCCGACCGTCCGGTGATCGCTATCACCATGGGAGACGCCGCCGGCGTCGGCCCCGAGATCATCGTTAAGGCCCTGGCCCACGCCGACCTCTACGACCGCTGCCGTCCGCTGGTGGTGGGCGACGCACAGCGCCTGCGCCGCGCGGCGCAGATCTGCGGGCTCACGCAATTGCGCATCAATCCGGTGGAACAGGTCGAGGACGCCCGCTTCGAGCCCGGCGTGGTCGACTGCATCGATCTGAAGCTGATCCCCAGCGATCTGCCGTTCGGCAAGATTTCGGCGGTGGCCGGCGACGGCGCCTATCAGTACATCGCCAAGTCGGTCGAGCTGGCCATGGCCGGCAAGGTCGGGGCGATCTGCACCGCCCCGCTGAACAAGGAAGCCCTGCACGCGGGCGGCCACTTCTATCCGGGCCATACCGAGATGCTGGCCGAGTTGTGCGGCGTGCCCGAGGTGTCGATGATGCTGACCGCGCCGAACCTGCGCGTGGTCCATGTCACCGTCCACATCGGCCTGATCGACGCCATCGCCCGGATCGAGCCGGGACTGGTGGAGCGGACCATCGCCCGGGGACACGCCACCCTGGTCAAAGCCGGCATCGCCAATCCGCGCATCGGCGTCTGCGGCATCAATCCCCACGCCGGCGAGAACGGTCTGTTCGGCCATGGCGAGGAAGAGCTGAAGATCATTCCGGCCGTCGAGCGCTGCCAGGCCAAGGGCTGGAATGTCGAGGGGCCGTTGCCCGCCGACACCCTGTTCTTCCGCGCCGGACGGGGCGATTTCGATCTGGTGGTGGCGATGTACCACGACCAGGGTCACGGCCCGGTCAAGGTGATGGGCATCGAGGCGGGGGTGAACATCACCATCGGCCTGCCGGTGGTGCGCACCTCAGTCGACCACGGCACCGCCTTTGATATCGCCGGCACCGGCAAGGCCGACGAGCGCAGCTTGCTGGAGGCCCTGCGTCAGGGCATCGCTCTGGCCAGCCGCGAACACGCGCCTGCCTGAGTTTTCTGGCCTGGGCCAAAGCTTACCGTAGCGGTAAATTTGAAGCGCTGTGTGGCGCCGTGGGTACAGCGAATCCGCGGCATTCTGTCATAGTCGCTGGGTATAGGCGTCTTAGCCGCAAGGCTCAGGGATCGCCGCGACCGATAGGGCGCAGCCGATTCGAGCCGGTTGCGCCCTTTCCCTTTTTAGATCAGCGCTTCTTGCCGAGTTCCGCGGCGATGTCCTTGACCAGGCGGCCAACCTTGCGGTGCGCGGCGGTCAGCTGGTCGCGCGTGACGCCCCAGCGTTTCATCCAATATTCCACGGCCTGACGCTCGGACAGGTCCAGCCGGTCCTTGTCGATAAAACCGCGCTTGTCTTTGAGACCGGCCACGACAGCCGAAGCCTAGCGGGCGCCGGTGAAGAAGCGGGGTTCGCCCTTGATCACGACCTGGGTCAGGCCGCCGGCGGCGCTTACGGCGCGGGCGCGGCGCGAGGCCGACGCCATGGCCTCATCACGCGAACCGGACATGTCCGAATAGGCGCCCTCGTGCTCGACCGCCCAGCCGCCTTCGTGCGGGGTGACGGTGAAGATCAGTCTGGGAGGCGATTTGGACATGGGACGTCTCGTTTCGATCGGTACTCGATTACTGGGTACAAAGTGAAACCGCGCCCCGCCCCGGATGCCGGAACAGGGCGCGGGAATAGATTTAGGCCGCTTGAAGTTGGGCAGCCGACATCTTGCCGCTCTTGCGGTCGCGTTCCAGTTCGAAGCTGAGCTTCTGACCTTCATGCAAGCCGTTCATGCCGGCGCGTTCAACGGCCGAGATGTGCACGAACACATCGGCGCCGCCGTCGTCGGGCTGAATAAAGCCAAAGCCTTTTTGGCCGTTAAACCACTTCACTGTTCCGATAGCCATGGAATGTCCTTTAGAGATAGAGTTTCACGCGCCAAAATAAGAATAGGCGCGATCAAAATTCGATTGGGATCAGCAGAGCAAGTCCGGCGCTCAATCCAAAAAATCGAGCAAGGGAGAGCGACCGAACCTTCGCGATATTCGACGGTTTATCATCGCATATTGCGACGAAATCACCAAATTATTTTTGAAAATCTACCTACGCCCGATCCGTGATATTGGAAAAACTATGGTTCGTTTGAATGGCGTCCCATAGAGTCTCGGCCTTGCCGGCCGTGTTGCAGAACAGGAGCAGCCCAATGGCTAAAGGTCAGAAGAAGACCAACAAGGAATCCCGCAAACCCAAGGCCCCGAAGGTCAAGGTGATCGCGGCCAATCCTTCGCTGAAGGGCACTCCCGCTCGTTCCTGAGTGGATTTGCCTTGCCGCCAGGGGTTTTGTGCATTGCGGCAATCCCTATTTAGGGGCAAACGCCGGGGCCGCGCCTCCCCGCGCGACTGGATGATCGATAGATGCCCTTCGCCAAGCTGAACCCGTCCTTCGAGCGCGCCCTCGCTGAAAAGGGCTACGCCGAGCCGACCGCGGTGCAGGCCGCCGTGATCGCGCCGGAAGCCGAGGGGCGTGACCTGCTGGTCTCGGCACAGACTGGCTCGGGCAAGACGGTGGCCTATGGTCTGGCGCTCGGCCCCACCCTGATGGACGAGGACGGCAAGCTGCCGCCCCCCGGCGCGCCCCTGGCCTTGATTGTCGCCCCCACTCGCGAACTGGCGCAGCAGGTCGAACGCGAACTGGCCTGGCTGTACGGCGAGGCCAAAGCCCGCGTGGTAGTCTGCGTCGGGGGCATGGACCCGCGCCGCGAGCAGCGGGCGATGTCGGCCGGCTGCCATATCGTGGTGGCCACCCCCGGACGCCTGCGCGACCACCTGGAGCGCGGCAACTTCGACGGTTCTGCTCTGCGGGCCGTGGTCCTGGACGAAGCCGACGAGATGCTGGACCTCGGCTTCCGCGACGACCTCGAATTCATCCTCGACGCCACGCCGCCCGAGCGCCGCACCCTGCTGTTCAGCGCCACCCTGGCGCGCGACATCGTCACCCTGGCCCGCAACTACCAGCGCGACGCCCTGCGCATCGACACTCAGCCCGACGTCCAGCACGCCGACATCGAGTACAAGGCGTTCCTGATCGCGCCCAACGAGATCGAGCACGCGGTGGTTAATGTGCTGCGCTTCTTCGATCCGCGTGGCTGCATCGTGTTTTGCCACACGCGTGAAGCCGTGCGGCACATGCACTCCAATCTGGTGGAGCGCGGCTTCGCCGCCGTCGCCCTATCCGGCGAGCTCAGCCAGAACGAACGCAATATCGCGCTACAGGCCCTGCGCGACGGCCGCGCCCGAGTCCTGGTGGCCACCGACGTGGCGGCCCGGGGGCTCGATCTGCCCGACCTCGGCCTCGTCATCCACGCCGAACTACCGACCAACCGCGCGGCCCTGCTGCACCGCTCGGGCCGCACCGGACGTGCGGGCAAAAAGGGCGTGTCGGTCCTGCTGGTCCCCTACACCCGCCGCCGCCGCGCCGAGCAGGTGCTGCAGGCGGCCGGCCTCAACGCCGCCTGGAGCGGACCGCCCACCGCCGAGGAGATCCGCAAGCTGGATCAGGAGCGGCTGCTGACCGATCCGCTGCTGACCGACGAGACCCCCGAGGAAGACAAGGCCCTGGCCGCCGCCCTGCTGGAAGGGCGCAGCGCCGAGGACATCGCCGCGGCGCTGATCCGCCTTTACCGCGCGCGTCTGCCGTCGCCGGAAGAACTGTTCGACGGCGGCGCCTACAAGCCCAATACCCGCGACAAGCCGGTACGCGGTCCGCGCGAACCCAATGACGCCGGCGGCGACAGCCAGTGGGACCGCAGCGCCCGCGAGCAGGGCTCGGGCGGCGTCTGGTTCCGCCTCAATGTCGGTCGCGAGAAGAACGCCGATCCCAAGTGGCTGATCCCCCTGATCTGCCGCCGTGGCCATGTGACCAAGCCGGACATCGGCGCCATCCGCATCTTCGGCCGCGAGACCAAGTTCGAGATCATCCCGGCCAGCGCCGAGCGCTTCGCCGCCGCCGTGCGCGATGCGGTCGACGATGGGGTCAAGATCGAGCCCGCCGCGGCCCCCGCGCCGCAGGACCGCAACGGCCCGCGCCCCGATCGCGGCCCGCGTCCGGAGCGTCCGCCGCCGCGCGATTTCAAGCCCCGTGAGGAGCGTCCGCGACCTGCGTATGAGGACCGCGCGCCGCGCGAGGAGAAGCCGCGCGATTTCAAGCCGCGTTCGGAGGGTGCGCCGGCGCACAAGCCGCGTCCTTACAACCCTCTCGACCAGAAGCCGGGCGAGGCCGCCGCCGCGCCCGACTGGAAGCGGGAAGACAAGGGCGGACCGTTTAAGGTCGGGCCGCGTCCGTTCAAGAAGAAGCCTGGCAAGAAGTCCAACGACCAGCGACCGGGCAAGCCTTTCAAGGGCAAGGGCCCGCCGCGCTAGCTCCGCTATCACGTTGTCGGGAGAGTCGAAGGTGAGGGCGCAACTGCGCCGTGCGCGACCTTGACCTGACACCTTAGCGCCGGATAACTGACCCACTATCACCGATATCGCGCCACATAAGCGCCGCTTTGAAGTCCGCACAGTGGCGCTGCCAGGTCGCGGGGAATATTCTTGGTCGTTTCGGCTTCAGGTCGAAAGTTATCGGAGGGACTAGTATGAATGTAACCGCGCCCAAATCTTGGATTCTGCCGGAGATGCTGGTCGCCGCTCTCGGCGTGACCGGCTGTGACACACATGAATACGTCGACAAGAATGTCGCGGCTGTGGATACGAAGATCCAGAGCACGCAATCGGAGGCCGATCAGCAGAAACAAGCCCTGGCCGATCACGACGCCCGCCTGGCCGGCCTGGACCGCACCAGCCGCGAAGCGCTCGAACGCGCCATGGCCGCCGGCAAGCTGGCCGAAGGCAAGTTCCTTTACTCCATGGTGCTGCAGGACGACGGCGTGAAGTTCAACAGCGCCAAGTACAAGCTGACCCCCGAAGGCGAAGCTCGCCTCAACGACTTCGTCAGCAAGCTGAAGGCCGACAACAAGAACGTTTATCTCGAGATCCAAGGCCACACCAACGCCATGGGCGCGCCCGGCTACAACGAGAAGCTGGGCGAAGAGCGCGCCGAAGCGGTGCGCATGTTCCTGAACCAGCAGGGCGTCGCCCTGAACCGGATCGGCACCATCTCCTACGGCGAAACCGCCCCGGTGGCCTCAAACAAGACCCGCGTGGGCCGCGCCGAGAACCGCCGCGTTCTGATCGTGGTGCTGGCCTAGATTTATCCCCCTCGACTTGGCTAGGGTCGCTTCCGCAAGGAGGCGACCCGATGCCTGACGAGATCGTGCTGCACCCGGTGGGCCACGTCCGTGGCGGACGCGCGAACCGATCGACGATGAGTGGGATGCGGTGTCCGCCTTCATAGACCTTGACGCGGCGCGCTTCGCGCCCGAGGCGCTTGCTGGCCTCGACGCCTTCTCTCATATCGAAGTGGTGTTCCGCTTCCACGCCACCCCGCCCGAAAAGGCGGTGACCGGCGCGCGCCACCCGCGCGGGCGCGCCGACTGGCCCCTGGTGGGCATCTTCGCGCAGCGCGGCAAGGACCGGCCCAACCACATCGGCGTCAGCGTCTGCCGTCTCGAGAGCGTCGATGGCTTGACCATTTCGGTGCGCGGCCTGGACGCCATCGACGGCACGCCGGTGCTCGACATCAAGCCGGTGATGGCCGAGTTCCTGCCCCGTGGAGAGGTGCGCCAGCCGGACTGGTCGCGCGAGCTGTGGCCGCAGATGGGCGAGCTGGGTCTGCACGGGATCACCGTGGAGGAGGAGTTCGGCGGCCTCGGCCTGGGCTACCTCGAACACGTCGTGGCCATGGAAGAGGTTTCGCGCGCCTCCGCCTCGATCGGACTGAGCTACGGCGCCCACTCCAACCTGTGCGTGAACCAGATCCGCCGCTGGGGCACGGATGAGCAGAAGCGCAGGCACCTGCCCAAGCTGATCAGCGGCGAGCACGTCGGCGCGCTGGCCATGAGCGAGGCGGGGGCGGGATCGGATGTGATGTCGATGCGCCTGCGCGCCGACGCCAAAGGCGACGGTTATGTGCTGAACGGGACCAAGTTCTGGATCACCAATGCGCCGGAGGCGGATGTGCTGGTGGTCTACGCCAAGACCGATCCGGACGCCGGGTCCAAGGGCGTCACCGCCTTCATCATCGAGCGCGACTACAAGGGCTACAGCTGCGCCCAGAAGCTGGACAAGATGGGCATGCGCGGCTCGGACACCGGCGAGCTGGTGTTCGAGGACTGCGCGGTCCCGGCCGAGGCGGTGATGGGCCCGGTCGGCGGCGGGGCCAAGGTTCTGATGAGCGGGCTCGACTACGAGCGGGCGGTGCTGGCCGGCGGGCCACTCGGCATCATGCAGGCCTGCCTGGACGTGGTCCTGCCCTACGTCCGCGAGCGCAAGCAGTTCGGTCAGCCGGTCGGCGGCTTCCAGCTGATCCAGGCCAAGGTGGCCGACATGTACCTCGCGCTGAATTCGGCGCGGGCCTACGTCTATGCCGTGGCCAAGGCGTGCGACGCCGGCCAGACTACGCGGTTCGACGCGGCGGGGGCGATCCTGCTGGCCAGCGAGAACGCGGTGCAGACCTCGCTGCAGGCGATCCAGGCGCTGGGCGGGGCCGGCTACCTCAAGGAATATCCGGTCGAGCGCTACCTGCGCGACGCCAAGCTCTACGACATCGGCGCGGGCACCAATGAGATCAGACGTTTCCTGATGGGTCGGGAGTTGATCGGCCTATGAAGCAGTTCGTCAGCGCCATCGACACCGGCTCGCAGATCTTCAAGGACAATACGGCGCACAACCTCGCCCTTGTCGAAGAGCTGAAGGCCAAGCTGGCGCAGGCGGCGCTCGGTGGCTCCGAAGCGGCCCGGGAACGGCATGTTGCGCGCGGCAAGCTCCTGCCACGCCAACGGGTCGAGCGGTTGCTGGATGTCGGCTCGCCGTTTCTCGAGGTCGGGGCCCTAGCGGCTCACGGCATGTACGACGTCGATGCGCCGGGCGCCGGCGCCATCGGCGGGATCGGGCGGGTGATGGGGCGCGAGGTGATGATCCTGGCCAACGACTCCACCACCAAGGGCGGAGCCTATTTCCCGATGACGGTGAAGAAGCATCTGCGGGCGCAGGAGATCGCCCAGCAGAACCGCCTGCCGTGCATCTACCTGGTCGACAGCGGCGGGGCGAACTTGCCTTACCAGGCCGAGGTCTTCTCCGACCGCGACCACTTCGGCCGCATCTTCTTCAACCAGGCAATATGTCGGCCGAGGGCATTTCGCAGATCGCCTGCGTCATGGGCTCGTCCACCGCCGGCGGCGCCTATGTCCCCGCGATGAGCGACGAGACCGTGATCGTTCGCGGGCAGGGCACGATCTTCCTGGCCGGTCCTCCGCTGGTGAAGGCCGCCACGGGCGAGGTTATCTCGGCCGAAGAGCTCGGCGGCGCGGACATGCATGCGAGGAAAAGCGGTCTGGTCGATCACGTCGCCGCCAATGATGAGCATGCGTTGGAGATCGTGCGCTCCATCGTCGGACGGCTGAACCATAAGAAGGTCGTGGACATCAATCTGGCCGAACCCGTCCCGCCCGCCTATGACCCGGCCGAGCTTTACGGCATCGTCCCGCCGGATGTGCGCGCGCCGTATGACGTGCGCGAGGTGATCGCGCGGATCGTCGATGGGTCTGAGTTCGACGAGTTCAAGGCGCTCTATGGCCAGACCCTGGTAACCGGCTTCGCCCGTATCTGGGGCCAGCCGGTGGCGATCCTGGCCAACAATGGGGTGCTGTTCTCCGAAAGCGCGCTGAAGGGCGCCCACTTTATCGAACTGGCCTGCCAGAGGCGCATCCCGTTGGTGTTCCTGCAGAACATCTCCGGCTTCATGGTCGGCGGGAAATACGAGGCAGGCGGCATCGCCAAGGACGGCGCCAAGCTGGTCACCGCTGTCGCGACGGCCTCGGTCCCCAAGTTCACTGTCCTGATCGGCGGCTCGTTCGGCGCCGGCAACTACTGCATGGCCGGACGGGCCTATTCCCCGCGTTTCCTGTTCAGCTGGCCCAACAGCCGCATCAGCGTGATGGGGGGCGAGCAGGCGGCTTCGGTCCTGGCCACCGTCAAGCGGGAATCGATCGAG
The DNA here is from genome assembly GCA_947475845.1 of Caulobacteraceae bacterium. Lineage (GTDB taxonomy): Bacteria > Pseudomonadota > Alphaproteobacteria > Caulobacterales > Caulobacteraceae > BOG-938. The sequence continues at coordinate 19,323 of CANJMO010000007.1, read as the reverse complement.
GCCAAGGGCGGCGAATGGCCGGTCGAGGATGAGGCCGCGTTCAAGGATCCGATCCGCCAGCGGTTCGAGGCCGAGGGCAGCCCCTACTACGCCACCGCTCGGCTGTGGGACGACGGGATCATCGACCCCGCCCAGACGCGCGATGTGCTCGGCCTCGCCATCAGCGCAGCCCTCAACGCCCCGATCCCGGCCTCGCCGCGGTTCGGCCTGTTCCGCATGTGATGATCGGCTCGGTCCTCATTGCCAACCGCGGGGAGATCGCCCGCCGCATCATCCGCACCGCGCGACGCATGGGCGTGCGCACCGTCGCTGTCTATTCGGAAGCGGATGCCGGGGCGCCACATGCGCGCGATGCCGACGAGGCGGTGCTGATCGGGCCGCCACCGGCGCGCGAGAGCTATCTGAACGCCGATGCGATCCTGGCCGCCGCTAGGCAGACGGCCGCCGAGGCGATCCACCCCGGCTACGGCTTCCTGTCCGAGAATGCCGCCTTCGCCGAGGCGGTGCAGGCTGCGGGGTTGGTTTGGGTCGGGCCGCCGCCCGCCGCTATCCGCGCCATGGGCCTGAAGGATGCGGCCAAGCGGCTGATGAGCGAGGCCGGGGTGCCGGTGACGCCCGGCTATCTCGGCGAGGACCAGTCGCCCGAGCGGTTGCGCCGCGAGGCCGACGCCATCGGCTATCCCGTGCTGATCAAAGCGGTGGCCGGCGGCGGCGGCAAGGGCATGCGCGAGGTGGGCCGGTCCGAGGATTTCGACGCCGCCCTGACGTCTTGCCGCCGAGAAGCCACGGCCAGCTTCGGCGACGATAAGGTCCTGATCGAACGGCTGATCGCCCATCCGCGTCATATCGAGGTGCAGGTGTTCGCCGATGCCCATGGCCATGCGGTGCATCTGTTCGAGCGTGACTGCTCGTTGCAACGCCGGCATCAGAAGGTGATCGAGGAGGCACCCGCGCCCGGCATGGACGCGGCGACGCGGAATGCTGTGTGCGGGGCGGCGGTCAGGGCGGCGCTGGCGGTAGGTTATCAGGGCGCGGGCACGGTCGAGTTCATTGCCGACGCGTCGCAAGGTCTGCGCGCCGACCACGTCTGGTTCATGGAGATGAACACCCGGCTGCAGGTCGAGCACCCCATTACCGAGGCGATCACTGGGCTCGATCTTGTGGAGTGGCAGCTGCGCGTGGCATCCGGCGAGCCTCTGCCGCTGACCCAGGATCGGATCGTGCTGAACGGCTGGGCGATGGAAGCGCGACTCTACGCTGAGAATCCGGCCACGGGGTTTCTACCCTCGACCGGGCCGCTGGACCGCTTTGTCCTGCCGGACGGCATCCGCATCGAGACAGGGGTGGAGCAGCGCGGCGCCATCAGCCCGTTCTACGACCCGATGATCGCCAAACTGGTCGCCCATGGGCCGACCCGCGAAGCGGCCGCCTCCAAGCTGGCCGACGCCTGCCGCCAGGTGCAGGTCTGGCCGGTGCGCACCAATGCCGGTTTCCTGGCCCGTTGCCTGTCCGAGCCGGACTTCGTCGCCGGGCGCATAGACACCAGCTTCATCGAGAGCCACCTGGACCATTTGCTGCCGCCCGCCAAGCCGCCGTAAGCGGTGGTCCGAGCCGCCGCGGCCTCGCGCCTGCCCGCCGCTGGAAACGATCCCTGGAGCGCCCTCGCGGGGTTTCGCGTCGGCGCCGCGCCGAGCTTGGAAGCCGCCGTGCAGCATGGCGGGCAGACCTATCGCGCGGCGCTGCAGCCCGGCGAGCGCCCAGCCCCGCCGGTGCTGATCGACGGGGACGATATCGTGGTGTTCGAGGCGGGCGAGGCTTGGGCCTTCACGGAACCCCACGCCCAGGGCCTTGAGGACAGCGGCGCCGGCGACGGCAAGGTGATCTCGCCCATGCCGGGCCGCATCGTCGCGATCCACGCCGCTGAAGGCGATACGGTGGCCAAGGGGCAGCCTCTCATCACGCTGGAAGCGATGAAGATGGAGCACAACCTTGTCGCCCCCTTCGCCGGAAAGCTGGGGCGTCTGTCGGTCAAGGTTGGCGATCAGACCGCCGAAGGGGTTACCCTGGCCGTCCTGGTTCCAGAGGGCTGATTCATGGCGGGGCGCGCCTACGAGGATTTCACGGTCGGAGAGGTGATCGTGCACGGGCTGCATCGGACCGTGACAGAGACCGACAACCTGCTGATCAGCACCCTGACGCACAACCCCCAGCCGCTGCACCTGGACGCCGAATATGCCGCCGGCACCGAGTTCGGCCGGGTTGTGGTCAACGGCCTTTTCACATTCGCCCTGATGGTCGGAGCTTCGGTCGAGGACACCACGCTCGGGACCCTCGTCGCCAACCTCGGCTATGACGCGGTGACCATGCCCAAGCCCGTGTTCATCGGCGACACCCTGCGCTTCGAGACGACGGTGATCGACAAGCGCGAGAGCAAGTCGTGGCCGACCGCCGGTATCGTCACCTTCCAGCACCGCGCTTTCAACCAATCGGGCGAGATGGTCTGCCAGGCCAACCGGACCGCCCTGATGCACAGGAAGGCCGCATGACCCCCCGCTCGTGGCTGTTCATTCCGGCCGACACCGAGGCCAAGCTGGCCAAGGCGGACGCCTCGGGCGCCGACGTGGTGATCCTCGATCTCGAGGACTCTGTCGCCCTCGAGCGCAAGCCGCACGCGCGCGCCTTGGCCCTGGAATTCCTACAGGCTCGATCCCGGCCGCGAGCGCCTCAGGTCTGGGTGCGTATCAACCCCCTGGCCAGCGGCTTGGCGGAGGATGATCTATCCGTGATCATGGCCGGGGCGCCGGATGGGATCATGCTGCCAAAGCCGGATTCCGCCGCCGATGTAGCGGGGCTCAGCGCCCGGCTCGACGCTCTGGAGTCCGCCGCGGGCCTACCGCTGCGGTCAACCCGCATTCTACCTATCGCCACCGAGACGGCGCGCTCGATCTTCGCGCTAGGGTCCTACGCCGACCTGAAGCCCGGTCGCCTGATCGGCCTGACCTGGGGCTCGGAGGACTTGCCCACGGCTGTGGGGGCGGAGACCAACCGCGCACCGGACGGAAGTTTCACTGATCTGTGCCGGCTGGCCCGCAGCCTGTGCCTGGCCGGAGCGGCGGGGGCGGGGGTGCCGGCCCTTGAAACGGTATATGCCGACTTCCGCGACCTGGAGGGCCTGGAACGCTACGCCGAGCAGGGCCGCCGCGAGGGCTTCGCCGGGATGATGGCCATCCACCCGGCTCAGGTCGAGCCGATCAATCGGGTGTTCACGCCGACGGCCCAGGCTCTGGAGCACGCCCGCCGCGTCGTCGCCCTGTTCGAGGCCCATCCGGGCGCCGGTGTGCTGTCGCTGGACGGCAAGATGCTCGACGCGCCGCATTTGAAGCAGGCGCGCCGGCTGTTGGGATCGAACTGATGTCCGCGCGCCTGTTGCCGATCCTGCTGCTGATCGGCTCGAACCTGTTCATGACCTTCGCCTGGTACGGCCACCTGAAGTTCAAGGACAAAGCCTTGTGGATGGCCGTGCTGGCCAGTTGGGGCATCGCCTTCTTTGAATACTGGCTGGTGGTGCCGGCCAACCGCATCGGCAGCGACGTCTATTCGGTGGCCCAGCTAAAGGCGATCCAGGAAGTCATCACCCTGAGCGTGTTCGCCGCCTTCTCGGTCTTCTATCTCGGCCAGAGGATCACGATGAACCACGCCATAGGATTCGCCCTGATTGCGGCCGGCGCCTTCTTCGTATTTCGCAGCCTCATGGAAGCCCACTAGGGAACGGGCGGCGTCTTCTGGCGGCTGGAGATCAGACTCGCGGCGGCGCCGGCTGAGGCCAGGATGATGGCGGCGATGGCCGCGCCCTGGCGCAGGGTCAGGTGCTGGTTGAGCATCACCCAGCCGACCACGGCGCCGCCGGCGGGCTCCAGGCTCATCAGCGTGCCGAAGGTAGTGCGCGGCAGACGGGTCAGGGCGAATATCTCCAGCGAGTAAGGCAAGGCGCTGGACAGCACCGCCACCGCGAGACCGAGCGGTAGCAGAGCTGGGGACAGCAACGCGGCACCCGAATGGGCGACGCCGAACGTCGCGGCAACCACGGCGGCCACGGTCATGCCCCAGGCGGTGGCGGCGCCTTCGCCGACCTCCGCCGCCTTCGGCCCGAACAGGATGTAGAGGCCCCAGAAGGCGCCGGCGCCCAGCGCCAGCAGCAGGCCGATGGGGTCGAGGTTGGCCCCTCCGCCCCAGAACGGCGCCAGAGCGACAAGCCCGGCGGCCGCCAATAGCAGCCACAGGATGTCGAGCCTGCCCCGCTGCGAGGCTGCGGCTACGACCAGCGGCCCGGTGAATTCCACCGCCACCGCGACGCCCAGCGGAATGGTGCGCAGGGACATGTAGAACAGCAGGTTCATCGCGCCCAGCGAGACGCCGTAGAGCAGGATGGACCGCAGATGGAGGCGGTTGAGGGCTTTGAACGAGGGCCGATGGATGGCCAGCAGAATGGCTGCCGCCAGGGTGACACGCAGGGCGGTCGCGCCCTGCGCCCCGATCACCGGGAATAGCCGTTGAGCTGTCGCCGCGCCTACCTGGATCGAGGCCATCGATCCCAGCAGAGCCAGAATCGGCAGGACGGCGGTGGATAGTGTGGCGCGCCGACTCAAATTGGCCCCCTGTGAGGAGGGCCAGTCTAGCGGTTCGAAACGATGCGCCTAGTTGACCTTGAGGGTCCCGCTGACGGTGGTCCCGCCCGCCGAGGCCGCGCCCGCGGCGGCGTTGCCAGCCGCGGCTACGGGGTTTGAAGATTTTCCACCGCCGCCGCCGAACAGGTAGAACCCGCCGCCCACGACCACGATCAGAACGAGGAGCAGGGCGATGATCATGCCCATGCCCATACCGCCTGCGGTATCACCACCTTCAGCCATTTGTCGTCTCCAGTATTGTTCCAGGCCACAGGAACGGCGCTGAGAGAACGAAGTTCCTAGTCCGCGCCAGGATCGCCCTTGAGACCCGCCGCGGCGATGCCGGCCATGGCGGCGGCTTCGTCATTGTCCGAGGTGTCGCCGGAGATGCCGACCGCGCCCATGACCTTGCCTTCCGCGCTGCGGATCAGCACTCCGCCCGGCACGGGAATCAGGGCGCCCTCCAGGGTCTGGCCCACGGCGGCGATGAAGTAGGGCTGCTCCTTGGCGCGCTTGAAAATCGAGCGCGAGCCCATGCCGAGCGACAGGGCGCCGTAGGCCTTGCCGCGGGCGACGTCGGTGCGTTTGAGGCTGGTCCCGTCCTGGGCGGCAAGGGCCTTGGGCGCGCCGCGCGCGTCCAGCACCACGATGGCCAGGGGGTTGAGCTTGTTGTCGGCGGCGTACTTCAGGCCGTCGGCGAGGATGGTCTGGGCGGCGTCGAGGGTCAGGTCGGTCACGGTCGTTTCCTTTGTTCTTTTACGCTTGGGCCTTGGCCTGTTTACGCCAGCTGTTGAGCAGCCATTCGGTGTAGCCGTTGGGTTGTTCACCGCCCTTGAACACCAGTTCGCTGGCAGCCTTGAAAGCCGGGCCGTCGAAGGCCGGCGCCATGGGCTTGTACAGCGGGTCTGAGGCGTTCTGCTTGTCGACCACCAGGGCCATCCGCTTCAGCGCTTCCATGGCCTCGCTCTCCTGCACGATCCCGTGGCGCAGCCAGTTGGCGATGTGTTGGCTGGAGATGCGCAGGGTGGCGCGGTCCTCCATCAGTCCGACGTCGTGGATGTCCGGCACCTTGGAGCAGCCGACGCCCTGGTCGATCCAGCGCACGACGTAACCCAGAATGCCCTGGCAGTTGTTGTCGAGTTCCTCGCGCACCTCTTCGGCCGACCAGTTGCGGCCCGGCGCCAGGGGCGGGGTCAGCAGGGTCGCCAGCGGAGCGATGGCGCGATCGGCTAGAGCGGCGCGGCGCGCGGCGACGTCGGCCTGGTGGTAGTGCGTCGCGTGCAGCACGGCGGCGGTGGGCGAGGGCACCCAGGCGGTCGAGGCGCCCGACATCGGGTGGCCGATCTTTTGCTGCAGCATCAAAGCCATCTGGTCCGGCGCCGCCCACATGCCTTTGCCGATCTGGGCGCGGCCGGGCAGGCCGCAGCGGATGCCGTAGTCGACGTTGCGGTCCTCATAGGCAGCCAGCCAAGGCGCGGTCTTGATCTGCGCCTTGCGCAGCATCGGACCGGCTTCCATCGAGGTGTGGATTTCGTCGCCGGTGCGGTCGAGGAAGCCGGTGTTGATGAAGAAGATGCGGCGACGGGCGGAAGCGATACAACCGGCCAGGTTGGCGCTGGTGCGGCGCTCCTCGTCCATCACGCCCATCTTCAGCGTCAGGGGCGGCAGGCCGGCGACCTGTTCGGCGCGGTCGAAGGCCTCGTCGGCGAAGGCGACCTCGTCCGGGCCGTGCATCTTGGGCCGCACGATGTAGATCGAGCCGGCCTTGCTGTTGCGGCGGGGCTTCAGGTCATGCTTGCCGATCAGGGAAACGATGGCCAGGTCGAGCAGGCTTTCCGGAACCTCGTTACCGTCGGCATCCAGCACCGCGTCGATGGTCAGGTGCAGGCCGACGTTGCGGATCAGCATCACGCTACGCCCAGCCACGGTTAACGGCTTGCCGTCTATGCCGACATAAGACCTGTCCTCAGCCATCCGGCGGTCGAGGGTCTTGCCGTCTTTCTTGAAGCTGGCGCTCAGCGTGCCCTGCATCAGGCCGAGCCAGTTGCGGTAGAGCTCGACCTTGTCGGCGGCGTCGACGGTGGCGACGCTGTCCTCGCCGTCCATGATGGTGGAAAGCGCGGCTTCCATCTGGATGTCGGAGATCCCCGCCGCGTCGGTCTTGCCGATCGGATGGGCGCGGTCGAAGCGGATTTCGATGTGCAGGCCATTGTGGCGCAGCAGCACGGTCTTGGGATCTTCGGGTTGTCCGGTGTAGCCGACGAACGTATCGGGTCGCACCAGGCGGGCGGCGTGACCGTCGCCGAGGTCCACATCCAGGGCGCCGTCCTTGATGCTGTAGCCCTTGGCGTCGGCGTGCGAGCCGGAAGCCAGTGGGGCGGCCTGATCCAGCAGAGCGCGTCCACGGGCCACTGCTTCGGCTCCGCGGGCGGGATTGAAGGCTGAGCCGCGCTCCAGAGTCCCATCTTCGGCGATGGCGTCGGTGCCATAGAGCGCGTCGTAGAGGCCGCCCCAGCGGGCGTTGACGGCGTTCAGCGCGAAGCGGGCGTTGGTCAGGGGCACGACCAGCTGCGGCCCGGCCATGGTGGCGATCTCGGGATCGGTGTTGGCGGTGGAAATGCTGAAGGCTTCCGGCTCAGGCTGCAGGTAGCCGATGGAGCGCAGGAACGCTTCGTACTCAGCGCCGTCGTAGGGCAGAGGATGGGCACGATGCCAGGCGTCGATCTCGGCTTGGAGCCGATCTCGCTCTGCCAGAAGCGCGCGGTTGCGGGGGGCGAAGTCGGCGATCAGCCCGGCCAGCCCGCGCCAGAAATCGTCGGCCGAAACCTCGGTCCCGGGCAGGGCCTTGTCCTCGATGAACGCCGCCAGTTCGGCGTCGACCTGAAGCCCGTGCAAGGAACGTCTGCTGCCCAAGGCCCTCATCCTTCTATTCCGGTACGGCGGTGGCGGACGTTAGAGCGAAAACGGCTGGGTTTGAAAAGGCTTCTGCGGGTGCAAACGCCCTTTGCGTCGGGCGCCTGATCTTGGAACACTGATGCCCGGCGTGAGTCGGTGGGGGTCGCGCCCGGCAGGGACCTAAGAAAAGCAATGAAGGTGGTGATCCTGGCCGGGGGGCTCGGTACGCGCATCTCCGAAGAGGTGGTCTCCAAACCCAAGCCGATGGTCGAGATCGGCGGACGGCCGATCCTGTGGCACGTTATGAAGATTTACAGCCAGTACGGCCACAACGACTTCATCATCTGCCTTGGCTACAAGGGCTATGTGATCAAGGAGTATTTCGCCAACTACTTCCTGCACCAGTCCGACGTGACCTTCCACATGGCGGACAACTTCATGGAAGTGCACCGCAAGGCGGCCGAGCCGTGGCGGGTGACCCTGATCGACACCGGCGAGCAGAGCATGACCGGCGGTCGCTTGAAACGGGCCCTGCCGTATGTGGGCGACGAGGAGGTGTTCGCCTTCACCTATGGCGACGGGGTGGCCGACGTCGACCTGCATGCTCAGCTTGCCTTCCACAAGGCGCACGGCAAACAGGCGACGGTGACGGCGGTGCGGCCGCTGAGCCGCTCGGCGCCCTGCAGATGGACGGCGAGGTGGTCACCGGCTTCCAGGAAAAGCCTGAGGACGAAGGCGGGCTGATCAACGGCGGCTTCTTCATGCTGTCGCCCAAGGTCGGCGAGCGCATCGCCGACGACGCCACCCTGTGGGAGCGCGAGCCGATGGAGAGCCTGGCGCGGGACGGCGAGTTACGCGCGTTCAGCCACGCGGGCTTCTGGCGCCCCATGGACACCCTGCGCGACAAGAATTTCCTTGAGGACCGCTGGGCCAGCGGCCAGGCGGAGTGGAAGACCTGGTGACCGACGTGACGACAAAACGCGACGCCGCGACGGTGCACGCCGAGATCATGGCCCTGGTGGGCGAGTACTGCGGCCTGGTGCATGCGCCCAAGCCGTTCGAGGCCGGCGCCTCGTCCGTGCCGGTCAATGGCCGGGTGTTCGACGCTTCCGACGTGAAGACCCTGGTGGATTCGTCCCTGGAGTTCTGGCTGACCACTGGCCGCTACAACGCCCAGTTCCAGGAGCGTCTGGCCAAGCGCATCGGCATCCGTTCGGCCCTGACCGTCAACTCGGGCTCGTCGGCCAATCTGGTGGCCTTCTCGGCCCTGACCTCGCCGCTCCTGCGTGAGCGCGCCCTAACGCCGGGGGCCGAGGTGATCACGGCGGCGGCGGGATTTCCGACCATGGTCAATCCGGCGCTGCAGTGGGGCATGAAGCCGGTGTTCGTGGACATCGGCATCCCCGACTACAACATCGATGTCGAGGCGGTCGCCGCGGCGATCACGCCGCAGACCCGCGCCATCATGGTCGCCCACACCCTGGGCAACCCGTTCAACGCGCCCGCCTTGGCCAAGCTGGCGGCTGACCACGACCTGTTCTTGGTGGAGGACTGCTGCGATGCCTTGGGCGCCACCGTCGGCGGGCGGCATGTGGGCACCTTCGGCGACATCGGTACCTTGAGTTTCTATCCCGCGCACCACATCACCATGGGCGAGGGCGGGGCGGTATTCACCCAGGACCCGACCCTGCGCCGGGCGATGGAGGCGTTTCGCGACTGGGGCCGCGACTGCTATTGCGACCCGGGCCAGGACAATACCTGCGGCAAGCGGTTCGGCTGGACGCTCGGCGACCTGCCGCCCGGCTACGATCACAAATTCACCTACAGCCATCTCGGCTACAATCTGAAGATCACCGACATGCAGGCCGCTGTCGGCCTGGCCCAGATGGATCATCTGGAGGACTTCATCGCCGCCCGCCGCGCAAATTGGAGCGCGCTCAGGGCCGGGCTGGAGGACCTGGAGGAAGTGTTCATCCTGCCGGAAGCCACGCCGGGGACCGAGCCCTCGTGGTTCGGCTTCCTGCTGACGGTGAGGGACGGCGCGCCGTTCGCCCGCGACGATCTGGTGCAGCACCTGAACAGCAAGAAGATCGGCACGCGCCTGCTGTTCGCCGGCAACCTGACCCGGCAGCCCTACATGAAGGGCCGCGATTTCCGCGTGCACGGCGAGCTGACCAACAGCGACAAGGTCATGCGCGACAGCTTCTGGGTTGGCGTCTATCCGGGCCTGGGCCAGGACCACATCGCCTATATGGTCGAAACGATCAGGGCTTTCACGAGGTCGCGCTAGCTGGGACTGGGCGCGAGCGCATGAAGCTGGCGATGCAGGCGAGGGTCGACAATCCGGCCGCGATCAGCACGCCGTTCCGGTCGCCGCCTTCCTTGAACAGGGTGAAGGACAGCGCCGCCACGGTGGCGCCGAAGGCCATGCCAGAGATACGCGCGACCGCCACCATGCCGCTGGCAGAGCCGCTACGCGCGGGCGGCGCCGAGAGCAGCATGGCGCGGTTATTGGGCGCCTGAAACAGACCGACGCCCAGGCCGCACAAGCCCATGCGCCAGACGATGTCGGGGGCCGAGGCGGCGTCGCCGACGGTGGCCAGCAGAACCAGGCCGGCGGTGAGGCCGATCAGGCCGATGCCGGTCAGCACACCCGGCGGCAGGCGGTCGGCCAGGCGCCCCGAGACCGGCGCGGCCAGCACCGTCAGGAACGGCCAGGGCGTCATCAGGACTCCGGTCTGCGTCACCGACTTCATCATGTCCTGATGGAAAACGAACGGCAGGGCGACGAAGGCAGTGGCCTGGGCCGCATAGGTGCAGAACGAGGTCGTCCCGGCCAGGAAGAACGGCCGGTGGGTCAAAAGGTCGAGCGGCAGCAGCGGCGTCGCCTGGCCGCTTTGGTGGCGCACCAGGACGAAGCCACAGACTGAGCCCAATGCCAGCAAGCCGACGCCCCAGCCGAGGGTGCGGACCTCGCCCAATGCTTCGACCCCGCCGATCAGGCTGACGAACATCACGGCGCTCAACAGGGCGCCCACGGCGTCGAACTTGCGCGGGGTCGTCCCGGTATGCGGCAGAAGCGGCATGCCGAGCGCCAGGGCGACGGCGCCGATCGGCAGGTTGACCGCGAACAGCCAGGGCCACGGCCCGACTGACAGGATCGCGGCGGCGACAGACGGGCCGATGGTCATGGAAAGCGCCGCGACGAGGCCGTAGAGCGCGATCCCCTGGCCGACGCGCTTTGGCGGATAGATGAAACGGACCAGCGCCATCGAGACCCCGATCATGGCTCCGCCGCCGACACCCTGAAGGGCGCGCGAGGCCAGTAGTAGGGGCAGGTTCACCGACAGCGCGCAGGCGGCCGAGCCGGCCAGGAACACGGCCATCCCGGCGAGGTAGACACGGCGGTAGCCGATCGACTCGCCGACGGCGGCGCAGGGCAGGAGGCTGGCGATTACCGCCAGCTGGTAGGTGGTGGCGATCCAAACCGAAGCGGCCGCCGAGACCTGAAGCTGCTGCGAAATCTGCGGCAGGGCGACGTTGACGATCACGCCGTCGAGCCCCGACAGGGTCACCCCCAGGCAGATGGCCAGCATGGCCAGGCGCATGCGCGGCGTGAACGGTTGATCGACTTGGGAAATGACAGCCTCCCCGGCAATTGACGCCTGCCTACACCACCGAATCCCAATCGGCTAGAAACCGATCGTCGCAGCGCGTTGATCGGCAGCCGGAAGTCGGCCACTTAGAGCGTAGTTTGCGAGGCGCTTAACATGATCCAGGACAGACAGACGACGGTCGCCATCGTCGGCGGCGGGCCGGTCGGCCTGGGTCTGGCGATCGAGCTCGGCCAGCGCGGTGTCGCCTGCACCGTGATCGAGCGCGCGGCGGCGATGCACACCGTACCCAAGGGCCAGAACCTGACGCAGAGGACCATGGAGCACTTCCATGTCTGGGGCGCCGAGAAACAGCTGCGCGCCGCGCGCACCATTCCGCCGGAATACGGCATCGGCGGCCTGACCGCCTATGGCTCGCTGCTGGGCGACTATCACTATGACTGGCTGCAGCGCGACTGGGTGCAGGACTACTATTTCACAGCCAATGAGCGCCTGCCGCAGTACGCCACCGAGACCGTGCTGCGGGCGCGAGCGGCGAAAATCGACGCCATCGACGCGCTGTACGGCTTCAATGCCGAGGCGGTGACGCAGGACGAGGGCGGCGCGCAGGTGCAAGCCTTCAACCGCGACACCGGCGAGCGGATAGCCGTGCGCGCCGACTACGTCGTGGGCTGTGACGGAAGCCGCTCGATGGTGCGCCAGGCCGCCGGCATCACCGAGACCCGCTCGGAGCACGATCGCCTGATGGTGCTGCTGGTGTTCCGTTCGCGTGAGCTGCACGAGTTGCTGAAGCGCTATCCCGGCAAGTCCTACTTCAATGTCCTGCACCCGGCGCTGGAGGGCTACTGGCAGTTCTTCGGCCGGGTCGACCTCGGCGAGCGCTGGTTCTTCCACGCCCCGGTGCCGCTGGGGACCACCGCCGGCAACTTCGACTTCAAGGCCTACCTGCGGCAGGCTGTGGGCCGGCCTTTCGAGCTTGAGCTGGACTACATCGGCTTCTGGGACCTGCGCATCGCCCTGGCCAATAGCTATCGCTCAGACCGCCTGTTCATCGCCGGCGACGCCGCCCACAGCCACCCGCCCTATGGCGGCTACGGTATCAACACGGGCCTGGAGGACGCCGCCAACCTCGGTTGGAAACTGGCCGCGGTGACGCAAGGCTGGGCCGCGCCCGCGCTGCTGGACAGCTACGACGAAGAACGCCGCCCGGTGTTCGCCTCCACCGCCCGCGACTTTATCGAGGCCGCCATCGGCACGGATCGCCGGTTTGTCGCGGACTACGATCCGAGCCGGGACAAGCCTGCCTTCGAGCAGGAATGGAGCGCGCGCCAGGCCGGAGCCAAGGGCGAGGTCAACAGCTTCGAGCCCAATTACGAAGGCTCCTCGATCGTCAGCGGCGGGCTGGGCGCGCCCAGCGCCGTGGGCTCGCACGTCTTCACCGCCCGCGCCGGCCACCACTTTGCGCCGCAGCCGCTGTCGGACGGCGGTAATGTGTTCGAGGCGCTTGGACCAGATTTCACCTTGGTCACCCTGGATGCGGACGCGGCGCCGTTCGAGACCGCGGCGGCGGCGCTCGGCATTCCGCTCAAGGTGATCCGCGACACCCGTTCGGGCGGCCGAGAACGCTACGGCGCGTCGCTGATCTTGGTGCGCCCTGACCAGTTCGTGGCCTGGGCCGCCGATACGGCGCCGGACGATGCCGAGGAGATTTTGAAGCGGGCCGTGGCCTGGGCCTAGGCGCCTACGGTCTGCCGGTAATAGTCGACGATGGCGTCGGCCTTGGCCTGGGATATGTGGTCGATGTTGTCCGGGTGGCTCCAGTCCCAGGTGCAGTTGGCGCAGGATTTGACGTCCTTGCGCTGGCCGTTGAGCAGCTTGCGGCGGATCTCATTGAGCTCCGGGCCGTACCAGATGTCCTTCAGGCTCTTGTCCTTCAGGTTGCCGACCTTGGACGACCAGCTCCAGTCGACGCAGCAGATGGTGACGTCGCCGTTGGCCGCCACCGACGACATGTAGAACGGCGCCGGGCAGATGCGCTTGGGCGTGTACTTGGGCACATCGACGCCCAGGTGGTCCTCGACGTTGTCGATGCGGTCATGTTGTGCAGCATCTCAAGGGTGATCTCGTCGCCGACGTCCTTGAACTTGTCGCGGAAGTGCTGCTCCTCGTCCGGCGAGATGGTCTCGAACATCTTGACGTAGATGTAGGGCCGCGTGGCCCCCTGGGCGTCGCGCATCTCGCGCAGGCGCTTGAGGTTTTCGAACACCGTCTCGATGCGCACCTTGGTGCCGGTGAACTTCTCGTGGGCTTCCTGGTCGTTGGCGTAGATCGAGCAGCGCAGGTAATCGAGGGGCCCGTCGATCTGCGGCCCGATCTTGGTGGCGACGATGCGGACGTTGAGGATGTCATCAGCCGGATTGGTCCCTTCTTCCAGGCGGAAGCCGGACCATTCGACGTAGCTGGTCAGCAGCCGGTGGCCGAAGTGGGTGGTGTGCTTGTCGATGAAGAACTCCTCGACCGTCAGCGGATAGGAGATCACCTCGATGTTCGGCACCTCGATGAACATCACCCTGCCGACCTTCAGCGCCGAATGCATCGACGCGATCATGGAGGCTGGCGAGTCCGCGTGCTCCAGCGTCTGGCAGCAATAGGCGAAGTCGTAGGCGTCCGGCTCGAGCGTGGTGTGTTCCAGCTTGGCTAGGCGGATGTCGATCTCGGGCCGGTCCCGATAGGTCGTCACAACCCGCTCGTCGGGCTCGACGGCGGTGAACTTAGTGTCTGGGCACTGCTCCAGCAGCCACTCCAGGAAGCTGCCGCGATTGGCGCCGACATCCAGTACCCGGCTCATCTTGCCGTCGCGGACCAAGCCCGTGAGTTGCGGGCGCAGGGCGTCCAGGCGGAAGCCCTTGGCCCAGCGGATATTGCCCCAGTCGGCATCGCCGCTCGGGCGCGGATCGCGGGTGTAGGGCACGTCGGCATATCGGCTGTAGGACAGACCGCATTGGCGGCAGACCGCCACCGAGACCTCACGCAGCGAGACATAGGGCCGTTAGACGTCGTCGAACTCGCCCGAGCCGCAGAAATCGCAATGGTCCGGTTTCATCAGTAGGCGACCCTGTATTCCTTGGCCGCCAGGTCGTAGCAGAGCCGTTGCATCATTGGCCCGCCGATGGCCGCGAACTGGGCCGATTGGGCGGGCGTCAGGGGATAGTCTAGCGGACTAGCCTGGCCTTCAGTTCGCGCTCGTCGTTGGTGCGCACGGCGATCGTAGCGGCGTTCTCGACCACGTGATTGTTGGTCACGATGTAGCCGTCGCGCGAGATGAAGAAGCCAGAGCCGGAGGCCTTGCGCGGCTCCCGCGGCTGTTGCTGCTGCTGGCCCGGGCCCTGTGGGAACATGCGCCGCATGTCGAAGCCTGGGATGTTGAGCAGGCCGTCGTCTTCGTCTTCCTGGCCGGCCGAGGGGCCGCGGGTAAAGGCGGTGCGGCTGGGGCCCATCTTCTCTTCGATGTCGATCGACACCACCGCCGGAGCGACGCGCTCGACGATGTCGGCGAAGGACGCCGGGGTGCCGGGGGCCGGCGCGGGGCGTGGCGTATTGACCGGGCGGGCGGCGCTGGTCTGGGCTCCGGCATGAGCCGAACCGAGGGCGGCGCCGGCGGCGACGAGGGCCAAGGCGCTGAGGCCCGAGCCGATGATGGTCTTGGTTTTACTGGCGATCACGTGCGTTGCTTCCTTGGGCGCCCACCCGACTTCAACGCTTAGGAACCGTAGCTTTGGGGCGGCCATATGTCTGACTGGCGCCCAGATTTTGGACTGGCCGAGGCCTCTATTCCTCGCCCAACGGTTCGTGCGACAAGCGCGCCACTGGAACCCGGCGGCGGCCCAGCCCTTCTGGATCGGCCGGTTCGCTTTTGGATTCCGATGGCTCGTCCCTCGATCAAGGTCCTTGTGCGCCTGTTTCCCGTGCTGTTGCTGGCGGTGGCGGGCTTCGTGCTGTGGCGAGAACTGCACAAGATCGATCCCAACCAGGTGCGCCACGCCATCGTCTTGTGGGGACCGGGCCGCGCGGCCGCGGCGATCGTCCTGTCACTGTTCGTCTATGTGTTGTTGGCGGCCAATGAACAGGTCGCCCTGCGCTGGGCGGGCGCCCGGGTGCCGATCGGGATCGGCATGCGCAACGCTTTCATCGCCTTCGCCCTGGCCAATACGCTGGGGTTCGGCTTCCTGGTCGGCGGGGCCTTAAGGGCCAACTCCTATCGCCACTTCGAAGTGGGCCTGGGCAAGGTGGCGCAGGTCACGGCCTACGGAACCATCACCTTCATGCTCGGTGTGCTGGCCCTGGCCGGCGGGCTTCTGCTGCACGCCTCGGACATGGTCTACGCCCAGTTGCACATGGAGCCGTTCGTCGGCCGCATGACCGGGGGGCTGATGTGGGTCGGGCTGGCGCTTTACGCCACCGCGGGAGCTCTGGCGCCGGACAAGATCCGCATCTTCAAGTTCGAGTTCAAACCGCCGCGCCCTGGCCTCACCCTCATCCAGATCCTGTTCGGCGCCGCCGACCTGATCGCCGGGGCGGCGGTGTTCTGGCTGTTGCTGGGCGCTCATGCCCCGCGCTTCGCCGATCTGCTCAGCGCCTATGTCATCAGTATCGTGGCGGGCTTGCTGTCAGGCGTACCGGGCGGAGCAGGGGTGTTCGAGGTGGTGATGGCCAAGCTGTTGCCGCAGATCGACCGTTCGCAATTGGCCGCGGCCTTTCTTGGATTCCGGCTGTTCTACTACCTGACGCCGCTAGTGATCGGTCTGGTTCTTCTGGGCTTGATGCGCGCCAGATCAGCCCAGCCTAAGCCCATCGCCTAGCGAACTGTTGTCAGCCAAAGCGTGACGTACTCGTGCGTACGCCTGACCAGGGCGGCCGGTCCGGAGAAATAGAACTCGCTGCCGAACAGGGTCTTGTGCTCACGCCACTTCAAGGCGCCGGTGTCTTCGGTCTGAAGCGTCCGGCGCAGCTTGGCGGTCTTGCCTTTGGGGACGAACGAAACGTAGGTCGCTTCCGACACGGTTGTTTCTCCATGTAGAACAGCCGCCTACAGAACAACGCGATTCCCCCCGCCTTTGAACCGGCTTTCGCGCAACTTTCTGTGCACCGCACAAACCGCTAGCCTCCAGGGATGACTCGCATGGACCTACGCATGGGCTGGATCGCCGCGGGAGTGACCGCGTTGGCCATGGCCGGTTCAGCGTCCGCGCTGGAGCCCATGGCCCCAAAATCGACGACCAGCGGGTCGGCGCGCCAGGTCGAACAGGCCGAACAGGCCTTCGCCAAGACCGTCGCCCAGATCGGCGTGCCCATGGGCTTCCGCAAGTTCGCCGCACCGGGCGCGGTGATGTTCCTGCCCGATCCCATGCCCGCCGAGCCCTTCCTGAAAACCGCCTCCTCGTCCGGGGAACTGTCCTGGCGGCCGCAATACATCGGTGTGGCGGCCTCCGACGATCTGGCCTTCAGCCTCGGGCCGTCTGTGTACAAGGTTGCCGGCAAGGCCGACGGCGGGTTCTACCTGACCATCTGGCGGCGGGGTCCGGACGGCGCCTGGATGTTCGTTCTGGACCACGGCGTCGATATGCCCGCGTCCATCTACGAGGCCGCGCCTCAAGCGGTGACGGTGTTCACTCTCACGGCTCTCGCCAAGGCCGACCCGTCACAGGGCCTGCGCGAAGTCGATGCGGCGCTGGACTCCAGCCTGTCCCGCGGGCCGTCCGTCGCCTTCGAGGGACGCCTGGACGATCAGGCCCTGGTGGTGCGCACGAACCGGCCGGTGGCGTCGGGCAAGCGCAAGGTCCTCGCCTTGCTGGCGGAGGCGCCGCCGATCCTGGAGGCCCATCTGATCAGCGCTGGACTCTCGGGCGATGGCCTGCTTGGATACACCTACGGCAAGGCGCAATGGTCCAAGGGCCCCGGCATGCAGCCGGGCTACTATGTCCGCGTCTGGCGCAGCACCGCCCAGGGCTGGCGGCTGCTGGTGGATCATCTGGCCGAGCGCTGAGGCCGATCTTCTAAGGCGCCGGCAGGTAGGCGATGCGGTCGCCCCTGAAGGTGCCGATCCACACTTCCTTGCCGACCTGGATGGCGGTGGTGCCGTTGTCGAACTTGGCGTTGCCGTCGACCTTCAGATAGGGCGCGATGGTCATGGCGGCCGGGTCGAGCTTGACGGCGCCCCAGCCATGCAGGCCGTTGCGGTTTTCCAGGGTGAAGTACTGGCCCGTGACACTGATCTTGCCGTCCGGCATCCAGCGCAGGTTGTCCGGGTGAAAATCGACCGAGACCTTGGACGTCTTGCCCGAGCCGTCCAGGGGGATCTTCCACACCGCCTTGCCGCCGTAGTCGTTGACGAAAACGAACTTGTTGTCGCGCGAGGGGACAATGCCGTTGGCTCCGGCCATCTTCGACCCGGCCAGTTCGGTGAACTTGCCCTCGGGCTTCCAGACGTAGACCACGCCGGTCTGGCCGCCGTTCATCACAGTGACGATGCCGTCCTTGTCGGCGGAATCGAGGAACTTGGTCACCGCGAGGGCACCGCCCGGCAAGGCGGCCACCGCGTTGGGCACGGCCCCGGCGGGTAGGATCAGACAGCCCTGCCAGGTCAGCTTGGGTTCGCGGGCCACCGCGTCAACGTCGAACACTTCGATTGACTCGCGGCGGCCGTGGTTGATGGCGTAGAGCGTCCGCGTCCCATCGGCGGTCGAGCGCAGTTCCAGGCCGTGCAGGCGCATCAGCTTGGTGTCGGGCGCCGTACAGTCGTAGTTCTTCTGCGCCTTGCCGAAGGTCATCGGCATGGTCTTGGCGGTGTGGCTGTTGGCGTCGATCAGATAGACGCCGCCGGCGCCCGCCTGCATGGCGCTGCCCAGAATCCAGCGTCCGCCCGGCACGGCCACCAAGTCTTCCACGTTCGAGAGGCCGCAGACGTAGCCGATCTTGCCGTCCGGGGTGCAGGGAGGGGGCGCGGCGGCGGGGGCCGGCGCTTGGGCGTGGGCGGCGGCGGGCAGCAGGGGTGCGCAGGCGACGGCGCAAAGCAGGCCGAGAAGATGGCGGGTCATGGGCGCTCCCTAGGTCTTATGATCTTGTGACGGCGACCTTAAGGGCCGCGCCGCGCCTGCGTAAAGGCCGCCCTAGAACAGGCTCAGCACGCTGCCGCTGTTGTCGCTGGAATTGTTGGCCTGGTTGGCCATCAGGCGCTGCAGGCCCGCCGAGTAGTTGGCGATCTGATTGGTCAGGTAGGTGGGCACCGAGCCCGGATCGCTGGACGTTTTGGCCGCCTGTTCGGACGCCATGGTCGGCGGTGTCACCAGCTCTTGATAGGCTTTCTTGACGGCGTACATGGCCGACTGGATGGCGTTGGCCGCTTGCTGGGCGTTGTCGGTGCTGCTGAGGCTGAGGTTGCTGGGCAGGTTCAGGCCGTACTGGCGCATCTGCTTGACGTCGGTCAGGCCGTTGATGGTGTTGACCTTGCGCACCACGCCGCTGGACAGGCCGAGGGCGGCCAGAACATCGACGCCGATCGCGCCCTGCAGGGTGAATGGGGTGTCGCTGGCGGCCAGCTGCGAGTCCAGTTCGATGAACCCGCCGTCGTTGGGGGTGATCGAAATCTGGCTGGTGGGGCCAACCTTGACCGCCTTGGCCGAGCCCTGTCCGCCGAGGGCGAAGTTCATCTTGGTGATCAGGGTGTCGAGGGTGCGCGCGCTTTGCCTTTGGCTTTCCGGCCCGTCTTGGCTAAGTGGGCGCCTGCAATATCTATCTGGCGGCTCTACGCGTTCGCCGCCCATTCGCCGTCTGACTTCCGGAGCGCTCATGCAGAGCCTGAACGACATCCGCAGCGCCTTCCTCAGCTACTTCGGCGACGCCGATCACCTGGTGGTCCCCTCGGCCCCGCTGGTGCCGCAGAGCGACCCGACCCTGCTGTTCGTCAATGCCGGCATGGTGCCGTTCAAGAACGTCTTCACCGGCGCCGAGACGCGCCCGGCCCCGCGCGCTGCGTCCTCGCAAAAGTGCGTCCGCGCCGGCGGCAAGCACAACGACCTGGACAACGTCGGCTACACCGCGCGCCACCACACCTTCTTCGAGATGCTCGGCAACTTCTCGTTCGGCGACTACTT